>JBBSJO010000161.1:0-10087 GCA_038257185.1 Rhodobacterales bacterium | reverse complement strand
GGGCGGTCGCCGAGGCGAGGGTGACGGTGGGTGCTGCCGGAGGTGCCACGACAGTTTCCGGAACCGGAGTCTTGACCGCCTCGCGCAGGGCGGCGGTGATGTCCGCATTCGACACGGTGCTGGAAGATGTGACTTCTGCGGTGGCCACGACGACCTCCTCCTGCGTCACCGGCCGCAGCACGGGGCGCTTGGAGTTGGTGACCGCGCCGACGAGGCGGATTGTCTTGCCCGCACCGCCGACAACCGAACCGGTGGTCACGTTGGGTGTGGATTCGACGTCGGCGTAGACCGGGGCATCGGGCTTGCGCACGGGCGCGGAGGAAGGCGCACGGCGGAAGCCGAGGTCCATCAGTTCGGCCACCTTGGCATTGCGTGATGCAGTGGTCTGCCCGCCGAAGACGGTGACGATGATGCGCTCGTTGCCGCGCTCTGCCGAGGCGGTCAGGTTGAAACCGGCGGCGCGGGTATAGCCCGTCTTGATGCCATCTGCCCCTTTGTAGGCAGCGAGGAAGCGACGGTTGGTGTGCGCGACCTTGCTGACACCGGCGTCTGCCGTGATGCGCGAGAACAGGTTGTAATATTGCGGGTAGTCATAAAGCAGGTGCCGCCCCATGATGGTCATGTCATGAGCGGTGGACAGGTGGCCCGCTTCGGTCAATCCGTGGGCGTTCTTGAAGGTTGTGCGTGTCATGCCCAACGCCTGTGCGGTTCGGTTCATCCGGCGCGCGAACTTGGCTTCCGAGCCCTCCAGCGCCTCGCCGATGGCTGTGGCGGCATCGTTGGCGGATTTGACGGCGGCTGCACGGATCAGGTACCGCAGGGCGATGGTCTGGCCTGCCTTGAGGCCCAGCTTGCTGGGGGGTTCTGAGGCGGCGTGCGCCGATACCTTTACCTTGGAGTCGAGTGAGATCTCTCCGCGCTCGATCGCCTCGAATGCGATGTAGAGCGTCATCATCTTGGTCAGCGATGCGGGGTGCAAGCGAGTGTTGGCGTTGGTTTCGTGGATCACCTTGCCGGTGCGCGCGTCGATCACGTAATCGGCGTAGGGCGCGGCCATTGCCGAAAGCGGCACGATGACCAGCAACCAGAATGCCGCAATAATGAACAGCCCGTAACGGGCCGGCTGCACGCGCCGAACCTTCATCTGAAAACCTGCCTTACTCTGCCTCAGACCGCCGATTTTTCGGCTGGCCCATTATTATTGCGGTTAGGGTAACACAGCTTCAATTTTCGATAAACCCTTTGAATTCAGGGAACGGCGCAAAAAGATCGAAGGCGTGCGCCCATATCTTGGGGGTCTTGTCGGGGGACGCACCATAGAGGCGAATGTGGCAGGATTGTGGCGAGATATGGGCGGTCTCTGACACAATCTTGCAGGGTCCATCCGAGTCTTTTTCGGGGGAGTCTCGCGCGGTGCAGCGGAGACCTAGTCGGGAGAAGTTACCTTACGGACAAGGGGCGGCAATGCCCCCAGATCGGCTATCTGGGCAAAGCGGGGGTCGTCGGGGATATCGGCGTGTTCGACCGCCCAGGTCAGCCCGTGGGGCACGTAGACGCCCCAACCTCCGGCCTCGACCATCGGCACCACGTCCGATTTCAGCGAATTGCCGACCATCAGGCCCTGAGTGGCCCCGGTCCCGTGCCGGGCAAAAATGCCATCGTAGGTCGCGGCGGTCTTGTCCGAGACGATCTCGATGGCATCGAAACGATCCCGCAGGCCGGACAGGGCAAGCTTGCGCTCCTGATCCAGCAGATCGCCCTTGGTGATCAGCACGAGGGTAAATTCGCCTTTCAGGGCGTCCAGCGTTTCTGCCGCATTGGGCAGAAGCTCGATGTCGTGTGACAGCATCTCGCGCCCCGCGGCCAGTATCTCACCGATCACGGCGGCGGGCACGCGGCCTTGGGTCACTTCGATGGCGGTTTCGATCATCGACAGGGTGAAGCCCTTGATTCCAAATCCATAATGCGGCAAGTTCCGACGCTCTGCCGCCAGAAGGCGGGACATCAGGTCGTTCTTGTCGGCATGCTCCGACAGCAGGTCGGCGAAGTGGTCCTGCGTCAGGGCATAGAAGCGTTCATTGTGCCAGAGCGTGTCGTCGGCATCGAAGCCGATCGTGGTCAGGACGGGGGTCATCCAGGCACTGCCTCTTTTCTAATTTCGCAAGGACGTTATATAGAGCCCCACGCGACTCGCAATTCAACCCGCATCCAACCGGAGCAGCAATGCGCCTTGACGAACACATGATGGCAGGACGTCCGGGGGACGAGGATCAGACCGATCTTCTGACCAAGACGAAGACCAAGACCAAGCGCCCACCGCTTTACAAGGTCATGCTGCTGAACGACGACTTCACGCCGATGGAGTTCGTGGTGCATGTGCTGGAGCGGTTCTTTGGCCTGAACCACGCGCAGGCGTTCGAGATCATGCTGACGGTCCACAAGAAGGGCCTCGCGGTGGTCGGTGTTTTCAGCCACGAGATCGCGGAGACCAAGGTGGCGCAGGTGATGGATTTTGCGCGCAGGCATCAGCATCCGCTGCAATGCACCATGGAGAAAGAAGAATAAACAGTGATTGATGCCCGGCTGTCGCTGGCGCTTGACGGGGGCGGGCTGGAATTTCCCGAAGCGGGCAAGATCGCCGTCTTTCGCCCATCGGTGGAGGCCGACCTTGTCGGACTGCCCGTCGAGCGCTGCCAGATCATCCATGATTTCAAGACTTTCTACGACGCATGGACCGAACGGGGCTATGATGTCGTGCGGAATACGAAGGATCGCTATGCCGCCGTCATCGTCTGCCTGCCGCGCGCCAAGGCGGAGGCGCGGGCGCTGATTGCGGAGGCCTGTGCCGTCAGCGACGGACCCGTCGTGATTGACGGTCAGAAGACGGATGGTGCCGATTCCATCCTGCGCGAGATGCGCGGGCGCGTGACCGTTGCGGGGCCGATCGCTAAGGCGCATGGCAAGCTCTTCTGGATCGGCCCCGCTGCGACTGACTTCTTTGCCGACTGGCACGCGGGCCCTGCGCTGACCGACGCAGGCTTCTGGACGGCGCCGGGCGTGTTTTCCGCCGATGGCATCGATCTGGCCTCCGCCTTGCTGGCCGAGGCTTTGCCCGAGAAGCTGGGAACAGAAGTGGTCGATCTGGGCGCGGGATGGGGCTATCTGTCTGCGCATGCGCTGACGCGACCGGACATCGACAAGATGCACGTGGTCGAGGCGGGGCATATGGCGCTGGAATGTGCCCGCCATAATGTCACGGACGAACGGGCGCGGTTCCACTGGGCCGACGCGACAACCTGGGAACCGCCGCACAGCATGGATTGCGTGATCATGAACCCGCCCTTCCACACGGGGCGCGCGGCGGAGCCGCAGATCGGTCAGGCCTTCGTGGCGGCAGCGGCGCGGATACTGTCGATGCACGGCACACTCTGGATGGTGGCGAACCGGCACCTGCCATACGAGGCAGAGTTGAAAAAACGCTTCGCCCATGTAGAAGAGATCGGCGGCGATGCCCGCTTCAAGCTGTTTCACGCGGCAAGGCCCCTGCGGGTCCGTCGCGCCAGAACCTGAGGAAACCCCATGTCATTCTCGATCTCCGGCAAGACCGCCATCGTCACGGGTTCCGCCGCCGGCATCGGCCTTGCAATCGCCCGACACCTTGCGGATCAGGGTGCCAACGTGATGTGCGCCGACAGCGACGAAAAGAAGCTTCAGGAAGAATACGGCGATGCGCCGGACGACGGCAACATCCGCACCTTCTCCGGCGATCTGCGACAGCGTCTGACGCTGGCCAACCTGTTGTCCGCGACCCTCGACGCCTTCGATCAGGTCGATATCCTCGTGAATGCCTCGCGCCAATTGTTCCTGACCGATGCGCTGGACCCTGACGACACCTCCGTCGCCAGGCTGCTGGAGCAGAACCTGATGACGGCGCTGAACCTGACACAACTTGTCGCCAAGCGGATGATCAAGCAGGCGGAGGATCAGCCTGAGGGGCAGGTGGGGTCGATCATCAACCTCAGTTCCATCGCCGCACGCCAGATCCAGCCGGAATTGATGGGTTATTCCATCGCTGCTTCGGCTGTTCAGCAGATGACCCGCTCCATGGCGCTGGTCATGGCAAAGCACCGGGTCAGGGTGAACGCGATCTCCTTCGGGTCAGTGATGAGCGGCTCGCTCCGGGCGGCCGTGGCCGATAACCGCGAATGGCGCGACGACATCCGCGAACACACGCCCCTGGGCCGCATCGCCTCGCCGTCCGAGCTGTGCGAAGCGGTACAGTTCCTTGCCGCCGAAAGTTCGGGATTCATGACGGGCGAGATCATGGTCATCGATGGCGGGCGGAGCTTGCTGGATGCGGTGACGGCACCCGCGCACTGAAACCGGCCGCTACCAGCCTGCCTCGGCCATCGCATGTCCATAGGTGGGAGAGACCCGCATCCGCTCCTTCAGACCGGCTTCACAAAGGGCCTTGTGCAGGGCGGGCAGACGCCAGCAGGGTACATGCATCACCATGTGATGCTCCAGATGGTAGTTGACCCAGTAGGGTGCGACGACCGCACGGGCGATGGGGCCCGCAAGCGTGGTGCGGACGTTCTGCAATGGATTCTCCGACCGCTCCGTCGCGCCGTGTTCGGCGATGTTGCGGATGCGAAGGACAAGCTGGAACCACGTGAGGTACGGCAGCAGCCAGAAGGCAAGGCCATACCACCATTGCCCCGCAAGGCTCATCGCCACCGTTACGCCAAGGAATACAGGCAGCGACTTCCACAGGTCGCGCGCCTTGAACGCCTGCGCGGCGTCCTGTGTCGCCGCCGCGATGGCGTCGTCATCGCCTGCGAGCCGGAAGGACATGACGATCTGGGAGACCAGTTGCCTCACCCCGGTCTGGCCCGTGAGGTCGCGGATGAACTTGCGGCGCAGGCTGGCGTGGGAGGTCGGGAACTTCTCGGATAGCACCAGATCGGGGTCCATGTCGGTCTGCGTGTGGCGATGGTGGGTCAGGTGGTAATGGCGATAGCTGCCAAGCTCCGCGAGAATCGGCCTGCCGCAGAGCCATTCCCCGGCGAATTCGTTCAGGGCGCGGGTCCTGAACAGCGCATTGTGCGCGGCCTCGTGCATCAAGATGGCAAGGCCAAGCTGGCGTGACCCGATCAGCACGACCGCCAGCAGGAAAGTGAGGAGATTGGGCCAGAGAGCAAACAGACCGATGCTGAGTGCGATCACGCCCCAGCAGTGAAGCAGGAGAGCCGCGCCCGCGAGATCCGACCGCTCCGCCAAAGCGCGGATCGTGTCTGTGCCGAGGTATTTCTTGCCGGGAGTCATGACATGATGCTCACCGAAAAGGTGACGCCGCGTCAATGATGACGCGGCGTCGGCCCTTGGGGCGGTTCACTGGTGAAAAGTCCCTCCTGCGAAACGGTGCTGAGGGGAAACTCGATACTGCCCGCCTGAGGGCTTCCTTGGAGCCTTACTGCTTGGGAAGCATCACGCCGTCGATGACGTGGATGACGCCGTTCGACTGCGCGACGTCCGCGATGGTCACCGATGCCGCGTTGCCGTTTTCGTCGGTCAGCATCATCTTGCCGTCCATATAGGACGCATCAAGGGTGCAGCCGCCCAGTGTGGGCACGGGGTGATGGCCATTGTCATCCTTGATCATGCCTTGCAGCGCTTCGGCCATCACGGCCTTGTCGACCACGTGGCAGGTCAGGATCTTTGTCAGCGTGTCCTTGTTCTCGGGCTTCAGCAGCATTTCGACGGTGCCCGGAGCAAGGCGCTCGAAAGCCGCGTTGGTGGGGGCGAAGACCGTGAAGGGGCCGGGGCCTGCCAGCGTATCGACGAGGCCTGCGGCCTTGACGGCAGCGACCAGCGTGGTGTGGTCGGCGGAATTCACGGCGTTCTCGACGATGTTCTTGTCTGCGAACATCTCAGCGCCGCCCACCATTGGGTTCGCGGCATATGCGGCGCCTGCGCCGAGTGCGATCGCGGCTGCGGTCATCATGGATTTGGCGAAAGTCATATTCGTCTCCTTGGTTTTCACGATCGATCATCGATCTTGCCAAGACCCACGGCGCTGCGATTTGCTTAGTTTCGCGGCACGAGAAAAATTTAATGCGGGCCCCAGGGACGTTCGACGGCCGCGCATCGAAGTTGGGTGCAAAGGAATGCCAGGGGTTTTGCGCTTGACGGCACCCCGGCACTGGCATAGTCCACGCGCCGATGGCGTTATAGCTCAGTTGGTTAGAGCGAACGACTCATAATCGTTAGGTCGGTGGTTCGAGTCCACCTAACGCCACCAAACAGGACCGGCCTGAAAACCGGTGTGAGTTGCCTATTCGGCGTCAGACTCACGGGCGCGACGCGCAGTCGGTCGCGTGATCCCAAGTAATTCCATTTTGGCCGGTATTGCGAACTTCTTTGAATTATAGTGCAAGATTGCGTTGTCACAGTTGACGAAATTTGGCGTCTCGTCCTAGCGTCATTGCAGGAAACTGCAAAAATTCTGTGAGTTGGGTTCTGCCGACATCTTCGAAGAAACTGCGAATGCCGGGTGACAACATCAGAGGCTTGGCATAGCTTTTTGCAGGTCAACAACGCATCGACCCATGGCCATGCCACAGGGATCGGGCACCGGGAGGATATATGACGATCACGCGGAAAACATTTCTCGCAACGGCAGGTGCTGCGGCACTGGCTCTGACATTGGGCGTCCTGCCCGCCGCAGCACAGGAAGTCACGCTCCGGCTGCACCAATTCCTGCCGCCGCAGGCCAATGTCCCGAAACTGGTGCTGGACGTCTGGGCCGACAAGGTTGAGGCCGACAGCAATGGCCGGATCAAGGTCGAACGCTATCCCGCGATGCAGCTTGGGGGCACTCCCCCCGAACTGATCGATCAGGCCATCGACGGTGTGGCAGATATCGTCTGGGCCGTGAACGGGTTCACGCCGGGTCGCTTCCCGCATACCGAGGTCTTCGAACTGCCGTTCATGGTGCAGGACGCCCGCGCCGCGTCCCATGCCTACTGGACGATGTTCGAGAAGCACATGAAGGATACCGACTTCAAGGACGTCCATATCCTGGGCACATGGGTCCATGGGCCCGGCATGTTGCACACCAAGGATCCGGTCCGGGTTCCGGCCGACCTGCAGGGCATGAAGATCCGCGGCGGGTCGCGGATGGTGAACCAGCTGCTGGAAAAGGTCGGTGCCACGCCCGTGGGTCTGCCTGTGACGGCCATTCCCGAGGCGCTTTCCAAGGGCGTCATCGACGGTACCACCATTCCGTGGGAGGTCACGACCTCGCTCAAGGTGCCGGAACTGGTGCGCAATCATACGGAATTCGACGGCCCTGCGATCTATGACCTGACCTTTGTCATGGCGATGAACAAGGACAAGTACGAGAGCCTGCCGGACGATCTGAAAAAGGTGATCGACGACAATTCCGGCCACGATTTTTCAGTCTTTGCCGGGGGCACGCAGGCGGATGCGGACGGTCCTGCCCGCCAGATCGCAGTGGATGCCGGCAATACGATCATCACCGTGTCGGCAGAGGAAGCCAAGCAATGGGAGGAGATCGCCCAGCCGATATACGATTCCTGGGTTGCGGATATGAACAGCCAGGGCATTGACGGTCAGGCGTTGATCGACGAGGCGCGCCAGTTGATGGCGGACTACAAGTAATCGAAGGGCATCTGCCGCATGAACGGGGCAGGGCACGAAAAAGGGGAGGATCCGATATGACGATCACAAGAAAGACGTTTCTGAATATTGCGGGGGCAGCCGCCCTTGCACTCTGCGCGGCACCTGCCTTTGCGCAGGAAGTCACCCTGCGGATGCACCAGTTCCTGCCGCCGCAGGCAAACGTGCCGCGTCTGGTGCTGGACGTCTGGGCCGACAAGGTCGAGGCCGCCAGCGGCGGCCGTATCAAGGTGGAGCGCTACGGCTCCATGCAGCTGGGCGGCACCCCGCCAGAGCTGATGGATCAGGCCATCGACGGCGTGGCCGACATCGTCTGGACCGTGGTCGGCTATACGCCGGGCCGATATCCCTCCACCGAAGTCTTTGAACTGCCGTTCATGATGACCGACGCGCGGGCCGCGTCCTCGGCCTATTGGCAGTTGTTCGAGAAATACATGAAGGACACCGAATTCAAGGACGTCCACATTCTGGGCACCTGGGTTCATGGTCCTGGCCTGCTCCATACCAACAAGGAAGTGCGCGCGCCCGCCGACATGCAGGGCCTCAAGATCCGGGGTGGCTCGCGTCTGGTGAACCGCCTGCTGGAGATCACCGGGGCCACCCCGGTCGGTATGCCGGTGCCCGCGATTCCAGAGGGCCTGTCCAAGGGCGTCATTGACGGCACCACGATTCCCTGGGAGGTCACGACCGCGCTGAAGGTGTCGGAACTGGTCCACAACCACACCGAATTCACAGGCAATGCGCTTTATACTCTGACCTTCGTGCTGGCGATGAACAAGGACAAGTACGAGAGCCTGCCGGATGACCTGAAAAAGGTGATCGACGACAACTCCGGCCTGGATTTCTCCATTTTCGCGGGCGGCACGCAGGCCGATGCGGACGGTCCGGCACGGCAGATCGCCGTCGATCTGGCCAACAACATCGTCACGCTGGACGCGGCGGAAACCAAAGTCTGGATCGACGCGTCCAAGCCGATCTATGACGAATGGATTGCCGATATGCAGACCAAGGGCATCGACGGTCAGGCGCTGATCGACGAAGCCAAGTCGCTGATGGACGCCTACCAGAAGTAAACCAGTCGCTACTGCCATGATCTGCGGCAGGAGGGCCTGTCGCAGATTTTTGCACTCTGTCCGAAGGCCACCCCATGCACCGATTTGTCCAGACTCTCGCGCGTGTCACTGCCATTGCCGGCGGTCTGGTCTTGCTGGGACTGATCCTTCTCACGACCGCATCGATCCTTGGGCGGTCGGTCAACAAGCTGATGCACGCAAGCTTCTTTCAGGAAAACTTGGCGGGGCTTTCGCAATGGGTGCTGAACACCGGGGTGGGCGAGATCAACGGCAACTACGAACTGATGGAGGCGGGCGTCGCCTTCGCCATCTTCTCCTTCCTGCCGGTCTGCCAGCTTTACGGCAGCCACGCGACCGTGGATGTCTTCACCTCCGTCCTGCCGCAGCGCGCCAACCGGTGGATCATGTTCTTCTGGGAAGTCGTTCTGGGCCTCGTGCTTCTGCTGATCATCTGGCAGCTTTACGGCGGGATGGAACGCTACATCCGCAACGGGCAGACGACGCTCTTCCTGCAATTCCCGGTCTGGTGGTCCTATGCCGCCAGTTTCGCCGCCGGTGTGGTGACCTGCATCACCGCAGCCTATTGCGCCCTGATGCGGCTGGCCGAAGCGACGGGCGACCACACCATCCTGCCCTCAGAACACGCGGAGCACTGATGTGACCAACCTCGAACTTGGCTTCTGGTCATTCCCGGTCCTGCTGATCATGGTCTTCCTGCGTGCGCCCATCGGGCTCGCGATGCTGCTCTGCGGGTTCGGCGGCTGGTACATGGCGATGGGGGGCAACCCTGCACCGCTCTTGGGCAAGCTCAAGTCAGAAACCTACACGACCTTCTCCAGCTACTCGCTGAGCATCATCCCGATGTTCCTGCTCATGGGCCAGTTCGCAACGCTGTCGGGCATGTCTTCGGCCCTGTTCAAGGCCGCCGAGAGTTTCCTCGGCCATCGCCGCGGGGGCGTCGCCATGGCCGCCGTGGGGGCCTGTGCGGGCTTCGGCGCAATCTGCGGGTCGTCGCTGGCCACGGCTGCGACGATGTCCAAGGTCGCACTGCCGGAGTTGCGCCGCTACGGCTACTCGGGTGGCTTTTCCACCGCGACATTGGCAGCCGGCGGCACCTTGGGCATCCTGATCCCGCCCTCGGTGATCCTCGTGATCTACGCGATCCTGACGGAGCAGAACATCGCCAAGCTCTTCCTCGCGGCCTTCATTCCGGGCATCCTCGCCGCCCTCGGCTATATCATCACGATCTCCATCTACGTGCGGATGAACCCGGATTCGGCAGGTACGCGGCCCCCCGTCCCGATGGCCGACCG
>JBBSJO010000160.1:0-10095 GCA_038257185.1 Rhodobacterales bacterium | reverse complement strand
ACGGAACCGATCCCCACCTCGTCGTCGTACGCGCCGAAGGGCAAGACAACCCGCCCAACCGCGAACAAGCAGCCAATCGTCCGGGGCGCGTCAGCGATGGAGTGTCAGGGCACCGTTCCGCTCTGGATGACACGGATTGGCATCAGTTGGCCAAGGACCGCTTTGCACAGGATTTGGCCGACATCCTCTACAAGCAGGCGCACAAGGGCCGGTTCCACCACATCGTTCTGGTCGCGCCGCCGCATACTCTGGGCGAATTGCGCCAACATCTTCATCAGGAAGTGGGTGAAAAGGTCGTGGGAGAAATCCCGAAAACCCTTACGAACCATCCGCTGGATGAAATCGAGAAGATCGTCGCGGGTGATCTGGCTGCCGCATAAGATTACCTGGAGGCTGGCGGTGAAGAAAGTCATGCCACCGGATGGCGACCTCTGCGCCAAAGCGTCGACTATGCCGCCGGTCGCGCCTTGAGGGCAGTCAGCGCAGCGCACGCGTCGCTCACGGATGTGACATAGCCCAGTAGCGTATCGCTGGCGAAGCCCTGGTCGACCACATGATGCAAAAGTGACATCAAAGGGTCCCAGTATCCGTTTGTATTGACAAGGAAAACTGGCTTTTCATGCAGCCCGAGCTGACGCCAGGTCAAGACTTCGAAAAGCTCATCCAGCGTACCGGCCCCGCCCGGCAGGACCACGACCGCATCGCAGTTCATGAACATGACCTTCTTGCGCTCGTGCATGGTCTCGGTCACCACGTAGCGGGTCAGGTCTGTCTTGCCGACCTCCCAGGCGACCAGATGGTGCGGAATCACGCCAAAGGTCTCGCCCCCCGCCGTCTGCGCTGCACGGGCGACGTTGCCCATCAACCCCACGTCCCCCGCGCCATAGACCAGCCGCCATCCCGCCTCGGCGATCCCCCTGCCGAGGGCTGTGGCCTGCTCCATGAAGGCGGGGTCGTCGCCGGGTCGTGACCCGCAGTAAACGCAGATAGAAGTGCCAACCATTGCCCTGCCTTTGATCCTGAGTAAGATTGCCTTGCCGAAACGGGGTTTTGACCCGTGTTAGACTGCTTGCTATGAAGGCTCAACCAAGGGGATGGACCGAGATGAGCAAAATCACGGCTGGCGGCGCCGGCAAGACCGGCGCATGGGTGGCCGGTGGGGCCGTGGCGGTCGTCCTGGTGCTGGCCGCATGGGTGGCCCTGCGCCCCGTCGCGCCGCTTCCAGATACGCCGATGGCAGCGCTTCAGCCGCAAGAAGGTGAACCACCGGCACCAGAGCCTGACGCGGCGACATTGCAAACCCCCGCCACGACACCAGACACGACCCCAGAGACGACAGCCAGCGCGCCCGAAAAACCAGACGCCGACGAAGCCGCCGTACCCTCAGCGGATGCGGTTGCCTCCGTTCCCCCGGCCTTCGACGAGGTGCGGCGCGAGGCCGACGGGTTGATCGTGATCGCGGGCAGGGCGGTGCCCGGTGCCACGATTACGGTCCTTTACGACGGCCAGAGCGTGGCGACCGCCATCGCCGATGCAGGCGGCAAGTTCGCGGCACTGGCCTTTGTGGCACCTGATGGCAAAGGTCATGTGCTGACGTTGTCACAGTCCTTGGGCGACGTCACTTTGGCCTCCGACGACGAGATCATCCTCGCCCCGCTGGCCGCACCCGTTCAGACGGCGGAGGCCGTCCCGCCAGCCGACCCCACCCCGCCCACGGCAGAGAACTCCGTAGAGCAGGCGGTGGCCGAGGCCGTGGAGAAATTCGTCGAACAGGCGGAAGCCAAGGTGCAGGACGATGCGAACGCTCCGCCACAAGCCGGCTTGCCCGCGCAGGCTGACGACAGCGGCGGAAACACCGCGAGCAATGTCCCTGCGGCAACAGCGACACCATCCGACGCCGCCACCGCGCAGTCGTCTCCGCCTTCAGGGTCGGTTGCGCCCATCGCCGCCGACGCGCCGACTGAGAAAGCCGAAAGCGTGGCGGCGGCAGAGCCTGCTACCGACGATGCGACGCCTCCTGTCGCGCCGGTGACGGGCGCAATCGGCGAAACCAAGCTTGCAGTTGAAACCCCTGCGACCGGTGCCGAGCAGGACACCCCTGAGACCGGTGCCGAACAGGACACCTCTTTGACAAGTGTCGAACAGACAGCGACCGCGAATGCCGAACAGATTGCGACCGCAAGCTCCGGTCAAAAGGCCATCGCGACCCCGGCTACCCCCGCCACGACCTCCCTTGGCCCGTCCGCAGCCCCTCAAACGCCGGAGGCACCCTCCACCGACGTCGCGCTATTGAAGTCGACCAGGGAGGGCGTCGAACTTCTCAACCCGCCCAAGTTGGACGTGATGTCGAGCGTGGCACTCGATACCATCAGCTACTCCGACACCGGCGAGGTGCAACTCGCGGGACGCGCCCAAGCCGACACGAAGGTGGTGCGGATCTATCTCGACAATTACGCCGTGATCAGCCTGCCGGTTTCCGACGACGGGACCTGGCGTGGCGATGTGCCGAACGTGGACGAGGGCCTCTATACCCTGCGGGTGGATGAAGTCTCAGGCGACGGTGCCGTCACCAGCCGGGTGGAGACGCCCTTCAAACGCGAAGCTCCCGCCGTGCTGGCCGCCGCCGCCGCTCAACAGAATGGGCCGGTCAAGTCCGTCACCGTTCAGAAGGGCAACACGCTCTGGGCGATCGCGCGGGACCGCTATGGCGAGGGTCTGCTCTATGTCCGGGTGTTCGAGGCCAACAAGGGCAATATCCGCGACCCCGATCTGATCTACCCCGGCCAGGTGTTCGACCTGCCCGAGTAGCGCGCCCGATCTTTTGCAAAAGATCGGCCCGGAATTTTCCACAAGTCCGGTTTCGGTGGCAACCGGCCGGGGCAGGACCTATGTAGACGGTCAACCAGACTGGAACATTCATGCCCGCCGACACCACCTCCGCTGCTGCTGCAACGCCCGATACCCCTGTCCTGACCGACGAACAGCTTGCCGACAAGGCGGAACGGCAGTCGAGCCTTCTGGTCCTGCGCAAGGTAGCCCCCTATCTCTGGCCCGCCGACATGCCATGGGTGAAGCGCCGCGTGGTCTGGGCCATGCTGGCGCTCCTGGTGTCCAAGCTGATCACCGTCGGCACGCCTGTGCTGTACAAGGGCGCGGTTGATGCGCTGTCCAATGAGGGTGTGCCGATGCTGGCCCTCGGGGCAGTGGGGCTGACCGTGGCCTATGGCGTGGCGCGGCTGATGGGCGTGGGCTTCCAGCAGTTGCGCGATGCGGTCTTTGCCCGCGTCGGCCAGCGTGCGCTCAGGATGCTGGCGCTGGAGACCTTCGAGCATATCCACAAGCTGTCCATGCGCTACCACATCACCCGCAAGACCGGGGGGCTGAGCCGGATCATCGAACGCGGCGTGAAGGGCGTGGATTTCCTGCTGCGTTTCCTGCTGTTCTCCATCGGGCCGCTGATCCTGGAGCTTTTGCTGATCGGGATCATCCTGACGGTGCTTTTCGATGTCTGGTATCTGGTAGTGGTGGCAGTGACCATCGGCCTCTACGTCTGGTTCACCTTCGCGGTGACCGAATGGCGGGTGAAGTTACGCCGCCAGATGAACGATCAGGACACCGACGCCAACCAGAAGGCCATCGACAGTCTGCTGAACTACGAGACCGTGAAATACTTCGGCGCCGAGGCGCGCGAGGCGTCACGCTATGATGCGGCCATGGCGGGCTACGAGGAAGCGGCGATCAAGACCAACTACTCGCTGGCCTTCCTGAACTTCGGGCAGGCCACGCTGATCACGGGCGGATTGGTGGCGGTCATGGTCATGGCGGCGCTGGGCGTGCAGAACGGCAGCCTGACCGTGGGCGATTTCGTCATGGTCAACGCCTACATGATCCAGATCACCGTCCCGCTGAACTTTCTCGGCACCGTCTACCGCGAAATCCGGCAGGCGCTGGTGGACATGGGCCAGATGTTCGGCCTGTTGGACCAACCGGCCGAGATAACGGACAAGCCCGACGCGCCTGCGCTGGACGTGAAAGGGGGTCGCGTGACGCTGGAGAACGTGACCTTCGGCTATGACCCCGACCGCGTCATCCTGCGCGGCGTGAGCATTGAGGCGCAACCGGGCGAGACGGTGGCCATTGTCGGCTCCACCGGGTCGGGCAAGTCCACCATCGGCCGCTTGCTGTTCCGGTTCTACGATGTGCAGGGCGGGGCGCTGAAGATCGACGGGCAGGACCTGCGCGACGTGACACAGCTTAGCCTGCACAAGGCCATCGGCGTGGTGCCGCAGGATACGGTGCTGTTCAACGATACCATCGGCTACAACATCGCCTACGGCCGTGATGGGGCCACGCAGGAGGAGGTCGAGGCGGCGGCGCGCGATGCCCAGATCCACGACTTCATCATGAGCCTGCCGCACGGCTATGACACCGCGGTCGGCGAACGCGGATTGAAGCTGTCGGGCGGCGAAAAGCAGCGCGTGGGCATCGCGCGCACGTTGCTGAAGAACCCGCCGATCCTGCTGCTGGACGAGGCGACCAGCGCGCTTGACAGCGAGACGGAGCACGAAATCCAGGATGCGCTGCACCGCGCCGCCGAGGGGCGCACCGTGATCACCATTGCCCACAGGCTTTCCACCATCGCGGATGCCGACCGGATCGTGGTGCTTGAGAAGGGCGAGATCGTGGAGCAGGGCACACACGACGCGCTGCTGGCCGCGCAGGGCCGCTACGCGCAACTCTGGCAGCGCCAGCAGTCGGAGGAAGAGGCGGCTTGAGCGGGGGCAGGGACTATCCCCGCACGCCGGACGGGCGCTATTTCGTCTCGCGGTCGCGGCTCTGGCGCACCACCGATCCGCGTCTCGATGACAGCACCCGCCGCGCGGCGATCAAGGCGCTGATGCAGGCCCGCCGCGCTGTGGGGCAGGCAAGCAGCCCGCAAGAGGAACGCACTGCCCGCGACGCAGTGCAGGTCGCCAAGGAACAATTGGGAGAGCGCGGCCCGGTCTGGTGGGACGACGATGCCCCCGATGAGGGCGGCAAGCATCCCAGCAATTCGACCTACGCCGACTGGTGGGCGGCGCTGGATCAGGACGTGCGGGAACTTGGCGAGGGCTGAGCGCTGCGAAGCCCCGCCCGGTAGGGCCCTTAGTCTTCCGCGACTGCCTTCGACGTCAGCTTGTCCAGCGCGCCGGTCATCATTGCGATGTATTCGGCCCCTTCCGGCAGACCGTGGTCGATCGCAAGATCGGCCGGATCGTGATAAACCACATGCACGACTCCCTCTCCATCGGCATAGGCCAGCACCCGCATCGGCAAGTCGAGGCCCGCGGTCTGTCCGTTGATCATCGCGGGCGTCCCAAGCTTGGGATTGCCGAAGATCAGCACTTGCGTCGGCCGCAGCTCCATATCCACCTTTGACGCACCTTCCCCATGGTCCACGCGGGCAAAGACGGTGGCACCGGCGCCCTCGACGGCGGCAACGAGCCGGTCGATGGTGTCGGGGACGGAGTGCGGGCTGATTTTTTCGATCAACCCAGCCTCCGCAGGCAGGGTCAGGGCAAGGGCTGTGGTGACGGCGAGCGCGATACGGGTCAGCATGAAAGCTCCTCTGTTTTACTGGGTTACACATCAAATAGTCCGATCCCTGTCCGCGCACAGCTTCTGTGCATTGGTGCGGCAGAAAAACCGCGATATGACGCCGCCGTCCCTTGATACCCGGCGGGGCGAGGGCTACCTCTTGCTGGATTTCTGCGCCGCAGCATGTGTGCGCAGCCCACCATTCCAAGGAAATGCCATGCAGGCCGGATTGCTCCGTACCGCCATTCCCCTGGGCCTGATCGCCGTGACCGGACCCTTCGCCATCGACATGTACCTGCCCGCGCTCCCGGCAATCGAGCAAGCGCTCGATACCACGGTCTCGGGCGCGCAGGTGACGCTGGTGGCCTACTTCCTCGCCTATGCCTTGTCGCAGCTGGTCTACGGGCCGCTGTCCGACCAGATCGGGCGCAAGAAGACGCTGGCCATCGGCATGACGATCTTCGCCCTGGGCTCGATCCTCTGCGCTTCTGCCAATTCCATCGAGATGCTCGTGATCGGGCGCATGGTGCAGGGCATGGGCGGGGCGGCGGCGATGATCGTACCGCGTGCCATGATCCGCGATCTGCACACCGGCGTCATGGCGACGCGGCTGATGGCGACGATCATGCTGGTGATTTCCGTCTCCCCGATGCTTGCCCCGCTCGCAGGCAGTGCCGTCGCGGCCTTCGGCAGCTGGCGCGATATCTTCATCGTGCTGGGCATCTTCGCGGTGCTCAGCCTCACGATGGCCTATGTGACCCTGCCCGAAACCCTGACCGACGAGCGCCGGCGCAAGATTAACGTGTCAGAGCTGCGCCGGAGCTGCGGCATCCTCTTCCGCGACCCGGTGTTCATCGGTCTCACGCTGATCGCAGGCTGCGGCATGTCGGCCTTCTTCCTCTTCGTGGCCAACGCCTCCTTCGTCTACACCGGGCAATACGGGCTGACACCGACGCAGTTCTCGCTGGCCTTCGCTTTCAATGCCATCGGCTTCTTCGTGGCGACCCAGACTGCCGGCACGCTGGCGGAACGCTGGGGCCTGCCGACGCTGATCCAGCGCGGCGTCACGGGCTTTTCGGCCTGCGCCGTGGTCCTGGCGCTGCTGGCGTCGCTGGGCTTCGACAGCCTCTGGATGCTGCTGGGGGGGCTCTTCCTGACCTATACTTTCCTCGGCGTCGTCATCCCCTCGGCCATGGTCGTCGCCCTCGATGCGCATGGCGCGCGGGCGGGCATCGCCTCGTCCCTGAGCGGCAGCATCGCAATGCTGACGTCGAGCCTGGCCATCGGTCTGTCGAGCCCGTTCTTCGACGGCACGGCGGCACCCATGGTGGTCAGCATTGCCGTCTGTTCGGTCGCGGCCTTCGCGCTGGCGCTCTTCACGATGCCGCGCCTGCGACGGCAGCAGGCCGACCTCGCAGCCATCGCCTGAGCCGTTACTCCGCCGCGCGGACCTCGGCGGTCGTGGCGACCTTGACGGGCAACAAGGTGGGAAGGGGGGCGTCGTCCCAGATGATCTCGTTCGCCGTACTGCGTCGTGCATCGCGCTCCAGCGCCCAGTCGCGTGCCGCCTTGCTGGCGCTGCCCATCGACAGCTTCGCCAGCAGTCGCGCGATCCAGCGCACGTAGGTCGTGGACCAGACCCGGATCGCCAGCATCGAGGGCGTGACCATCAGGGTCAGCACCGTGGCGATGCCGAGGCCGAAAACGACCGCCGTGGCGAGCTGCTTCCACCAAAGCGCGGTGGGGCTGTCGATGGTGTAGCCGCCCGCCGCGAAATCGAGCGAAAGGCCGAACATCATCGGCGCGAGGCCTGCCATCGTGGTGATCGTGGTCAGCAGTACGGGCCGGATGCGGGCCTGTGCGGTGCGGATGATCGCCTCGATCCGCGGCATGTAGCGTTCGTATTCCTGATAGGTGTCGATCAGGATGATATTGTTGTTCACCACGATCCCCGCCAGCGCCACGATCCCCGTGCCGGTCATGATGATGGAAAAGGTCTGATCCATCACCAGCATTCCGATCAGCACGCCGGTGGTGGAGAGCACCACGGCAAGCAGCACCAGTATCGCGTTATAGAAGGAGTTGAACTGCGCCAGCAGGATGATGAACATCAGCCCCAATGCGGCGGTGAAAGCCGACCCGAGGAAAGCCTCGCTCTCGGCCTGTTCCTCCTGATCGCCGGTCCATTCGGTGCTGACGCCGAAGGGCAGGGGCTGGGTGGCCAGCCACTTGTCGATTTCGGCGATGCGTTCGTTGGCATTGATCGGCACCATGCGCAATGCGCCGCTGTCGAGTTCCGTCTGAAGGTTCACGCCCTGCGCCGCCTCCGTCCGCGCCGTGACCTTGTAGGAAACGCCATCCGCCGAGGTCAGATCTCCGTCATTGCCTGCAGGGCGCAGGCTGGCGACGGTGGTCTCGGTTTCGACGGCGTCCGTGCCGCGCGTGGGCCGCACCAGTTTCATCAGGCCCGGTGCCACGTCCGCCTTCACATCCAGATAGCGCTTCTGGTCGACGCGGTTGATCTCGGCCAGTTTCGGGACCGGGGTGCGGGTGATGAAGTTCGACAGCGGGATCAGCCCATCCTTGGTCCGCACCTTCAGCGTATCGAGAGTGGACAAGACCCTGTCCTTCTCGGGCAGGCGCACCCTGATCTCGATCTCCTCGTCCGAGGTATCGACCCGCATCGTATCAAGCAACAAACCCCGCGTGACGAGTTGCACCATGGCCCCCACGGTCAGCACGTCGGCCCCGTAGCGGCCGGCCTTTTCGACATCGACGTCGATCTGCCAGTCGATGCCGGGCAGCGGGCGCGTGTCCTCGATAAGGGTCAGGCCCGGTGTCCGCTGATATTCTTCCCGGACGATTGCCGTTGCGGTGATCAGGTCGGTGAAGCTGTCGGATTTCAGCCGCAGATGGACAGGCTTGCCGGAGGCCGGGCCGCGCGCCTGGGCGAGGATCTCGATATTGATGCCGGGGATGGTCTGAAGCTGCTCGGTCAGTTCGGCGATGATCACGTCGCCGTCATACGCCGGGTCCTGCGTCTGGCGCGTCACCTGATAGCCGATGAAGGGCACGGTAAAGAGCACGTCGGACTTCTGCGGCCGATCCTCCCAGGGAATGGTTTCCAGCTGGATCTGGCCGATGGAATCCTTGGGGGTCTGCGCCCCGCCGGTATTGCTGTCGAGACCGCCTGCGCCCGCAAAGGCAAAGGCCGTCTGGACGCCGGGATGGGCCAGCACTATGGCTTCGGCTCTCTGCAACAGGTCGTCCTTTTCGGTCAGCGACAGGTTCCCCCGCGCGAGCACATAGACGATGGCCTGTTCGGGTTCGGATTCGACGAAGAACTCCACGCCTTTGGAATTGTTGCCGAAGTAGATCATCGTGGTGCCGACGAAGACAAATATGAAACCCGCGACAACCAGCGGCATCACTGGATTGCCTGCGATGAAGGCGATCATGCGGCCAAAGCCGTTGCGCTGGTAGCCCGCGTGGATGCGGTCAGGCGCGCGGCGGAACAGTTTCGACGTGACCCAACGCCCCCCGCGCCCCAGGCGCGTGACCACCGCAAAGAGCGAAATGAGCGCCAGCATGCCCCCCGACAGGGCCAGTGCCAGTGCCGCGGCACCCACCACGATCTGGCCGAAGACCACCGCGAAGGTCGTCACGACGGAGATGGTCTGGGCGCTGTCCATCGCCGAGAACTGGCTGCCGATCCAGCCAAAGAGCAGCCCCGGCGTGTTCGGGGCGCTGGGGGTCATCAGCGCGAGGAACGGCAGCGCCATTAGAAAGGCCAGCGGGAAGAGCAGCAGGTGCAGATACCAGCGCAATTTGGAGATCGCCTGCATGTTGTCGGCCATCCAGCGTTCCAGCCGCCCGGTCACGCCGCCCATGACCGGCAGATAGACCAGCGCCACGACAAGGCTCGCGGAAAGGACGAAGATCAGCGTCACGGGCAGCATCCCCATGAACTCCCCCGGCACGCCGGGCCAGAAGAGCATCGGCAGGAAGGCGCAAAGCGTGGTCGCGGTGGAGGAGATGATCGGCCAGAACATCCGCTTGGCGGCCTCCGTGTAGGCGCTCATCGGCCCGACGCCTTCCTGCTGGCGCGCGTCGGCGTATTCGACCACGACGATGGCGCCATCGACCAGCATCCCCACAGCGAGGATCAGGCCGAACATCACGATGTTGGAGATCGAGATGCCCATGAGTGCGAGAAAGGCAAAACAGAGCAGGAAGGACGTGGGAATCGCGAAACCCACCAGCAGCGCGGCGCGGATGCCCAGGGCCGCAAGCACCACGATCATCACCAGCGCGATGGCGGTAAGAACACTGCCCAGAAGCTGCTGGACCATGCTGTCCACGATGCGGCTCTGGTCGTTGGAGGTGCACACGGTGACGGCGGCTCGCAACCCCTCGGGCCAGTAGGAGGAACGTTCGGCGACGACTTCCTTCACCTTGTGCGCCGTGTCGATCAGGTTGAAGCCCTTGCGCTTGACCACCTGCAGGGCCAGCGTCTTT
>JBBSJO010000159.1:0-10126 GCA_038257185.1 Rhodobacterales bacterium | reverse complement strand
CACCGGGCGGAACGTCGCACATTGCCGTGCCAATCCTCGCCGTGGATCACCGGTTCCGGGGTGACCGAGGCGCCATTCCCGCCCAGAGGCGCGTCCGATGTGGAAAAGGCCAGCGCGACACCGGCGAGGCCGAGCAGCGCCACGATCACGGCAGGCATGTCAGATCGGCGCGGTTTTCGGGTATTTGAGTTGATAAAGGTCATTGCGGTCTCCTTGACAGCATATCATCTGGGCACCTTACTTATGTTGGACCGATGCATAGTAAAAATGAATGTATGTCGGTCACTCCATCACATATCATGATGTATCGTGCAGGGCTGCACAGGCGCGGTTCGAAACTGTCGCGTTGTCGGGAGGTTGCCCGCTCCTTATCTTCCGGATCAACCGCAGCAAAGGAGACCGCCGATGTCCCTCAGACCCACCCTCGAAACCCGCCGCGCCATTCCCACGATGGAAGGTGCCGGGGTCAAACTGCACCGCGCCTTCGGGTTTCAGGACCCGTCCGAACTCGATCCCTTCCTGCTTTTCGACGACTTCCGCAACGAACGCCCCGAGGACTTCATCAAGGGCTTCCCCTGGCATCCGCACCGCGGGATCGAAACGATAACCTACGTCCTCGCGGGCACGGTGGAGCACGGCGATTCGCTGGGTAACACCGGCACGCTCGGCGCGGGCGACGTCCAGTGGATGACCGCCGGGTCGGGTATCCTTCATCAGGAGATGCCGCAGGGCAACGCACGCGGGCAGATGCACGGCTTCCAGCTGTGGGGCAACCTGCCATCGAGCCAGAAGATGACCGCGCCGCGCTATCAGGATGTGACGGCCCGGGACATTCCTGTCGTGACCGACGACGATGGCACCGTGGTGCGGGTGGTCACGGGTGAGTTCTGGGGCAAGAAGGGCCCCGTCGACGGCATCGCGGCCGATCCGCAATACCTCGATATCTCGGTGCCCGCAGGTGTGAAGAAGACGTTCCGGATCGACACCTACCGCCGCGCCTTCGCCTATGTTTTCGAAGGGGCCGGTGCCTTCGCCGATGCCTCCGCCCCCACAGGCGTGCTGCTGGAGAAGGAAGTGGCGGGACAGGAGGTCAACATCCGCGACCTGTCGGGCGATCGCACCCTGATCCGCTTCGGAACCGGGGATGAGGTGACAGTGCAGGCAGGCCCCGAGGGCATGCGCTTCCTGCTGATTTCAGGCGCACCGATCGCAGAGCCGGTAGCCTGGCACGGGCCCATCGTGATGAATACGCAAGCCGAACTTGAGCGCGCCTTCGCTGACCTGCGCAACGGGACTTTCATCAAACCGGTGCACTGAACCCGAAGGGGTGCCTGGCAATCACGCACCCCTTCCCATGCGTTCCGATTCCGAATGAAAGGGGCCATTGCGGCCCCTCCGGCCTTGCAATCCGGCTGCCACCTCAGCCCTTGCGAAGGGTGACAGCCCGGCGCACCATATCCCAATACTGCGCAGTGACTTCCAGCAGCGAAAGCCGACCTCCCGCCCGATACCAGGTATTCACACCGGTCAGCATCGCGATCACTGCAAAGGTCGCGATGCGCGTGTCCGGCACGTCGAAATCTCCGACGTCGACGCCCGCCCGCAGGATCGTTTCCAGACGGTCCTCATAGTCCCGCCGCAGTGCCTCCACTGCGCGGAAATTCTCCGGCGTGAGATTGCGCAATTCCATATAGGCGATGAAGACGGCGTCGGGACGGTCGCCATGGAAGCGGATGTGAAACTCCACGAAAGCCCGCAACCGCTCCGAAGGGGTCCCGTCCACCCCCCTTGGCGCCTGCGCCAACAACTCGGTCAGATGCCCTTCCATCAGGTCGAAAAGCAGTGACTGCTTGTCGGGCGTGTAGTTGTAGAGCGCCCCCGCCTGCACCCCCACCTCCGCCGCAATCGCCCGCATCGACACCGCCGCATAGCCATCGCGCGCAAACAGCCGCTCCGCCGCCGCGCGCACGCGCGGGCCGGTGATATCGGAATGGGAACCTTGAGTACGTGCCATGCCTTCAGATTAATGAACACCCGTTCAAAAGCAAAGCCCGCTTGCGTGAAACAAGGGCGTGGTGCAGAACCACAGGATGATACGCCGCCCCGCCCTGTTGTCGATTGCCCTGCTGCTGAGCGCCTGCACGCAGTTTCCCGCGCTCGACAAGACCATCACCCCGGCCCTGGAGGCATCGGACTACCCCGCCCTTGTCCCCATCGAGCCTCTGCTGGCAGATGCCACCGCCGGCCAGATTGACGCGGCCCAGACCGAGGCCGCGCTCAGCGCCCGCGTCGCGCGCCTGCGCGCCCGCGCCGCCAGCCTGCGCGGATCGGTCCTGACCGGTCGAGAAACACAGCGCCTGCAGAACGGCCTGCAATAGCCGGTAACCCTGGTGACGCGCCCCTCCCTCTTTTTGGCCCGTAAATATTCCCGGGGGAGGCCGCAGGCCGGGGGCAGAGCCCCCTTCCCCGCCCGCCGCAGGCGCACACGCGCCTTGCGCGTTGCACCCATCCCGCGAACGGGTTACATCCCGCAAAATCACCACTACCCGAAGGAATACCGCCCATGTCCGAACCGCTCCGTCTTGGTATCGCCGGTCTGGGCACCGTCGGGGTGGGCGTCGTGCGCATCATCCGCCAGCAGGCCGCCCTGCTGCAGGCCCGCACCGGGCACGCCATTGCCATCACCGCCGTGTCGGCCCGCACCAAAGACCGCGACCGGGGCGTACCGCTGACCGGCTACGCCTGGGAGGACGATCCGGTCAAACTCGCCACCCGCCACGACATCGACATCTTTGTGGAACTGATGGGAGGCGAGGATGGCCCCGCCAAGGACGCCACCGAAGCGGCCCTCAGGGCAGGCAAGCACGTGGTCACGGCGAACAAGGCAATGCTGGCGATCCACGGACAGGCGCTTGCCGAACTGGCCGAAGCGAAAGGCCTTGTCCTGCGCTACGAGGCCGCCGTGGCGGGGGGCATTCCCGTGATCAAGGCTCTGACCGAAGGGCTTGCGGGCAACCAGATCACCCGCGTCATGGGTGTGATGAACGGGTCGTGCAATTACATCCTCACCCGCATGGAAACCTCGGGCAGGACCTATCAGGAGATCTTCGCCGAAGCCGACGGGCTGGGCTACCTCGAAGCGGATCCCCAACTCGACGTGGGCGGCATTGACGCGGCGCACAAGCTCGCGATCCTCAGCGCCATCGCCTTCGGCACGAGGCCCGATTTCGACGGAATCCAGCTGGAAGGGATCGAGCGCGTCTCCATCGAGGACATCCGCGCCGCCGGCGACATGGGCTACAAGATCAAGCTTTTGGGCGTGTCGCAGAAGACCGGCCGGGGGCTGGAGCAACGGATGCAGCCCTGCCTCGTGCCCGATACATCGCCCCTTGGCCAGCTCGACGGCGGCACCAACATGGTCGTGATCGAAGGCGACGCGGTGGGCCAGATCGTGCTGCGCGGTGCAGGTGCGGGGCAAGGTCCGACCGCCAGTGCCGTCATGGCCGACGTCTGCGACATCGCCCGCGGCTGGCGCGGCCCGGTCTTCGGCCAGCCGGCCAGGACACTGCAATCCCCCGTCGCTGCCACCTCGCAGCGGCCCGCAGCCTACTACCTGCGCATGGGGCTGGTGGACAAACCCGGTGCCATGGCCAAGATCGCGACCGTGCTCGGCGAAGCAGGTGTCAGCATCAACCGGATGCGCCAGTACGAACACGCCGACACCAACGCGCCCGTCCTCATCGTTACCCACAAGACCGCCCGCGACGCGCTCGACCGCGCCATCGCGGCGATGGAGGGCACCGGGGTGCTGGCCAGCGCACCGGTCGCCCTGCGGATCGAAGAAGTCTGATTGGACTGGTTTGCCCCTGTCGATCTTTACTGCGAACGGCTGGGGGTCGGTTTCTGGGCCGAACCGCTCAACGCCCTGTCGAACATTTCCTTCATCGTCGCTGCTCTCTGGAGTGCGCAGGAGGCACGCAAAAGGGCAGTCACGCAATGGGCGGTCTGGCTGCTGATCGCACTGGCCTTCGCCATCGGGGTGGGCTCGTTCCTGTTCCACACTTTTGCCAACACCTGGTCCGGCTTTGCCGACACCATCCCGATCTGGACCTTCGTCGCCACCTACGTGCTGGTGTGTATCGCGCTGATCGGCAATGCCCCGCCAGGACGGATCGCGATCTTCCTGGTGGTGGGGCTGGCCATCTTCACCATTGTCTGGCTGTCCAATGACAGCCCCGAGGCCGCCACCGCAACGCCCCGCCGCTTCAATGGCTCCGAACAATACCTGCCCGCCGTGATCGCCATGCTGGTCTTTTCCGCCATGCCCTGTGGCGGCGCCACCCGATCCGCTGGTGGTTCCTTGCCGCGACCCTGACCTTCCTCGGCTCGCTCGTCCTGCGCACCCTCGACATCGCCCTGTGTGACGTCTGGCCCTACGGCACCCATCTTTTCTGGCACCTCCTCAACGGTACGATGATCGCACTTCTCCTTCAGGCGCTGATCCGGCTGGTCAGCACCGTCCCCGGCCCTGAACAAACGGCGGGTACAGGCGAGCACCCCAGATAGCGCTCAGGATCTTACCCGTGTGAATCCCGGATCCGGAGCGTCGGCGCGGCCAAACCGCGACTGTCCCAACCCTACAGTAGCTTGAAAGCCATCCCCCCTATCGATAGAGGTCGGGCAACTCATTGCCAGCAAGGAATGCCGCCATGACCGCCTCCGCCGAATTCCAAGACCGCATGTTGTCGCTGGGCCTCGCCCGAGTGTCCGAGGCCGCCGCCATCGCCTCCGCCCGGTTGGTCGGCCACGGCGACGAAAAAGCCGCCGACCAGGCTGCGGTCAATGCCATGCGCGAACAGCTGAACCTGCTGGACATCGCCGGTGTCGTTGTCATCGGCGAGGGCGAGCGGGACGAGGCGCCGATGCTCTATATCGGCGAGGAGGTCGGCACCGGCAACGGCCCCGGCGTGGACATCGCGCTCGACCCGCTGGAAGGCACGACGTTGACCGCCAAGGACATGCCCAACGCGCTGACCGTCATCGCCATGGGTCCGCGCGGCTCGATGCTGCACGCGCCGGATGTCTACATGGACAAGCTCGCCATCGGGCCCGGCTTCAAGACCGACGTGGTAACGCTCGACATGTCCCCCGCCAAGCGTGTCCGCGCGCTGGCCAAGGCGCGCAAATGCGAGCCCGCCGACATCACCGTCTGCATCCTGGAGCGTCCGCGCCACGAGGCGATGATCGCCGAAGTCCGCAGCACGGGTGCCTCGATCCGTCTGATCACCGATGGCGACGTGGCGGGCGTGATGCATTGCGCGGACCCCAGCACCGGGATCCACATGTACATGGGATCGGGTGGTGCCCCGGAAGGCGTACTGGCAGCGGCGGCGCTGAAATGCATGGGCGGGCAGATGTACGGCCGGTTGCTGTTTCGCAACGACGACGAACGCGCGCGGGCGACCAAGGCCGGCATCACGGATTTCGACCGGATCTATACCCGCGACGAGATGGTGACCGAGGACGTGATCTTTGCCGCCACCGGCGTCACCGGCGGCACGCTGCTGCCCGGCGTCAAGCGGGAACCGGGCTGGATGACGACCGAGACTCTGATCATGCGTTCCAAGACCGGATCGGTACGGCGGATCAATTATCGCACCCCCGTCGAACGGCATTGAGCGGCGCGCATGAGGCACCTGCGGGACGCTCCGCGGGGAGGTTTATCTGGCAAGATGAAGCAGGGGGTGGCGTGAGTTTTCTCGGCGTAGAGACATCCCTGACCGGGCGACGCTGGATCGGTTCCGGCATCGAGGTGGAGCGCGCCGCCGATCTGCTGTCGCAGCAGACCGACCTGCCACAGGCGCTCTGCCAGGTGCTTGCGCGGCGCGGTGTGGCACCGCAGGAGGCGGAGGCATTTCTGGCCCCTGCCCTGCGTGACCTGCTGCCCGACCCGCGATCCCTGCGCGACATGGAAAAGGCCGCCGCGCGGTTTCTGGCGGCCTTCGATGGGCGCGAGCGGATCGCGGTCTTTGCCGATTACGACGTAGACGGCGGGTCTTCCGCCGCGCTGCTGCTGGTCTGGCTGCGCGAGATGGGCCATCGCGCGACGCTTTACATCCCCGACCGCATTGACGAAGGCTACGGGCCCAACGACGAGGCCATGGCGATGCTGGCCCGCGATCATGACCTGATCGTCTGCGTCGATTGCGGCACGCTTTCCCACGGCCCCATCGCAGCGGCTGTCGGCGCGGATGTCATCGTCCTCGACCACCACCTGGGCGGCGAGACGCTGCCCGAAGCGTTGGCGGTGGTGAACCCCAACAGGCAGGATGAGGACGGCGCCTGTGCCCACCTCTGCGCGGCTGCCGTGGTCTTCCTGATGCTGGTGGAGGTAGGGCGGCTTCTCCGCGAGGAGGGCCGCAAGGGGCCTGACCTCTTGGGCCTGCTGGACCTTGTGGCTCTTGCGACGGTGGCAGACGTGGCCCCGCTGATCGGTGTGAACCGTGCCTTCGTGCGGCAAGGGCTGCGCATCATGGCACGGCGCGAGCGCGTCGGGCTTGCGGCCCTGGCGGATGTCGCGCGGATGGACACGGCCCCCGCCGCCTACCACCTCGGCTTCCTGCTGGGGCCGCGCATAAATGCGGGCGGGCGTATCGGTCAGGCCGACCTCGGCGCGCGCCTGCTGGCCACCGCCGACCCCCATGAGGCGGCAGCACTGGCCGAACGGCTCGACGTGCTCAACACCGACCGGCGCGAGGTCGAGGCCGTGGTGCGCGCGCAGGCGATGGCCCAGGCCGAAACGCGGGGTTTCGATGCCCCGCTGGTCTGGGCGGCCGGACCCGGCTGGCACCCCGGCGTCGTCGGCATCGTCGCCGCCCGGCTCAAGGAGGCCTCCAACCGCCCCGCCATCGTGATCGGGGTGGCGGACGGCATCGGCAAGGGTTCGGGCCGCTCCGTCAGCGGCATCGACCTCGGCGCGCCGATCCAGCGCCTGGCGGCGGAGGGTCTGCTGATCAAGGGCGGCGGACACAAGATGGCCGCGGGCCTCACGGTGGCCGAGGACAAGCTGGAGGCCGCGATGGAACGGCTGGGCGAATTGCTGGCGAAACAGGGCGCGCATCTGGCCGGACCGTCGGACCTGAACGTCACTGGCCTGCTGATGCCGGGTGCGGCCACGGTCGAACTTGCCGAACGGATCGAGACGGCGGGCCCCTTCGGCGCCGCCGCCCCTGCTCCGCGCTACGTCTTTGCCGATATGGCGATCCGATTCGCCAAGCGCGTGGGCGAGAGCCATCTGAAGATCAGTTTCTCCGACGGCACCGGCCCGGTGCTCGACGCCATCGCCTTCGGTGCCCACGACGGTCCCTTGGGTCCGGCGCTGGAAAACCACGGCGGCGCCCGCTTCCACCTGGCCGGACGGCTCGACATCAACACCTGGCGCGGCAAGCAGTCGGTGCAGTTGCGGCTGGAGGATGCAGCACCGGCCTGAATAGCCCGCAAGTGCACGAAACGGCAAATTTCTGCTTGCGTGCCCGGATCGAAAACCCTAATGAACCGCACACGACCCAGTGGCCCGTTCGTCTATCGGTTAGGACGTCAGGTTTTCAACCTGAAAAGAGGGGTTCGACTCCCCTACGGGCTGCCACTGTAAAATTTTCCATATTGTTTTCAGCCCCTTAGGCCCCGAAATTGTCCCACCGTCTAACACGGGGGCAAGAAGTGGGACACTTTTGTTCTATTTCTGTCCGTCTGTCATCTTCTTAAACGCCGCCTCTGCGCGAACTCGCTGGCTCGCCGCCTTGGTATAGCGAGTCACCTCTTTTGAGGTCTGGTGGCCAGTGATAGCCATGATCTCGAACTCGCTGCATCCGCGTTCCGCAAGCCGGGCAGCCGCCGCTTTGCGCAGCCCATGGACTGAACAATGGGGCAGCCCTGCCTTGTCGCACCACTCTCGGAATCGGTTGCCGAATCCATTGTTGGTGAAGGCCCTGCCCTGTTCCGAGACAAGGAAGGTCAGGTCGCCGGTCTTGCTGGCGTCCAGAATGACTTGCAGTTCCGCCACCACAGGAATCTCCAATCGCACGGGATTCCGATTCCGGCCCTTGTATTGGGTAAAGGTCAGCCACCCTTCGCGCAGGTGCTGCTTGCCGAACTGGATCACATCAGAGCGGCGTTGTCCGGTGTAGAGGGCCAGTGCCAACGCAAGGCGCGGCGTGGTGCCAATGGGGTGCGTCTCTTCGAATTTTTCGATCTCTTCCAAGGTCCACGAGTGATAGCCCGATGACTTGGACTTCAGCAGTTCCACGGTCGTGGCCGGGTTCGCGTCGTGGTGGTCATACCGGATTGCGAAACGGAAGAGTTGGCGCAGGGCCTTCACCAAGCTGTTCGCCGCTTCGGGTGTCGCCATCATCTCGTCGCGGCGCTTCCGGATGTGCCGGGGCAGCAAAAGTGAAAAAGGATGATCTCCATAGTTTTTGTGGGTCGAGAATCGTTCGAGGATGCTGCGCCTCGTTTTCTGCGTCTTAGGGTCCAGTTCCGACCACATGGACGATTTATAGTATTGAGCGCAAAGCCATTTGAGCGATCCGGCCTTGGTGCTGCCCGGGTTCGCGGCGCGCGGGGCGCGGGGCGTCTTGGGATTCGCTGCTGCCTTGTAGTCGGTCAGAAACTCGGGCGAGCCGATAGGCCCACGCAGCCGAGTCTTGCTGCCATTCCTGCGGTAATAGAGGCGGACGTTGCCGTGCCGGTCCACGTCCTCCACCACATGCTTCAATCTGAATTTCATAGGATCCTCGGGCATCTAATAATCGTAAGGATTGTGGTCCGAGTCGTCCCCGCCCGGCAAGAGGTCAAAGAATCGGTCCAATGCGCGCACATCCCAGACGCGCCGCCCGTCGATTTTCTTCGCCGCAGGCATCCGTCCGTCGCCCACCATCGTGTCGAACTTGGACGCTCCTACGCCGATGTAGTCCGCAGCCTCCACGCGCGACAGCCCCCGCCGCGTGGGCGGCGGGAGCGGTGCACTCTTGGTGTGGGGGGCGACGGCGGTCATGCTTAGCCGTCCAGCCGCACGTTGACGGTGCCGCTGGGGTTGCCAGCGACAGTGACGGCCAGACCGATGCGCGGGTTGGACCCGGTGTCATCATCGGTCGTGACCAGACTGGCGGAGTCGTCCCAGTAGACGACAGCGCCAACGGCCATCACATCGGTGCTGACCTTGGCCATGGTGAATACGCCCTTGGTGGTGAGCACCAAAGACTCGCCGATTGCGGCGTCACCGGACGCGATGCCGAAGAGGCTGTTGACCAGAACGCCATCGCCGGAACTGGCGGCGGCTGCGGCGGTGAAGGTGATCGAGTCACCGGGTTGAACATAGTTGCGCATTTCAGGTTCCTTTCGATGTGGTGAAGTGCAGGGTGCGAGGGGCTGTCCCGCTCGCCTTGGCGATCTCGGCGTCCAGCGCCGCCATCGCCTTGGCCATTTCGTTGTCGGATTTGAACTCCACCCGTTCGCCGTTCTGATCTTGGAACGCGCGGGTGCCGTTCATGCGGGCGGCGAAAAGGTCCGCCCGCATCTTGGTCAGTTCGGCAGGGGTGGCCATTATGCGCCCTCGTTCAGATAGGCAGCGCGGCTTTCGAGCCACCCGGCCCCGAAGTCGAGCCACGCCCGGAAACGCATCCCGAGTGTGGTCCATGCCTCAGAACGTTGGATTTGAACCCCTTGGGCGCTGGACAGGTAGCCATACTGGAACGCGGCCAAGCGCGACGGGTCAGCAAAGACATACCAGCTTGCATCTGTGATGCGGGGTTCCACCAGAAGGCTCAGCTTAGACCCGAAGACGTTTACGTCATCGGTGGTGGCGGCGTAGATTGCTGCCAGCAGCTTCTCAGCATCTGTTTCCAGTTCAGGACCGACCAAGAGATACTTGGGCACCACGTTCACCAGTGTCTTGCCGTCCAGACCCTTGGTGCCGCGCATGGCCTTGCGTACGGTGCTTAGCGTGACCTCAGAGGGTGCAGCACCCGTTCCGGCGATGTTGCCCCGGCTGGCGTCGAAGACCGCCGTGCCGTCGCTCAGGTTCGGGTTGCTGGTGATAAGGTCCACCAGAATATCCGCCTCAGTCTGT
>JBBSJO010000158.1:0-10133 GCA_038257185.1 Rhodobacterales bacterium | reverse complement strand
CTTGCCTTCCATCACCGGTTTGGAGGCCAGCGCGCCGATGTTGCCCAGCCCCAGCACCGCCGTGCCGTTGGTCACCACCGCCACGAGGTTGCCGCGCGCGGTGAAGCGGGCCGCACTTGCGGGATCGTCGCGGATTTCGAGGCAGGCTTCGGCCACACCGGGAGAGTAGGCGCGCGCGAGGTCGCGGCCATTGGCCAGCGGTTTGGTGGCGCGGATTTCCAGTTTTCCGGGCTTCGGAAACTCGTGATAATCGAGCGCTGCCTGCCGCAGGTTGGGTGTGTCGGTCATCTGTGAGGTTCCTCCGGAGAATAATGGTTTAGTGTTAAACCAGTTGGAAGGGCGCGCCAACATGGCATTTGGCGGTGGGTGTGGAAGGCGGGGTGAGGGGGCTCTGCCCCCATCGCGGCAGGCCGCGATTCCCCCGGAGGTTTATTTCGCAAGATGAAGGGGGAGGGTTTTGGAATCGCAACTTGGTGCGTAGTTTTTTATAGAGGGTGTGAGAAGGGGAGATTGCAGGATGACAGGTTTGCGGGCAGCGGCGGTGGAGGTGCGCGAGAACGCGCATGCACCCTATTCGAATTTCAAGGTGGGGGCAGCGATCCGGACGAGGTCGGGCACCGTCTACGTGGGATGCAACGTGGAGAACGTGGCCTACCCAGAAGGTACCTGTGCCGAGGCGGGGGCCATCGCCGCCATGGTCGCGGCGGGCGAGCGCGAGGTGGCGGAGGTCTATGTCGTCGCGGGCAGTCCGGCCCCGGTGCCGCCTTGCGGGGGGTGCCGCCAGAAGCTGGCGGAGTTCGGAGCGGGTGACGTGCGCGTGACCCTGGCGACGACCGGAGGGGAGGAGCGGGTGACCACGGTTGCCGAGTTGCTGCCGGGCGCCTTTGGCGCGTCGCATATGGAAGGAAGCTGAGGTGAGCGCGCGTTCCTTTCTGGCCAGCCTGCGGCATGGGTTGCCGCTTGGCGACGACGACCTGCGCTGGGTTGCCGGCGCTTTGGCGGATGGGCGGTTGAGTGACGCGCAGGCCGGGGCCTTCGCCATGGGGGTCTGCCTGAACGGGCTGACGGACGCGGGGCGCGTCGCACTGACACTGGCGATGCGGGATTCAGGCGCCGTGTTGCGCTGGGACCTCGACGGTCCGGTGCTCGACAAGCATTCCACGGGCGGGGTGGGCGATTGCGTGTCGCTGATCCTTGCCCCGGCGCTGGCGGCCTGCGGGGCCTATGTGCCCATGATTTCGGGGCGGGGACTGGGCCACACGGGCGGCACGCTCGACAAGCTGGAGGCGATCCCCGGAGTGGCCACGCAGCTTGACGAGGCGCGTTTTCGGGACGTGGTGGACCGGGCGGGCTGCGCCATCGTGGGGGCCACGGGAGATATCGCGCCTGCCGACAAGCGGCTCTATGCGGTGCGCGATGTGACCTCTACTGTCGATTCGCTGGACCTGATCACCGCCTCGATCCTGTCCAAGAAGCTGGCGGCGGGTCTCGATGGGCTGGTGCTGGACGTCAAGGTCGGCAGCGGCGCCTTCATGAAGGACATGGGCGCGGCGCGGGCGCTGGCGGAGGCACTCACGAAGACGGCAAATGCCGCCGATTGCCGGACGACCGCCATTATCAGCGACATGAGCCAGCCGCTGGTGCCGAGCCTCGGCAACGCGCTGGAAGTGGCGGAGGTGATGCGGGTGCTGACCGGGGGGGGTACGGGACCGATCCTGGATGTGGCAGCAGCTTTGGGCGGCGTGTTGCTGGCCAACGCGGGATTGGCTGCGGACCTGCAGGGCGGGACCGACAGGGTTCTGGATGCGATCCGAAGCGGCGCTGCGGCGGAACGGTTCGGGCGGATGCTGGCCGCGATGGGGGGGCCGGTGGGCTTCGTCGAGGCCTGGCAGCGGTTCCTGCCCGAGGCGACGGTGATCCGTGCGGTCCCCGCCCCGTCGGAGGGGTTCGTCTACGCCATTGACGGAGCGGCGCTGGGGATGGCGGTGGTGGGTCTGGGCGGCGGGCGCACGGTGGAAAGCGATCAGGTCGATCCCGCCGTGGGACTGTCCGAGGTTGTGCGTCTGGGGACAAGAATCTCTAAGGGCCAGACGCTCGCGATGGTCCATGCGAAGCGGCCCGCGGATGCGGACCGGGCGGCGGCAGCAGTGGCGGCGGCAATCACGATCGGGTCTGCGGCACCGACGCTGCCGGACCTCATCCTTGAAAGGATTGGCTGATGCCGCGCGCGTTTCTTGTGGTGATGGATTCCGTCGGGATCGGCGGCGCGCCGGATGCCGCGACCTTTTTCAACGGAGAGGTGCCCGATACCGGGGCCAACACGTTGGGCCATATCGCCGAGGCCTGCGCGGCTGGGCGGGCCGAGGAGGGACGGAGCGGTCCTCTGGCCCTGCCACATCTTTACGCGCTGGGGCTGGGTGCGGCTGTGCGGCTGGCCAGCGGGATGGCGGCACCGGATCTGGGCGTGGAGCCCGCCGGGCGCTGGGGTGCTGCGACGGAGGTCTCACGGGGCAAGGACACGCCTTCTGGTCATTGGGAACTGGCGGGGTTGCCGGTGCCTTGGGAGTGGCACTACTTTCCCGATGAAACGCCTGCCTTTCCCGCCGATCTGGCAGCGCGGGTGGCAGAGGCGGCAGGCACCGAAGGGATCCTTGGCAATTGCCATGCCTCGGGAACCGAGATCATCGCGCGACTGGGGGAAGAACATCGCCGGAGCGGTTGGCCGATCTGCTATACCTCCGCCGATTCCGTGTTCCAGATCGCGGCGCATGAAGGGCATTTTGGCCTTGAGCGCCTGCTGACGCTCTGCCGGGACATCGCGCCTGTGCTGCATGGGATGAAAGTGGGCCGCGTGATTGCGAGACCATTCCTGGGGGACGTGTCGGCGGGCTTTGAACGCACGCCGAACCGGCGCGACTTTGCCATCATGCCGCCGAGCCCCGTGCTGACCAACTGGGTGCAGGAGGCGGGGCGGGCCGTACATGCGGTGGGCAAGATCGGCGACATCTTCTCCATGCAGGGTATCGACGAGGTGCGTAAGGGGACGGACGCGGTGCTGATGGGGCATCTGGGGGACCTTGTGCGGGAGGCGGGCGACGGTAGCCTGACCTTCGCCAACTTCGTGGAGTTCGACAGCCTTTATGGCCACCGGCGCGATGTGTCGGGCTATGCCCGCGCGCTGGAGTGGTTCGACGCCGAGATTGCCAAGATCATCGCGGCGTTGCGGCCCGGCGACATGATGCTGCTGACTGCGGACCATGGCAATGATCCGACTTGGGTCGGAACCGATCATACCCGCGAACGGGTGCCGGTGCTGATCGCGGGGCAGGGAGCGGGCGCGCTGGGACAGATCGGCTTTACCGACGTGGCGGCGCTGGTGGCGCGACATCTCGGGGTGGCGGTGCCGGGATGAGGCGGCGCAGGGGGGCCTGCCCCCCGTCCTGACGGACTCCCCCCGGAGGTTTATTCAGCAAGATGAAGCACGGGCGGGGCGCTTGTGCCGGACGGCGTCTTGGGCCAGAACCGGGGAAAGGCAAATGGGGGACGACATGGACAACGACACACATCTGACGGTCGTGGATCACCCGCTGGTGCAGCACAAGCTCAGCATCATGCGCGACCGGGAGACCTCAACTTCATCGTTCCGGCAGCTATTGCGCGAGATAAGTCAGTTGCTGGCTTATGAGGTCACGCGCGGGCTGCCGATGACCACCAAGCGGATCGAGACGCCGATGTGCGCGATGGATGCGCCGACGCTCGATGGCAAGAAGCTGGCGCTGATCTCCATCCTGCGGGCAGGCAACGGGCTTCTTGACGGAGTTTTGGAGTTGATCCCCTCGGCAAGGGTCGGGTTCGTGGGGCTTTACCGCGATGAAGAGACACTGCAGCCGGTCCAGTATTATTTCAAGGTGCCGGAAGGGCTTGACGACCGTCTGGTGATCGCGGTGGACCCGATGCTGGCCACCGGCAACTCTTCCGTGGCGGCGATCGATCTGCTGAAGAAGGCGGGGGCGAACAACCTTCGCTTCCTCTGCCTGCTGGCAGCACCTGAGGGAATCGCGCGGATGAAAGAGGCACACCCCGATGTGCCCATCGTGACGGCGGCGGTGGACGAGAAGCTCAACGAGGTGGGTTATATCGTGCCGGGGCTCGGCGATGCCGGGGATCGGATGTTCGGGACCAAATAATCGACTGAAATGGCTGCCAACCTTGCCTCGCCCGCTTTACTCGGGCGGCGCGGTGTTGCATCGTGCTACTACATTGTGTGGGGGCACGACATGAAGATTACCAGACTGATCGCCATTGCCGTTATTGCCGGGTCTGTGGTTACAGGCTTCTGCGCGAATACGGCTCAGGCTCAGGACGCCTACCAGCAACCGTTGGAATTTCCGCCTTCGAGCTACAAGGGCAAGCAATATGTCGACAGCCGGGGGTGCGTGTTCATACGCGCCGGGATTGACGGCAACGTCACATGGGTGCCGCGCGTGTCGCGGGCCCGCAAGACCGTCTGCGGGTTCAAGCCTTCGCTGGCAGGGCAGGTCGGCACAGCCGCGCCTGCCGCAGCACCAGCCGAGGCACCTGTCCAGATCACGCTGAACGACACTGCGAGTCCCGTAGCGCCGTCTGCGCCAGTGGCAAAACCCGCCGCGCCGCGCCGCGTGGCGGCACCACGGCCCGCGCCTGCCCCGGTGGTCGTGCGCCAGACTGCACCACGCCCTGCACCAAAGGCCGCACCGGTCCGCGTTGTCGCACCGGCACCTGCCCCGCGCGTCCGGACCGTGCTACCGCAGCAGGCTGCTGCCACTGCCTGCCCCGGCGCTTCGCCCCTGTCGCAGCAGTATCTGCGCGGCAATGGCCGCAATGCCGTGCGCTGCGGTCCGCAGACTGCGCCCATCGTCGGTGCGCGCCTTGCCACCGTCGCGCCCTCCGCCCAAGGGACGGCAACTTACGACGAGGCCGGTCCCGCACCTACCGCCACGGTCACCGCGAACACGCGGATCGTGCCCAAGCATGTCGCCTATGGCCGGATCAACACGCGCAATGTTGTGGTGCCAAGCGGGTATCGCAGGGTCTGGGAGGACGGTCGGCTGAACCCTTACCGCGCCGAACAGACGCTTGGCGGGCGACGTGACATGCTGCTGATCTGGACCCAGACGGTGCCGCGGCGTCTGATCGACACCCGAACGGGACGCGACATGACCACCTCCGTGCCGCTGGTCTATCCCTTCATCGATGTCGTCACGCAAAGCCGTGAGCTCGGCAAGGTCGAGATCGTGCAGCGCGACGGGACCGTCCTCAAGCGCATCGTCCGCAATCCCGGCGTGGCACCCGTGACGCGCCAGCCGGTCTATTCCAGCCGCTCAACCCCCCAGGCCGCGGAACCGCAGGCCGCGCTTCCGATGCGGGCGCTAGAAGGGGCTCGGTTCGTACAGGTCGGCACCTTTGGCAATCCGTCGAACGCCCAGCGTGCCGCGCAAAAGATCGCCGCAATGGGGATGCCCGCGCGGCTCGGCAAGCTGACCAAGGGCGGGCGAACGCTCCTGACCGTGCAGGCCGGCCCCCTGGACGGGACGGCTGCACTACAATCCGCCGTCAGCCGCCTGCGCGCGGCTGGGTACCGGGATGCCTTTGCCCGCAAGTGAACGAATCCTCCGGGGAAAGATCTCGGGCCGACCGGTGATGTTCCCGGTCGGCCCGATTTTATTGAGTCGTGTGTAGCGCGCGCTCAGCCGCCGCAGATGTTCTGAAGCTGCAGCCAGTCCGCGTCCGACAGCAGTGGTTCGGTCAGACGCCCGTTCATCGGATCCCCCTCGATCAGCGCGAGCACCGTTTCGCCGGTCATGTCGCGGGCATAGGCATAGGGCGTGCTGCGCAGGGCCGCTGCATCGAACCGGGCAAGCTGGGCGGCAAGCGGGGGAACCCGGGGCGGTGTCGTGAGCATATATTCGGCGTAGGCATCCAGCGCCGATGGCGCCACATCGCCCGTGGTGAGCAGGCGGAAATTCTCGCGCAGGCCCGCCGCGCGCAAGAGATCGCGCAGGGGATCGGTTTCGGCCTTGAGAGTCTGTTCCGTCAAGACGTATCCCGCCGCCACGTCTGGCTCTTCGTAGTCCTCGATCACGCTGCGGTTCAGCACGATCAGGCCACCGGGCAGGTTCAGGCTGGGCCGTGTCATGGCGGGCAGCACGACGATCCTGCCGACCTTGAGCCGCGCGGCCAGCCGCGCCAGCGCCCGCACGCCGTTGGCCTCCGCACAGGCGGCCCCCGCAACCCGTTCGATCCGTTTCAACAGCGCCTCACCGATGGCTGCGCGCTTGACCCCCGGCACCACGCGGAGAGTATGATCCTGCAGAGCACCAGGCAACCAGAAGACGGCCACGGCCAGCACGAGGAGGACAGAGACCCCCACCCCCACCCAGCGCAAGCGGCCCGGACGCGGTCGGCTGCGCAGTACGGCGCGGCGCAGGGTCTCGATGGCCTCGATCATCTGGACGGCGTCCTCGTCGATCTCAAGCGTTTCGCCGGGGTCGCCGTCGGGATGGTAGATCGCCGGGAACCTGGCAGGATTGGCCCGTTCCAGGGCGGCCAGAGACCAGTGGGTCAAGGCCTGATCCTTCATGTCGCTGATCACCAGCGTGGCATCACCGACGGATACGACAACCTCGCGGCGCTGCCCGTCCGGCGTGGCACGCCAGAGGCCCGTCGCTTCGAGGCGGGCATATTTGTGGAGGGCGGTCATTTATGGGCTAAGGGGGCCTGTTGGTTTTCTTTGCAGTCTAGCAGAGGACGCCGTTGGGGCAATGGCGGCGTTGACGTGGACTTGATAATGGGCAGCCTGCGAAGGGGTGGCCTTGAACCCCGCGCCGTCGGCCCGCAGGATACGCCGGGCCGCCGCTATCGGAGCCGGGACGCAGAAAGGGCATCATGCAGATTACCAAGGCAACATCCGAAGATATTCCGGCGCTGGCGCGGCTCTGGCACGTCGGATGGCATCAGGGCCACGCCGCTGTCGTCTCGCCTGAACTGGTGGCGACGCGGCAACTGCCGGAATTCGCGACCCGTCTGAAGGCACATCTGGAGGGCACGTACGTCGCCCGGATCGGCGGCGCGCTGGCGGGGTTCTTCACGCTGGAGGGGCGCGAGCTTTACCAGTTCTATGTCGATGCGGGTTTTCAGGGGAAGGGCGTCGCCGCCCGGTTGATGGCCGAGGCTGAAGCCGCACTCCCCCGTGGCTCCGTCTGGCTCGCCTGCAGCGTCGGCAATGCCCGTGCGGCGCGGTTCTACGAAAAATGCGGCTGGGTGCTCGCGGACACTATCACTTACGAGGTCGAGGCCACCGACGGGCCCTTGCCTGTCCGGGTCTGGCGCTACGAGAAGGACCTCTCCTAGTCCAGCGCAGCGGCCAGCTTGCGCAGCTCGAACTTCTGGATCTTGCCGGTGGAGGTCTTGGGCAGCTCCTGAAACACCACGCGCTTTGGCGCCTTGAACCCGGCCAGCGACTGACGCGCGAAGGCGATCATCGCCGCTTCGTCGCCGGTGATCCCCGGCTTCAGCTCGACGAAGGCACAGGGCACTTCGCCCCATTTCTCGTCCGGCTTGGCCACCACGGCGGCAAGGTTCACGTCGTCATGCATCATCAGCACGCCCTCGACCTCGACGGAGGAGATGTTCTCCCCGCCCGAGATGATGATGTCCTTGGCCCGGTCCGCGATCTGGACGTAGCCGTCGGTGTGTTGCACCGCGAGGTCGCCGGAGTGGAAGTAGCCGCCCGCAAAAGCCTCCTGCGTCGCCTGCGTATTCTTGAAGTAGCCTTTCATGACCGAATTGCCCCGGATCATGATCTCTCCCTGCGTTTTCCCGTCCATCGCAACCTGCTGCATTGCGTCGTCCATCACCGTGATGTGCTCCATCATCGGAAAGGCCACGCCCTGCCGAGCCTTGATCGCGGCGCGTTCCGGTTCGGACAGGGCGTCCCAGTCACCCCGCCAGATGCATTCGGTGACATGGCCGTAGGTCTCCGTCAGCCCATAGACCTGCGTGACGTTGAACCCCAGCTTTTCGATCTTGCTGAGCGTTGCGGGGGCGGGGGGCGCGCCGGCGGTGAAGACCTCGACGGTATGGTCGAAGCTGCGGCGGTCCTCGGGTTTCGCGTTCACCAGCATGTTCAGCACGATGGGAGCGCCGCCGAAGTGGGTCACGCCCTCGTCCGCGATGGCGTCGTAGATCGCGGGCGCCGTGATGTCGCGGCAGCAGACCAGCGTGCCGCCGATGAGCGGCATCATCCAGCTGTGGTTCCAGCCGTTGCAGTGAAACAGCGGCACGATCTGCATGAACACCGGATGCAGCACCATGCGCCAGGAGATCACCGTGCCCATGGTCATCAGGTAGGCACCCCGGTGGTGGTACACGACGCCCTTGGGCCTGCCGGTCGTGCCGGAGGTATAGTTCAGTGCAAGGCTTTCCCATTCGTCCTGCGGCATGATCCAGTCGAAGGCCGCATCGGCGCCTTGCAGCACCTCTTCGTAGGTGGAATGTCGTCCGGTTGCGGGGTATCCGGCAGCAGCATCCGGCACTTCGACGATCTTCGGTGCGGGGCCCTCCATCTGCGCGCAGGCGGCCTCGGCCAGTTCCACGAACTGCGTGTCGGCCAACACAACCTTCGCGCCGCCGTGGTCGAAGATATAGGCGACCGTCCCGACATCGAGACGCGTATTGATCGTGTTGAGCACCGCCCCGCAGGCGGGCACGCCGAAATGCGCCTCCGCCTGGGCGGGCAGGTTGGGGATGATCGTGGCCACGACATCGCCTTGCCCCACACCCATCGACACCAGCGCCGAGGCGAGCCGCGTACAGCGCGCGTGGTAGTCCGCATATGTCACCCGGTGCGCGCCGTAGACGACGGCGGTGCGGCCGGCGAAGACATGCGCCGCGCGCGCCAGATGCGACAGCGGCGTCAGGGCCACATGGTTGGCGGCACATTTGTCCAGCCCGGTTTCGTCCTGCATCCAGCCCATGTCGCCCTCCATCCGGTTGCTTTGCCTTGGTGGTCGAGTATTACGACGGACAGGCGACTTTGAAAGGGCTGATATGACGGCGCGGGGTCTGGAGATGGAAGCGACGGTGATGCGACCGGGGCTGGCAGCCCTGCTGGTACTGTCGGGCATGGCCACGCTCGGGCTGACGGACAACTTCGTGCCCTATATCTCGGAGCGAGGCTCGCTCTGGCAGTTCCACATGATCCGCTCGGCAATGGCGCTCTCCTTGCTTGTAATCGTGGCTACTTTCGGCCTCGGCATCCTGCGTCCCCGCCGCCCGCTCGCCGTGCTGGGGCGAAGCCTGTTTCAGGCGGGGTCGATGCTGATCTACTTCGGTTGCCTGTCGGTCCTGCCTATCGGGGTCGTGGTGGCCGGGCTCTTCACCTCGCCGCTCTTCGTGGTGCTGATCACCGTGCTGTTTCAGGGCAAGACGGTTGGCCCCTACCGCTGGGCCGCCGTGGCGCTGGGGTTCGCGGGGGCTGTCCTCGTGATCCGCCCCGACCCGTCGGCGCTTGATCCTGTGGCCTTCCTGCCGATCCTCGCGGGGCTTCTCTATGCCATCGGGGCCGTCGCCACACGGGCATGGTGCGAAGGCGAAAGCACGATGACGCTGACGGCGGGTTTCTTCGGGATGCTGGGCTTGTTCGGGGGGCTCGGCGTATTGCTTGTCTCGGGCGACGCACCGGCAGGCTCCTCCGGATTCGTTGGCCGCAGTTGGGGGCCGCTCGATACCGACATGCTGTTCTGGATCGCGGTGCAGGCGATGGGATCGCTTCTCGGCATCGCGCTGATCTTTCGTGGATACCAGTTGGGCGAGGCGAGCCACGTTGCGGTCTTCGAGTACTCCCTGCTGGTCTTCGCCAGTTTCTGGGCCTTTGTGCTCTGGGGTCAGACAGTACCGCCGCTGGGCCTCATCGGCATGGCGCTGATTGCCGTGGCGGGGGCGGTGATCGCCGTGCGGTCCAACACGCCCGTGCCGCTGCGCGCCCCAAAGGTGCCGCGATGATCATCAGCCGGGGCCGCTCTTACGTCTTTGTCCACATCCCCAAGACCGGGGGCACCTCCTTGGCGCTGGCGCTGGAGGCGCGGGCGATGAAG
>JBBSJO010000157.1:0-10148 GCA_038257185.1 Rhodobacterales bacterium | reverse complement strand
GATCTGAAGATCGGCGTGACCGGCTGCGTGGCGCAGGCCGAAGGGGCAGAGATCATGCGCCGCCAGCCCGCCGTCGATCTGGTGGTGGGGCCGCAATCCTACCATCGTCTGCCCGAGATGGAGGCGCAGGTGCGCAGCGGTCAAAGCGCGCTCGACACCGATTTCCCGGCGGAGGACAAGTTCGATCACCTCGCCGCCCGGCCCAAGGCGCGCCGCGCGCCCGCAGCCTTCCTCACGGTGCAGGAAGGCTGCGACAAGTTCTGTGCCTTCTGCGTGGTGCCCTACACGCGGGGGTCCGAGGTTTCGCGCCCCGCCGCGCGGGTGCTGGAAGAAGCGCGCGATCTGGTCGGGCGGGGCGTGCGCGAGGTCACGCTGCTTGGCCAGAACGTGAATGCCTATCATGGTGGGATGACGCTTGCGGGGCTGATCCGTGAGTTGGCGAAGATCGACGGTCTGGCGCGGATCCGCTACACCACCAGCCATCCCAATGACATGGGCGACGACCTGATCGCGGCGCACGCCGATGTTGAAAAACTGATGCCTTACCTGCACCTGCCCGTGCAATCCGGCTCGGACCGCATGCTCAAGCGCATGAACCGCAGCCATACCGCCGAAAGCTACCTCAAGCTGATCGACCGCATCCGCGCAGCGCGGCCCGATATCGTGCTGTCTGGCGATTTCATCGTGGGCTTCCCGGAGGAGTCGGAAGCGGATTTCGAGGCCACCCTGGAACTGGTCCGCAGGGTCGGATACGGCTATGCCTATTCGTTCAAGTATTCGCCCCGCCCCGGCACCCCGGCGGCGGAACGGCCCAACGTCCCCGAGGATGTCGCCGACGACCGCCTGCAACGGCTCCAGACGTTGATTACTAAACAGCAACGCGAGACGCGGCGCGGCATGGTGGGCCGCGCGCTTTCCGTGCTGGTCGAGAAGAAGGGCAGGGAGCAGGGGCAGATGCTGGGCAAGTCGGAATACCTGCACGCGGTCCATATTGAGGACGCAGATGTGGCGATCGGCAGCGTCGTCCGGGTGAGGATCACCGAGGCCAAGACCAATTCACTTGCCGGTGTGCTTGTCTGACAACCCCGCCCTTTCGGAAGATGATGCTGTCCGTTGTTGATAAATTGGCACCAATGATTGGTTTTCGATAGAATTGTCCGCTGACAAGGCAGGCAAAGTGGCCCCGAACCTGGAAAAGTTTGCAATTTTGAGCAGGAATTGCCCTGTGACAGACGACAACCTCAGCACGGTCCCTTCCCCCTACCGCACCGCCTGGGACCAGCTTCGGCCTATCCTGTGGTAAGCATTGCATAAGTTGCACAGAGAATCGATGGATCTGAAACCGTGAATGCGGAGGCAAACCGACGTCGGGTGCGTTCGCGGATCGGATGTTTCGCCGCTGGCCGTGCTGTCTGCGGCCAATTCACCTTATTTCCGGGCTAGTGCCGTGAAATCAGGCGAGAATATCGCGATCTTCCCTTCACAGCCCAGAAAAATGAACCTAACCTGCCCCCATGCGGGGTCGTGCTTACCTGGGACAGGGCGGCTCTTTCGTGGGGGATACAGAACAAGGGAAAGAGCTGTGTTAAACACATTCTCGAACATCGTGCGCGCATGCGCCAGCCTGGCGCTGGTTGCGGCACTGGCACTGCATGCATCAGCTGCCGATGCACAGACGAATTCGCAAAAAGGCCGTGACAAGGGCCGGTACATTCCGACCATCTGGGTGGACCCGGACGGGTGCGAGCACTGGGTGATGGATGATGGCGCAGAAGGCTACATGACGCCTCATACCACGCGTCAGGGGATACCGGTCTGCCGCCGGGGCAATGTCTGCGGCGTGATGGAGACGGACCAGTTCTTTGCCACGGACAGCTATCGCATCGGTCGACAGGGAAAGGCGCGATTGGCAAATTTCTTCAAGACGACCGGGGCGGTGTCCTACATCATCACCGGCCACACCGACAGTCGCGCTTCGGATGAATACAACATGCGGCTCAGCTACAACCGCGCCAACTCGGTGGCGGCAATCGCAGCCTCCACAGGGGCCAGGATCGCGGACGTGCGCGGCTACGGCGAACGTCTTCCGGTGGTGGCCAACAGCTCTGCCGCGAACATGGCCAAGAACCGCCGTGTCGAAATCATCTGCATTCGTTAAGGGGACAACATTGTGATTAAAGCGAACATCTTGATGGTCACGGCCTGCGCCTTTGGCCTGTCTGCCTGCGCGGATTACGAAGGTGGCCTCGGTCGCGGCTATCCTGCCGACAAGACCTACGACCGCGGCATCGACAAGAAACACCTCAGCCAGCTTCAGGCGGGCATCTGGGTCGATCCTACGGGCTGCGACCACTGGATCATCGACGACGGCGTCGAAGGATACCTGTCGGCACGGCTCGACAAGTACGGCAAGCCGGTCTGCTCCGGCGTGGCGGACCCGACCTATACCGTCGGTGACTTCAAGGGTGGCTCCAAGATCACGGACCCGAACTGACCTTGCCGTTTCGTGACAGCACATATGGGCCGGAGCGTGACGCGCTCCGGCCCTTTTTTGTCTGCCTGACCTACTCATTCGCCCGCCCGTGACTATCTGACATCCATGTCCCTATTCAGGAGCCTGCCTTGCCCCCCAGCGACCTCATGACCGCCCCCGGCGTCTCCCCCGACCGCATGCTGGAGTTTCCCGACAATCGCCTGCTGATCGACCTCTGCGGCGCCTACGACGCGCATCTGGCCGCCATCGAAAAGGCGCTGGACATCCAGATCGTGCGGCGCGGCAACCACCTCTCCCTGATCGGCGAGGCAGATGCGACCGACCGCGCCGCCAGCCTGCTCGAAGCGCTCTACGCGCGTCTTGAAGGCGGACGCTCGGTGGAGCCCGGCGATGTCGAGGCGATGCTGCGGATGGGAAACTCCGCCGCCGACACCGGCGTGCGCGACGGCGACCAGCTGGAAATGTCGGTCGGCGAAAGCATGGAGATCCAGACCCGCAAGAAACGTGTCGAACCGCGTACGGTGGCCCAGAAAGCCTACGTCCAGTCGCTCTTCGATCACGAGATGGCCTTCGGCATCGGACCGGCCGGCACCGGCAAGACCTATCTTGCCGTCGCGGTGGGGGTGTCGATGTTCATCTCCGGCAAGGTCGACAAGATCATCCTCAGCCGCCCGGCAGTGGAGGCGGGCGAAAAGCTCGGCTTCCTGCCCGGCACGCAGGACGAGAAGGTCGACCCCTACATGCAGCCGCTCTATGACGCGCTGAACGATTTCCTGCCGGGCAAGCAACTGGCAAAACTCCGCGAGGAAAAGACCATCGAAATCGCCCCGCTCGCCTTCATGCGGGGCCGCACGCTCTCCAATGCCTTCGTGGTGCTGGACGAGGCGCAGAACGCCACCTCGATGCAGATGAAGATGTTCCTCACCCGCCTCGGGCGCGGCAGCCGCATGGTGATCACCGGCGACCGCACCCAGATCGACCTGCCGCGCGGGGTGCCCTCGGGGCTGGCCGACGCCGAACGCCTGCTGTCGCATATCCCCAACATCAGCTTCAACTACTTCACCTCCAAGGACGTCGTGCGCCATCCGCTGGTCGCGGCCATCATCGAAGCCTACGAGGCGGACATAGGCACCTAATCCATGCAGCGCCCCTTTCCCTCTTTTTGGCCTCAAATATTCCCGGGGGTCCGGGGGCTGGCCCCCGGCCGACGCTGATGCAGGCGCTGGACGTACTGATCGAGGACGACCGCTGGACCGCGCTCGACCTCGAAACCTTCGCCACGACCGCCGCCACCGCCACCCTCGCGCGCCTCGGCCACGACCCCGAGGCCTGCGAAGTCACGATCATGGCCTGCGACGATGCGCGCATTGCCGTGCTCAACGCGGAATTCCGTGGCAAGCCCACCCCCACCAATGTGCTCAGCTGGCCCGCCGAGGAACGCGGGGCCAAGCGCGCCGGCGACAATCCGCGGCCGCCAGACCCCGGACTTGACGGAGCGCTGGAACTGGGAGACATCGCTATGAGTTTTGACACCTGCAGGGCCGAGGCGCAGGCGGCAGGCAAGCCGATGGCCGCCCATGTCACCCACCTCGTGGTGCATGGGCTGCTGCATCTGCTGGGCTACGACCACGAACGCGACCCGGATGCGGCCCTGATGGAGGGGCTGGAGGTCGAAATACTTGGCAAACTGGGTCTCGATGACCCATATAGGGAATGAGCGGCCCAAGCGGCCCGATTAACGACAAGACAGGACCCAATGGGCGAGACTGACGGATCATCTGAAGCGGCGCGGCGCGCGCTTGCAGATGACATGAACGAACCGGCCGAGGAAACCACCGGCCGGAGTGGCGGGTTTTTCTCCCGCGTGATTGAGGCGCTGAGCCCTTCCGAAAGCGACGCTTCCGCTTCCAACGGCGCGACCTCCGATACGCGCCCCAGCACGCACGGCATGATCAATCTGCGCCGGATGCGGGTGGACGACGTGGCGATCCCCAAGGCGGATATCACAGCTGTGCCGATCACGTCGACAATGGACGAACTGGTGGCCGTCTTCAAGGAAAGTGGCCTCACGCGGCTGCCGGTCTTCGACGGCACGCTCGACACGCCCGTGGGCCTCGCGCATCTCAAGGACCTTGCCCTGAACTTCGGCTTCAACGGCAAACCGAAGAACTTCGACCTCAAGGCCATGCTGCGCCCGCTGCTCTTCGTGCCGCCTTCGATGACCATTGGCGTCTTGCTGACCAAGATGCAGGCGGAACGGCGGCACATGGCGCTGGTGATCGACGAATACGGCGGCGTTGACGGGCTGGTGACGATCGAAGACCTGATCGAGCAGGTCATCGGCGAGATCGAGGACGAACACGACGTGGACGAGGGCAAGTACTGGACCGTCGAGAAGCCGGGCACCTACCTCGCCCTCGCCAAGACTCCGCTCGCCGATTTCGAGGCCGAGATCGGCCATTCCCTGACCGACCACGACACCGTGGACGAGGAGGAGATCGACACGCTGGGCGGTCTCGTCTTCATGCTCTCGGGCCGTGTCCCTGCGCGCGGTGAAGTCGTGCTGCATCCCGACGGACCGGAGTTCGAGGTAATCGACGCGGACCCCCGCCGCATCAAGCGGCTGCGGGTGCGCACCCAGGGTGCCAACGGATGACCAGCCGAAAGGCGGCGTGGGGTCAACTGGCACTGGCGGCGGCCTTGGGGGCGGTTGGCGGCTTCGGACAGGCCCCCTACGACTTGCCGCTGATCCTCCTTATGGCGCTGGCGGGTGTCGTCTGGCTCTATCGCAAGCGCACGGGTGCATGGTCCGCCGCCTGGCTCGGCCTGGCTTTCGGCACCGGCTATTTTGTGCACGTCCTGCGGTGGCTCGTCTCGCCCTTCATGGTAGAGCCGGAGAGATACGGCTGGATCGCCCCCTTCGCACTGGTGTCGCTGTCGCTTTTTATGGCCGCTTACTGGGCCTTGGCCTTTGGCGTGGCGCGACGCATCTCGCGCCATAGCTGGCCGCTGATCCTGTGTCTGCCATTGGTCGAATTGATGCGGGCCTATGCTTTCACGGGCTTTGGCTGGGGCGGGCCCTCGCAGGCGCTGGTCGGGGTAGTGTCGGGGCAGGCGCTGGCCTGGATCGGACCCTATGGTTTGAGCATGGCGATGATGGTGGTGGCGGTCGTGCTGGCAGCCCCCAACGCGATGACCCTGCCGCGCCGTGCGGGGCAGGGGTTGGTGTTGGTTCTGGCCATCGCCGCGCTTACCCTGCCTGTTCCCCTGCCGGACACAGGTGCGGACGAAACATCGCGCCCCGTCGTGCGCCTGATCCAGCCGAACATCCCGCAGCGCGAAAAGTGGCAACCGGACCTGATCGAGACCCATTTCCGCCGTCAGCTCGACCTCACCGCCAACCCGCCGCAGGGCGACATGCCTGCGCCCGCGCTGGTGATCTGGTCCGAAACCGCGATCCCCTGGTCGCTGGACCTCGCCCAATCCGCGCTGGACGAAATCGCAGTAGCGGCTGGCGATGCCACCGTCGTGCTGGGCGTAGGGCGGCGCGAGGCCAATCGCTTTTACAACTCACTCGCCGTGCTGGACCGGCAGGGGCAGGCCGCCCAGATCTATGACAAGCACCATCTGGTGCCTTTCGGAGAGTACATGCCCTTGGGCGATCTGGCAGCAAAGTTCGGCATCTACGGCCTCGCCGCAGGTGAAGGTTTTGGCTATTCCAAGGGACCGGGGGCGAAGGTGCTCGATCTCGGCCCGCTGGGGCTCGCCTTGCCGTTGATCTGCTACGAGGCGGTCTTTGCCCAGGACGTGAACGCTGCCCCCGAACGCCCCGCCTTTCTGATCCAGATCACCAATGACGCCTGGTTCGGCGACGGGGCGGGGCCGAAACAGCACCTTGCCCAGGCCCGGATGCGCGCCATCGAACAGGGCCTGCCGCTGGCGCGCGCCGCCAATACCGGCATCTCCGCCATGATCGACCCCCATGGCAGGGTGGCCGCCTCACTGGCGCTCAATAACGCAGGCTTCGTCGATGCGCGCCTGCCCGCACCGCTTGCGCCGACGCTCTACAGCCGCACAGGCGACCTGCCGCTGGCAGTGTTGCTGGTGGCAGGGCTCGTGCTGGGCTTCGGGATCGGTCGCCGGAAACGCGCGGACCTGATATAGTCGCGTCAGTCCAGCGGATCAGGAGGACCCATGGCACGGCACAGGATTTTCACCACGAGCTTTGCATCGGTCTATCCGCACTATGTGGCGAAGGCCGAACGGAAAGGCCGCACAAAGGCGGAGGTAGACGAGATCATCCGCTGGCTCACGGGCCTCAGCCAATCCGAGCTGGATGCGCAGTTGGAGCAGGGCACGGATTTCGAGACCTTCTTTGCGCAGGCGCCCGCGATGAACCCGGATCGGGCGCTGATCAAGGGCGTGGTCTGCGGCGTGCGGGTCGAAGAGGTCGAGGACCCGTTGATGCGCGAAATCCGCTATCTCGACAAGCTGGTGGACGAACTTGCCCGTGGCAAGGCGATGGAAAAGATCCTGCGCTGACCTGCTGGAAACGGCGCCGCCAGATACCGATTGACCATCACGGCGGGCCTCGCTAAGCCCCTCTGAGTTTGCCACAACGGCTTCCTGACGTGGCACGATTATTCTTTATTTGGAGCACGACATGTCCCGCCAGAATTATACCTTCACCTCGGAATCCGTTTCCGAGGGCCACCCAGACAAGGTCTGCGACCGCATTTCCGATGCCGTTCTGGATGCCTTTCTGAGCGAGGAACCCGAAGCGCGGGTCGCCTGCGAGACCTTCGCCACCACCAATCAGGTGGTCATCGGCGGCGAGGTGGGCCTTTCCGACCAGAGCAAGCTCAAGGAATACATGGGCAAGATCGAGGACATCGCGCGGGCCTGCATCAAGGACATCGGATATGAGCAGGAGAAATTCCACCACGCGCATTGCAACGTGCTGAACCTGCTGCACGAACAATCCGCGCATATCGCGCAGGGCGTCAACGCTTCGGGCAACAAGGACGAGGGCGCGGGCGATCAGGGCATCATGTTCGGCTACGCCAGCGACGAGACCGACGTCCTGATGCCGGCGCCCATCCACTATGCCCACGCGATCCTGCGGCGGCTGGCGGAGGTGCGCAAGGACGGCAGCGAACCGACCCTGCGTCCTGACGCGAAAAGCCAGCTTTCGGTGCGCTACGAGGACGGCAAGCCGGTCGGTGTGAGTTCCATCGTGCTGTCCACCCAGCACGCCGACGAGACCCAGACCAGTGCCGACATCCGCGCTATCGTGGAGCCCTACATCCGCGAGGTCCTGCCCGACGGCTGGATCACCGGGGATACCGAATGGTGGGTCAATCCCACCGGCACCTTCGTCATCGGCGGACCGGACGGGGATGCGGGCCTGACCGGTCGCAAGATCATCGTCGATACCTACGGCGGGGCGGCCCCCCATGGCGGCGGCGCGTTCTCGGGGAAAGATCCGACCAAGGTGGACCGGTCGGCGGCCTATGTGGCGCGCTATCTGGCCAAGAACGTCGTGGCGGCAGGGCTGGCGAACAAGTGCACCATCCAGCTCAGCTATGCCATCGGCGTCAGCAAGCCTCTGTCGATCTATTGCGACACCTACGGCGGCGATACGGATGTCTCCGACAGTGCCATCGAAAAGGCCATCGGCAAGATCATCGACCTGACCCCGCGCGGCATCCGCGAGCACCTGCAACTGAACAAGCCCATCTACCAGCGCACGGCGGCCTATGGCCACTTCGGCCGTGCTCCCGAAGCCGATGGCGGGTTCAGCTGGGAAAAGACCGATCTGGTCGACGCGCTGAAGGCCGCGCTCTGAGCCATGGCGGCGCTGCGGCGCATAACCACGGGGCCGCTGCTGGCGGCGGCCTTGCTTTCTGCGCTGGCGTTGCCTGCGGCGGCGCAGGAAGAACCTGACCTGTCGTCGCGGTTCCGCGTGATGGATGACAGGCTGATCTATGACACCCTTGCCGAGATCGACGGGCGCGAGATCGACATCCGCAACGACGACGTCGAGAAGATGCGCGCGATCCTGCGCGACAATCCGGACGTTCGGGTGCTGGAGATCAACTCCTCCGGCGGCGGGCATTATCCGTCGATGGACCTTGCAGCACTTGTGATCGATTTCGGGCTGGACACCCATGTGGAGACGACCTGCGAAAGCTCCTGCGTGCCGGTCTTTCTGGGCGGAACCAAGCGCACCATGGCGCGCGGCGCGCGGATCGGATTTCACCAGCTGTCCTGGAACCCGGAGGCGGTCGAGGACTACTTCGACAAGCACCGGGAGCGGCGGGGCTGGAAAACGCCGTTCGACTTCGCCGAGTGGCTTTACGAGGACACCCAGACCGAGACCTACAACAGGCTGGCCTATATGGTCGGGCGGGGCATGGATGCACAATTTGCCATCCAGACGATACGCAAGCCCGACACGACGATGTGGTTTCCCTATCGCAGCGTGCTATTGGCGGTCGGGGTGCTGACGGAGTAGATCGGCCCGGGCCTCCGGCCGCTGCGCAGACCCCGTTGCAGGACCATTCCGGGCAGGCTAAGGGCAGGCGCATGAAAACACCCCAACGTCCCCGCCGGAATTTCTATGGCCGCCTCAAGGGCAAGTCCCTCAAACCCTCGCAGAAGGGCTATATCGACGAGGATCTCGCCGCGCTGAGCCCAGGTGCCGTGGGTTGGGAGGCGAACCCCGAGCGCAACCCCCTCGACCTCGACGCGCTCTTCGGCGGCAGACCCGTCTGGCTGGAGATCGGCTTTGGCGGCGGCGAGCATATGGTGCATCAGGCTGCGCGCAATCCGGGCGTGGGGATCATCGGGGCGGAGCCCTATATCAACGGCGTGGCGATGCTGCTGGGCAAGATCCGGCGCGCGGGGGTGGACAACGTGGCGGTGCATCCCGGCGACGTGCGTGATATGTTCGATGTGCTGCCGGAGCGCTCGATCGACCGCGCCTTCCTGCTTTATCCCGATCCCTGGCCCAAGGCGCGCCATCACCGCAGGCGTTTCGTGACGCCCGAGCATCTGGAGCCCCTGGCGCGGGTGCTGAAACCGGGGGCGGTATTCCGGGTCGCCACGGACATCGAGGATTATGTGCGCCAGACGCTGGAGCAGGTGCCGCGCTTTGGCTTCGAGTGGCTGGGGGAACGGGCGGAGGACTGGCAGCGTCCCTGGGACGACTGGCTGTCCACGCGCTATGAGCAGAAGGCGCTCCGCGCGCGGCGGGTGCCGCATTACCTGACCTTCCGGCGGTTGTGATCCCGATGACGCGCTGACGCGCGGCGCGATTCCATTCTGCTGATGAGGAGGCCTTGGAGATAAAGAGCCGAACGTCAGAAAAAAGCAGTCCCGTGGTAAGTTTAGCGCCGCGTTTTTCTTGGAAAGCCTTTCGGCTATTGATGTCGAGGTTCTGCGGGTTTAGCAAATCTCGCGTCGTACATAGGAATGGGCTGAATCGAACATCATCAGAAAGCTGCGCTAAGAACATAGCTAGGCTAATTAGATCATGTTCAGAAAATACTCCGTGCTCTATTCGCCAATGTGCGCTTCTATCAATCTGAATAATCTTTGAGGCACGGCGGATTAGCATGTATGCCTTGGTTTGGTACTTGGTGCCAAACTT
>JBBSJO010000156.1:0-10153 GCA_038257185.1 Rhodobacterales bacterium | reverse complement strand
CTTGCTCAGGGTTGCAGCGCGCATACGGCTTTGGTGAATGTTGCCAAACTCGCTTAGCTTGCAAACACCCCCAACAGCAACGGGTAAGCTTCGGGCGAGGTCTTTCGCGAAAATGTCATGACCGACATGGGTCGATCCCCGTAGTCCCGCTGGTAGCAGGAGTTGCGGTTCAGGTACCGCTCACAGATTTGATCATGACCTTTTTCGGGCCCGCTGCATCCGCGATGCGTCGGTTGCCGATAGGACAAGCCTGCAACCATTGACATTTTTTCGCTGTAACGGAAGGGTCGATCTGCGGTTCATTCCCTTTCTGCGCGAGAACCGATGCATGATACGCTGCGCTGAGGAAATCACTTTGCAACAAAAAACTTTCGACGGTCTATGCTCCGTATGCGGGCACAAAGGTGAATTTGACCGGGGTGACCACAAGTCGCTGCGTGAATCCTATCCCTGCCCGAACTGCCGCTTCACCGTCCGCTGGCGCGACCAAGCCGGTATCATCACAGATGAATTCGGCCGTGGCCAGGCGCTCTCGCTCGACGGGCTGGTGTCGAAAGGGTTCCTGAACACCATCTCCATCTTCGAACCCGCCCTTCGGGGCCCCTTCGTGACACGGTTCAAGGGACTTCCGAACTACACACAGTCCTATTTCAGACCCGACCTGCCCCTGGGTGAAGTGGGCGAAGACGGCATCCGGAACGAAGACCTGACAAAGCTGAGCTTCGACGAGGACAGGTTCGACCTGATCATTACCAGCGACGTGATGGAACATTTGCCCAACATCGAGGCGGCCTTTGCCGAAACCCTGCGCGTGCTGCGACCGGGCGGTATCCACGTCTTTTCGATTCCCAACGATTACCCGTTCCCCGACCGTATGGAACCGCGGGTCGCCATCAAGAACGGGCAGGAGATCAACCTCAAGCCGCCGCGCTACCACAATTCCGGCGACGGGTCGAAATGCCTGGTCTATACCGACTACGGCGCCGATATTTCCGACCTGATCCATTCGCTGGGGGGTCGGCTGATCGTGGCGCGGCGCAGCGGCGCGCATGATCCCGGCTACACCAACGCAACCTTTGTCATGCGCAAGGTGGCCTCGGCCGGTGCGCGCCGACCCGGATCGCCCGAAGCCGCCGCAGCAGCCCGGGCGCCGCGAATTCATTCGGCCCCTGCAAGCTCGACCGCGACACGCGGCCTGCAATGCCCGATCTGCGACGGCACCGAGTTCGAGGATTTCAACGGACGCAAGAATGCCCGCTGCTCCACCTGCCGCGCAGTCGAACGCAACCGCATGATGGCGCTGGTGCTCGACCGGCTGGGCGTCTTCGCCGAGGGCAAGCGTGTCCTGCACCTGGCACCCGAAATGGGGCTGGCCAAGAAGTTCGTGCAACTGTCAGGCGACAAGTACCACGGCACCGACATCGATACGGACCGCTACAAGAGCAGTTTCACGACGATCCGCAAGCTGGACCTGTGCACCGATCTGGGCGCCATCGCGGATGACAGCTATGACCTGATCCTGCACAACCACGTTCTGGAGCATATCCACTGTGACATCGGGGGCGTCCTGCGCGAGATGGACCGGATCCTTGCGCCGGGCGGGCTGCATTTCTTTTCGGTTCCGATCCGGGGCGAAAAAACGGTCGAGGACCTGTCGCCCGACCTGAACGATACCGAACGCATGACCCGCTTTGGCCAGGAAGACCACGTCCGCATATTCGGCAGCACCGATCTGCAGAACCTGTTGCGTGACATCTGGGGCGAAGGAAAGCACCTGATCGAACCGGTGGAACTGTTCTCGAAGGACCAGTTGCGCAGAGCCGTCATACCGACCGAAGCCTGGACAGGCGTGACAGGTCACAGCCTGTTCCACTACCGCAAGGGAGGCCGTCCGCCGGCCGAGGCGGCAGCGGCTGAATTCAAGGCCGCCCCACCAGCCGACGCCGTTAAGAAGACCGCAGCAGAAGGCGTGTCCGATGAAGCCCGCGACATGACGAAAGAGGGCGGCAGCCCGGTGTCGAAGATCCTTTTGGGTATTCCTTTCCTGCGCCGCGACAATCCCTGGCCGGAATTCCCCTGGGGAGAGCACAAACCGTTTCACCTGGCGCTGGATGCCAACGGTCGCGGCGGGCGCGAGATCATCATACGCCAGATCGTCGAGAGGAACGTAAAGCTGATTGTTGAGGTCGGCTGTTTCCTGGGCGGGTCGTCCCTGCACTGGCTGAACGCCAAGGCAGATCTGACTGTCATCGGTGTGGATCCCTGGGGCGGAAACTGGGCGGCATACATCGAACAGATGGCCGTCGACCCGAACATGTCGCGCCATGTGTGGCACATGACGGAAGAGGAAGTCGCGCGTATCGTGACCATGCTGCGCCGACACGGCAACTTCGGCGTGGCCCTGAACAACCTGCGGCTTTACAAGGATCGCTTCATCCCGGTGCGGCAGTCCTCGCCCGAGGCGCTGTACTATCTGGCCCGCCGCGACATTCCGGTCGAGATGATCTACATTGACGCCTTCAAACACCGTGATGACCTGGATGCGGCCTATGACCTTTTCCCGGACGCGATCCTGTGCGGAGATGACTGGCTCTGGCCGGATGAGACGGGAGAATTCATCATGCAGCGTCACATCACGGAGTTCGCCAACGAGCATGGCTTCCAGATCGAGGCCAACCGACAGTCCTGGGTCTTGCACCGCTGATCACCGACCATGTCCCTTCCGCCGCAGGTCGGTCGATTCAGTTCGGTTCGAGCGTGAGGAGAGGGCCAATATAGGCCCTCAGCGGCTGTTCGCGATCGCCCTTGAGCAACTGGATGTCATCTGTCGGCTCCACGGGCGCAATCCGAAGGCGACGCAGGTTGCTGCCCCGGTAAAAGTCGAAGGCCAGAACGCCGATACGCGTATAGTAGCTCAGTGGGTCGATCGTGGTCAGGACCAGCGGCTTGTCGGCCGCGTCCACCGTTACCGCAGATCGGCCGCCCGCCGAATGGAACAGATAAGCCAACCCCTGAGCCAGTGCCGTCTTGCCAAGGTCGACAGCCATCTCCACATCTGTGTCGAGCCGCAGGTAGGGCAGCATCAGATCCACGCACTCAATGCTCTCGACCGGAAGGTTGGGGGCGAAGGGTGCCAGGTCGACCGTGCGCCGTCGAAACCGGGGCCTTGGCACGATGCGCCCGGCCAGCCAAGGGTCGCGGGCCAGTTCCTTGAGGAGAAACGGGGCCAGCATGTCGGCCATGGCCAGGCCGCCCTGAGGTGTCGTGTGGGTGTCGTCGCGCAGCCAGCCGTTCACCGCGTCGATCCCGTGACGGTCAACGAACCCGGCGGCCAGGTCGATCAGCGGCAAGTCAAGCTCGGCGCAGAAGCTGCGGATCAGCTCATCGAAATCAATGGAAAGGTTTGTTTTCCAGCGCCGGTAATGCAGCATGAAAATCGCATCCGCGCCCATCTCCTGCACGCCAAGAAGCATATCTGCCAAAAACTCCCGCCCTTTCGCTTCGGTCGAAAGCGGATGCGTGGCGAAGGCCGAGGAGTTGACCTCGAGCAGGACATGGGTGAAGGCGCCAAGCCGCTCGGCGGACATACGCAGATAGGGCGGCACGACCTGCGGCTGCAGCGCGCCCAGGCCGACACGATAAACCTCGATGTCGGGCAATGCCGCCTCAAGCCGCTGGATCGTCGGCAAGGAGAAGCCCGAGGTTGTAGCAACGTTCGAAAATCCGAGGATCAGAAGCTTTTGCGAGGCCATCTTGTGCTTTTATCTTCCCTACGCCTATTGCAGGCTGTGCAATCCAGGTCTGACATTCGCTGCGATTCAAAACACTTCAGGAATGGATTACAAGACCGAGCGCGACCCTGTTCGACGCCAAAGGAATGACACGATGACCTTTCCACCTTCCTTCGCGCCTGAGACCGGGGATACCTTTGGCGCGGCTGTGCTTCCGCCCTTGCTTCCGGAGCGCCTGACCCATTTCGCCCTGCATCGTGGCCAAGAGACGGCCTATGTGTTTCCCACCAGCGCTGGACCGGAAGAGATCCTGAGCTTTGCCGACCTGGCGGCACGTGCGGGCAGCGTGGCCCGTATGCTTCATGCAGCAGGACATGGGCCCGGCGCACGCCTGGCGCTCGTGTTTCAGCCGGGCCCCTCCTTCGTGGTAGCCGTCATGGGGACTTGGCTGGCGGGCTGCACTGCCGTCCCGCTGGCCCCGCCTGCCAGTGCCTCTGCCCGGACCCGCGCCGAGGCAATCCTGTCCGAAAGCCACTGCGCCGCTCTCCTGACCGATCCGCCCACGATAAGCGACCTGCGCACCGACTGGGGCGACGTGCTGGACCGGTTATCGCTGATCCTGATCGACGGCCCCACGCCGGATGGTCCTTTCCCGGACCGGCCCACGCAGGAGGGCGATGTGGCGATTGTACAGTACACCTCTGGCTCGACCGGCACCCCTCGGGGCGTCATCGTCACCCATGCCGCGCTGGCTGCCCAGAACCGGGCAATCGACCGATCGCTCAAACCGCGGGGCGAAGAACGGTTCGTGACCTGGCTGCCACCGGAGCACGATATGGGGTTGGTCGGCGGCCTCCTCTACAATTTCTGGCGCGGCGGCCCGACCTACATATTGTCGCCGACCAGCTTTGTACGACGCCCCTTTATCTGGCTTGATGCGATCAGCCGGTTTGGTGCCACGATATCGGTGGCACCAAACTTTGCCTACGATCTCTGCGTTCGCGGAATCTCTTCAGAGCGGCGCAAGAAGCTGGATCTGTCCTCGTGGCAAGTCGCTCTGAATGGGGCAGAGCCCGTGCGGCCCGAGACCATGGATGCCTTCGTCGAGGCCTTTGCGCCACACGGTTTTGACGCGCGCGCCTTCATGCCGTGCTACGGTCTGGCCGAGGCGACACTGCTGGTGTCCGGCGCCGGACGCGGCGAAGGTGCAACCGCTGCCTGGTTCGACCCAGAGGCGCTGGAGCGTAGGGAGGTCCGCACAACGCCTGTCGGCGAAGGGGTGCGACTAAGCTCGTCGGGTGCAGTGCGAACGACGGGCGGTGTAAAGATCGTCGACCCCGAGACCGGTATCCCCTGCGCCAGGGAACAGATCGGCGAAATCTGGGTCGCGGGCGACAGCCTGGGCCAAGGCTATCTCAACCGGCCCGACGACACCCTCGCTACCTTCCGCACCCGCCTGCCCGACGGTACCGGCCCCTACCTGCGTACCGGAGATACCGGGTTTGTATGGCAGGACGAACTGTACGTGACCGGTCGGATCAAGGACATCGTACTATGTCACGGTCGGACCCTCCATGCCGCCGACCTGGAACGCCAGCTCAACCGCCTCGACCCTGTCCTGCGGTCGGGTCGGATCGCAGTACACCAAAGCGACGACAACAAGGTGGTCATCCTCGCGGAGATCGTGGCCTCCCGCCTTGGAGACGATGGCGGCAACGACATTGCTCGGCGCATCATGCGCGGATTTCTGGCGGAAAGCGGGGTCGAGGCCCATGAAATCCTGCTGATCCGGCCCGGATCGCTCTTGTGGACCACCAGCGGCAAACTGCGCCGCGCCGAAAGTCTTGCACATGTCCGCAAAGATCCCGACCGGATCCTTCTGGACTGGATTGCCTTCGACCTGACCCAGAAGGCCGAAGGCCGGACCCGTGCCGTGAACCGGCTGCGCGACGCCTGCGCGGACGGGCCACCGTCGGAAGGCGCCTTGATCGCCTACTTCGCCGATTGGATGATCGCGGTCGCCGATCTCTCCGAAGATGACTTCGACCCCGAACAGCCCTGGGCGGACCAGGGGTTGGATTCCCTGATGATCACAGAGATGGTCACCGACCTTGAAATGACCATCGGGCGGGAGATCGTGGCCGATATGCTGTTCGAGCTGCACACGCCTGCCGCGCTCGCGGCATCGCTGGCCGGACGCGCCGCATGACAGGGACGGCCCCCATGGAGGCGATCGCAGTCGTCGGCATGGCATGCCGGTTCCCCGGGGCCGACACTCCCGACGAATTGGCAGAGGCGCTGCAAGCCGGACGTACCGCGATCAGACCGATCCCGGTCGAGAGGCGCGCGCTCTGGGCCACTCCGGCGGCCAAAGACCTGTGGCCCGTGATCCACGCGCGCCATGCCGGGCTGATCGACGGAGTTACCGATTTCGACCGCCGACCATTCCGCATCTCGGCCAACGAGGCGCCGCTGATGGACCCGCAGCAGCGGCTGGTGCTGGAAACCGGCTGGCATGCTCTGGAAGACGCGGGCCTTTCCCCGGCCCGCCTGGAGGGTGCGCCGGTTGGCGTCTTTGTCGGCGCCGCCGCGTCGGATTACGCCATTCTGATGATCAGGGCGGGGTTGGCCGGGACGGACAACCCATATTTGCCCAACGGCGGTCAGAACGGTGCGATATCAGGGCGATTAAGCTATTGTCTGGGGCTGGTCGGCCCTTCCTACACAATCGATTCCGCCTGTTCTTCGGCCCTTTCGGCGGTGGCACTCGCCGGGGATGCCTTGCTGGCAGGCCGGTGCGACATGGCCCTTGCAGGAGGGGTCAGCCTGCTGCTGTCGCAGGATATAGCCGCTGCCTTGTGCGGCGTCGGGCCGGTGCTGAGCGCGACGGGCGAGACCCGGAGCTTTGACGCTATCGCGTCCGGCTATGTGCGCGGCGAAGGCTGCGGCATGGTCGTCCTGAAGCGGCTGAAGGATGCGGTCGCGGACGGAGACCGCATTCACGCGGTGCTGCCCGGCTGGGCGACCGGACAGGATGGTCGCACAAACGGGCTGAGCGCACCCTCGCGCAAGGGTCAGGTGCGCGTGATCCGCGACGCCCTGAGCCGCGCCGGGGTCGGCATCGACGAGATCGGCTATGTCGAAGGCCACGGATCGGCGACCGCACTGGGCGACACGATCGAGATCTCTGCCCTGTCGGACGTGTTCGTCGGCAGGACGGCGCCCGCCTGTCCCATCGGATCTGTCAAGGCTGCGCTGGGGCATCTTGAGGCCGCTGCCGGGATCGCAGGGCTGATCAAGGCCATCGTCATGGTTCGCGACGGCTTTGTCCCCATTCAGCCCTGTTTTGACAGGCCGACACCATTAGTACATTGGGCCGACATCCCCTTCGAGGTCCCGCGCGAAACGCGGCACTGGGTGGCGGATCGTCGGATCGCCGGGGTGAGTTCCTTCGGGATGTCCGGGTTGAACGCACATGTGCTGGTGCAGGCGCATGACACCGCCTTGCCCGGGCCGATTACGGCACAACCGGAAGTCTTCATGATTACTGCCGCAACTGCCACGGCGCTGGTCACCCGCGCGGCGCAACTGGCGCAGATCCTGGGGAACTACGAGCTGGGCGCCGCCGCCGCCGCCACCTGCCACCGCTGGTCCGGCATGCCCGTGCGCGCCGCCTTTGTTGCCGCATCGTCCGAAGAAGCGCAGGTGGAGTTGACCCGGATCATCGAAGGCCCACCGCGCAAGGCAGGCCGAACACCCTCGCGGATTTCCGTGACCCGGCCAGATGACGCACCGGCGGACTGGCACGACAGGATGGCGGCGCTCTCCCCCACCTACACGCCGGACGGCCCTGTTGTCGATCTGCCCGACCGCCCCGCGACCGACGATCCGATCCGCGGCGCGACCCTTGCAGCCGCCGTCGCCATGGCCGAGGCAGGCGCTGTGATCGACGCGGGCGCGCTATACCATCGCTCCGCGGCGGCCGGCATCGACCTGCCCGGATATCCGTTTGAACACGAGCGGACCTGGTTCGACACGATCCCCGGCCCGAGGATCCCGAGAAGATGAGCGATGCAAATGTCTACCAGCGCCTGCGGGACAATTGGCAGGACATGGATGCCATCGCCTTTCAGGCCTCGCCCACCGATATCACCTATCGCCAGCTGGACAACGCCGTTGCAGGTGCCGCCGGTGCCTTGGCACGGATGGGCGTGATGGCAGGCGACCGCGTGGCGATGGCGTTGCCAAAGACAACCGCGACCTTCATCCTGATGCTTGCGTGCTATCGTTCGGGCCTTGTGCTGGTCCCCTTCGACCCCGCGACCCCGGAACAGATGGCGACCGACATTCTGGCGCGCACGGCGCCCGCCGTGCTGCTGGTCGCCGCGTCATCAGAGACACCCGCCACCAAGGCCGCCCTTGTTGTCGGCATCCGCGTCGAACCTGTGGAACTGGACGATGCGCTGGGGTTCACCGATCCCGGTTGCGACACGCCGCCCGCGGCAAGTGTGGAGGCCGAAACGGACGCCATCATCCTGTTCACCTCGGGCAGCACCGGGCGGCCCAAGGGCGTGTCCCTCACCCATGGCGCACTATTGGCCAATACCATTGCCATGGCCGAACTCTGGCAGGCCGTCCCGAACGACCGGCTGCTGCACGCGCTGCCCCTGACCCATGCCCATGGCGGCATCGTCGCCCCCCTTCCGCTGCTCTACGCGGGCGGCGCGATCTGCCTGCGGCCCCGGTTCGAACCGAGCGACATCGTGGCGCGCCTGCCTGAGGCCACATGCTACATGGCCGTGCCGTTCAGCTATGCCCGGTTGCTGGATCACCCGGGGTTCGGCCCTGACACCTGCGCCCGCATCCGCCTCTTCGTCAGCGGGTCCGCCCCCTTGCCCGGCGACCTGCGCCAGGCGTTCGAAGCCCGGACGGGCCACGCGATCCATCAGCGCTACGGGATGACAGAAACCCTGATCACCACCGGCAACGGGCCTGACAGCCATCGCGGCGGCAGCGTGGGCCGACCGGTCAAAGGTGTGAGCCTGCGCATCCGCCCGCTGGACGGAAAGGTCGATGACACCCCCGGTGTGGAAGGTGAAGTCGAGGTGTGGGGCCCGACCGTGTTGCGCAGATACCTTGAAGCGCCCGCGGAAACCGAAGCGGCCTTCTGCAGCGACGGCTTCTTTCGCACCGGGGACCTGGGAAGGGTTGACGCGGACGGGTACCTGACAATCACAGGCCGGGCCAAGGACATGATCGTTTATGCCGGGCTGAAGGTACATCCGGTCGAAATCGAAGACGCGCTGCGCGAACTGGACGGGGTGGCCGATGCCTGTGTCTTTGGCGTGCCCCACCCCAGCGCTGGCGAAATGGTCATCGCCGCCGTGGTGCTTGCACCCGGATTTGTGGCCAACCCCGCCGCGCTGCGACTGAAGCTGATCGGACGGTTGGCCACCACGAAGCTGCCCAAACGGATCTATTTCCTGCCCGATCTGCCGCGCAACGCGGTGGGCAAACTGCAGCGGACCGTCCTGCGGGAGTGGCACGCTGATGGCAGGCTTTCCCGCTCCGGGAACTGACTTGCCGCTCAGCCGGGTTTCCGCCCCGATGCCAGAACGTAATCCACAACCTTGGTTTCGACCGATCGGCCGTAAGAACGCATCGCGTGGGCTTTCAGAACATTGGCGAAGAACGGCAGGATGTCTTCTCCCAGGCTGCGCACTTCGATATCCTCGAAGCCTGCGGCCTGCATCGTGTCCGCATAGGCGCCGATGGTCGGCAAGACGTTTTCTTGGGGCATTATCGTAAGCGCCTCGTCGGCCAGGATGTCCGTCACAAACAGACGCCCCCCCGGCAAGAGCACGCGGCAGGCTTCCTCCAGAAATTTGGCACGGGGGCGGAAGTGCATCGCTGCCTCGACACAATGGATGCGGTCGAAACTGTCGTCGGGAAAGATCAGGTTGCAAGCATTCATCTGTTCAAACGACACCCTGCCGGTGGCGTACCTGCTGCGCGCATGATTGATCTGGCGCGCCGAGTAATTCACCCCGGTCACCTGTGCATTGGGGTAGCCAAGGGCAAATTCGGCGGTGCAGGCCCCCAGCCCGCAGGCGACGTCCAATACGCGCCGGACCGCTGAATGGTCCATGTCAACCTGATGGTGCAGTTCGACCAGGCGGAGAGCGGCATCCTTGAGCCTGCCCAACCGACTGCCGTCCGCGGCGCGCCAATATCCGAAATTGTACAAGTCGGACCCGTCGTACATGCTTCGCATGGACGGATGAAGAATGCCGAAATCGTAATCGTCCTCTGACAGGCGGAGATCCCGCGTTTCAGCCATTTGATCTTCCTCGCCTTGCATGACCTTTCCATGTTGCTAATAATCGTCAACAAGCAAGGCTTCAAACCTGCTGCAGTGCCGG
>JBBSJO010000155.1:0-10218 GCA_038257185.1 Rhodobacterales bacterium | reverse complement strand
CTCGGTCGAGGAGATCGCGGCACTGGATCCGGCGATGGCCCGTCTGTTGGGGACGGCAGAATACCCCGCGTTCAGCCGTATCTATCCGGACGACTTCGCGGTGGGCGACAACTACAAGGCGACGCTGCCCGACCTGCAGAACGGACCGTCGAGCCTGATCAAGGGGTCGAAACAGCAGATCCAGCACGTCGGCATCTCCAACTTCCGGCTGCCGATCCGGTTCCAGACCCGCGAGGGCGGTGTGCTGACGCTTGAGACCTCCGTCACCGGCTCCGTCAGCCTTGAGGCGGACAAGAAGGGCATCAACATGTCGCGCATCATGCGCAGCTTCTACCGCCACGCGGAGGAGACCTTCAGCTTCGAGGTCATCGAGGCGGCGCTGGACGGCTACAAGGCGGATCTCGAATCGCTGGATGCCCGCATTCAGATGCGGTTTTCCTTTCCCATGAAGATCGACAGCCTGCGATCGGGCCTTTCGGGCTACCAGTACTACGACATCGCGCTGGAACTGGTGGAGAAAGACGGTGTACGCCAGAAGATCATCCACCTCGACTACGTCTATTCCAGCACCTGCCCCTGTTCACTGGAACTCAGCGAACATGCCCGCGCCACCCGGGGGCAACTGGCGACGCCGCATTCGCAACGCTCTGTCGCCCGGGTGTCGGCGGTGGTGGATTGTGCGCAGGATTGCCTGTGGTTCGAGGACTTGATCGAGGCATGCCGCCGTGCCGTGCCGACAGAGACGCAGGTGATGGTGAAGCGCGAGGATGAACAGGCCTTCGCCGAGCTGAACGCGGCCCACCCGATCTTCGTGGAGGATGCAGCACGTCTGTTTTGCGAGCAGCTGCTGGCCGACCGCCGCGTCGGCGATTTCCGCATCGTGGCAAGCCATCAGGAGAGCCTGCACAGCCATGATGCCATCAGCATCCTGACCGAGGGGGAGACTTTTGCAGCGACAAGCATCGATCCCAAATTGTTCAACACGCTCTTCCACGTCGGCTAGACGCTGACGCAACGGTGCAAACACTCCTGGCGCCGGTTTCGGCTTTGCCAGGAGTTCGTCAGGGGCGGCCAATTCAAGACCACCGGTTGTTATTCAGATGAAACCTCAGACCCCTCGGTCGTCTGGAAGATCTGATCGACGCCCTTCGCGCCTTATGCGCGAGCCCTGCATAGGTCGCCAGTCGGCTATGCGTTAATGGTGGTACTGCTGCAGTGCAGCATCACCTATCTAATGGGCACGGGTAGAACCGAAAGTTAAAGGAAACAAAGTGACCTATACGCAAATCAGCCAACCCTCCTCGTTCTCTGGCATCGTCTCGGGCTTTGGCAAGCCCGTGCGGGACATCCTGCATACGATTTCCCGTGCCATCGAGGTCAATTCGACGTCCCACCGCCGTCTTGCACTGGTGCATAGCCTTCAGGCACGGAGCGATGCGGAGCTTGAGGCTCTGGGCATCGAGCGCGACCAGATCGTGCATCATGTCTTCAAGGACGTCTTCTACGTATAAGACCGCCCGCCCCTGATGGGGCAGGACGGCTCGGACGATAAACGGCTCGGTTTTCGTATCTGAAGTTCAGGTACACCGGGCCGTTCTCATGTCCGCAGGCTGCTTGACACCGCCTGCGCCCCACGCCAACGCTGCCGCCATGTTGGATATGCGCCCTGTCGGATATGTGATCGGCCTGCTGGTCGCGGTTCTGGGTCTCGCCATGATCGTGCCGATGCTCGTCGATCTGGCCGAAGGACGCGGCCATGCCATCGTTTTCATAGAATCCGGCCTGATCACCGTTCTGGCGGGGGGGGTGATCGCCCTCTCATGTGCCAACGGGGTAAAGGAGGGGCTGACGATCCAGCAGACCTTCCTCCTGACCACCGGCGTCTGGCTCATGCTGCCGATCTTCGGCGCGCTGCCCTTCATGCTTGGGCAACCCGACTCCAGTTTTACCGACGCGGTGTTCGAGGCGATGTCGGGGTTGACCACCACCGGCGCCACGGTGCTGACGGGGCTCGACACCATGCCCAAGGGTCTGCTGATGTGGCGCGGCATCCTGCAATGGCTGGGGGGGATCGGCATCATCGTCGTGGCGATGGTCTTTCTGCCCGAGCTCAAGGTCGGGGGGATGCAGATCTTCAAGTCCGAGGCCTTTGATACCTTTGGCAAAATCCTGCCCCGCGCGGGGCAGATCGCGACGCAGATCTCCGTCATCTATCTGTGGCTCACGCTGGCCTGCGTGCTGAGCTACCTCGCCCTTGGCATGAACACCTTCGATGCCACGGTCCATGCGCTGACCACCGTCTCTACCGGGGGATTTTCCAATTACGATTCATCCTTCGGGAAGTTCTCGGGCAATATGGAGTACGCTGCCTCGATCTTCATGGTCCTCGCGGCGCTGCCCTTCGCGCGCTACGTGCAACTCATCAACGGCAACCCACTGGCGCTGCACCGCGATCCGCAGGTGCGTGGCTTCCTGCTGACCATCTCGGTGCTGGTGCTGATCATCTTCATCGCCCTGCAACGGGTCTTTCCCCACCATTGGGAACAATCCCTGCGCGAGGCGCTGTTCAACATCACGTCGATCATCTCGGGCACCGGCTATGCCTCTGTCGATTACATGACCTGGGGTCCCTTCCCGATAGCGATGTTCTTCTTCATCGGCCTCATCGGCGGCTGCGCGGGCTCGACCGCCTGTTCGATCAAGATCTTCCGCTACCAATTGCTCTTTGCCTCGATCCGCGCGCAGTTGCGCCGCATCCGCTCCCCACACGGGATCTTCACTCCGCGCTACGCCGGGCGTCCGATCAGCCAGGACGTGCTGACTTCGGTCATCACCTTTTTCATGTTTTTCGTCGTTACGCTTGGGCTGGTGTCGGTGGCGCTGAGCATGACGGGGCTGGATTTCGTCACCTCGATATCAGGGGCGGGCGCATCGCTGGGCAATATCGGACCGGGGCTGGGCGAGATCATCGGGCCGGCGGGGAATTTCAGCAGCCTGAACAGCACCGCCAAGTGGATCCTGACCGCTGCCATGCTGATCGGACGGCTTGAACTGCTGGCCGTCTACGTCATTCTGACCGTCAAATTCTGGAGAGCCTGATGACCGATCCCGTGACCCGCCCCCTGGGCGCGCAGATTTCCCATATGCTCAAGGCGCGGGGGGTGGAGGTGATCTTCGGCATCCCTGGCGTGCACAATCAGGAAATGTACCGTGGCATCGAGGAGGCGGGGATCACGCACGTTCTGGCGCGGCACGAGCAGGGGGCGGGCTTCATGGCCGACGGCTATGCCCGCGCCACGGGGCAACCCGGCGTCGCCTATGTGATCACCGGGCCGGGGGTGTGCAACATCATGACGCCGATGGGTCAGGCCTATTCCGACTCCGTGCCGATGCTGGTGCTGTCCTCCTGTCTCGACGAGACGGCAGCGCGGCGGGGGCAGTTGCACCAGATGAAGGACCAGCGCGCGGCGGCGGAGACGGTCTGTGACTGGTCTGAGGTCGCGGTCACGGCGGATGCGGCCTATGCGCTTGTCGACCGGGCGTTGACGGAATTCACCGCAGCGCGCCCGCGTCCCAAGCATATCCAGATCCCGATAGCCCAACTCGAAGCGCGTGCGGCGGGTGCGCCGGCACCCATGGCTCCGGTGTACCCGACGACCTTCTCCGTGTCGGACGTCGCCTTGGTCCTGGAACTGCTGGAAGGTGCAAAGTGGCCGCTTTTCATCTTCGGCGGCGGGGCGGCGCATGCGTCGAAGGCCGCGCGCGCGGTGGTCAAGGCGACGGGCGCCGCCAGCATGACCTCCTACGCGGGGCGGGGGATCATCGCGGACAATCCATTGCACTATGGCTCCTGCCTCACTCGTCCCGACAGCGCCGAAGTAATCGGGCGCGCGGACCTCGTGGTTGCGGTTGGTACCGAGTTGGCGGAAGTGGACTTGTGGCGCGCCCAACTGGGCCACGGTGAGAAACTGGTGCGCGTTGACCTTGATCCAGGGGTACTCGCCGACCCGCAGCGTGCCTCCCATCCCATTCAGGCGGAGGCGGGGGCCTTCCTGATCGCGCTGCTGGAAGAACTGGAGGGGTTCGAGACGCGTAAAGGTTGGACGCCCGCCGACGTCAAGGGCACCCGCAGCCGCTGGCGCGCCGAAGTGGATGCGACCTATCCCGGCGTGCTGCGCGTGGCCGACAGCCTGCGTGCCTGCCTGCCGGAGGAGACGATGATCTATTCCGACATGACCCAATTCGCCTATGCCGCCAAGGAGGTCTGGGAGATGAACAGCCCCGGCCATTGGCACCACCCCTTCGGATTCGGGACATTGGGCTATGCCTTGCCCGCAGCCATCGGCGGGGCGGTGGGGCGCAAGGGCAAGCCCACCATGGCGATCATGGGGGACTACGGCTTCCACTATACCATGGCGGAGCTTGGCGTGGCGGTGGAACTTGGCCTGCCGATCCCGATCTTCCTGTGGGACAACGGCAAGCTGGGGGCCATCGAGGCGAGCATGATCGGCGCCCAGATCGCGCCCAATGCGGTGATCGCACGCAACCCCGATTTCGTGAAACTGGCAGAGGCCTTCGGGGCAGCGGCAGAGGCCCCGAAGACACTTTCCGAGATGCAGGACGCGGTGAAAACCGCCTTCGACGCCGAGGGGCCGACGCTGATTTGCGTCACACCCGACATCGCCGGTTGAGCGGCGTTTTCCTTCAAGGAAAACGGTCCGGAATTCTTCAAGAATTCCGCCCGCCACGCCTCACTCCCAGCAGCTGACCAGTACCGTCATGCCCTGTGCGGCGATGGTCAGATCGCGCGGGGCGATGGGCCCGGTGCTGTCGGTTGTCGTCAGGCTCAGCCCGGCGCTCTGCGCCGCTTCCGAGATGGAGGCGGTGTCGAGCGCGAAGCTCACGTCGTCCGGCAGGCGCTGACCTGTCTCGGGCCTGGGCAGCAGCATCCCCACGACGTTGCCGCTGGCGTCGAACACCGGACCGCCTGCGTCGCCCGGCTGAGCCTTGAGCGACAGGCGGTTCAACTGTTCCTCGCCCTGCAATCCCTTCAGATCCGCCAGTGTGCCGAAGGTCAGCGTTGCAGCGCTCAACACGCCCTCATAGGAGAATCCCGCTACCGAAACCTCGGACTTGAGCCGGGGCACGCCGATGCTGAACCGCGCGACCGCCCGTGGTGACAGCGCGTTGCGTGGCTTGAGGAAGGCGATGCCGTTCGTGGCGTCTCCCGCGATCACATCCGCTTCCGTGTCGTCGTCCAGTGTGATACGACCGCAGGCCTGCACTGTCTCCGAAGTGGTGGCGACACTGCCTGTGCCATCCACGAAGAATCCGGTGCGCGAGATTTTCGGCTGGCGGATCTGCAAGCCCGCCACAAGGTCGATGGCCTGTTCGGCGTTATCTCCCGCAGCGTGGTCGAGCACGGCGGGCAGACGCACGAAGCTCTTCGACATTTCCGCGATCAGACGGCGGCGGCGGTCCTCGTCCCCGGCGGGCCAGATCAGGGTGAAGCCCTTGATATGTCCGTCTTGCAGGGACACCTGGGTCTGGCTGATGATGCTGCCGTTCTCTCCCACCAGTTCAAAGGAAGTGGTCGTCCGTTCGCGCGGGCCGTTGAGGGGTACGATTTCCAGCGTCTGCATGATGTCGTAGAGGCCAAAGAGGGTATCCTGATTGCCGGCCTGGCTGATCAGCAGCACCCGTGCGCCGATGTCTCCGGTCGCGTTGTACTGGACGAAAGGCGGCTCGTATTCGGCAAAGGCGACTTCCGCCGTGGGCATCATGATCGCGATCCCGGCCTTGTCGTCACGCACCAGTTGCAGCCCGAGGCCGCCCAGAACGGCATTGTACTGCTTGAACAGCGCAGCACGTTGCAGGGTCGTGAGGATGCCCGTCACCTCGTAGCCGTTGGCCTCCTGCCATGCGGCCATCGAGTTGCGGGTGCCGCGCCCGAAGGCCCCGTCGATGGTGCTGTCATAGAATCCGGCCCATTGCAGGGCGATCTGGAGCGCCTTGCGCTCCTCATCATCCAGCAACCGCTCGCTCAATTGGGCCTCCCTCGGGGTTTCATCGGCGGGTTCGGGCAGGACCGGTTCCGCGACCACCGGCGGCGTGGACTCCGGCGGCGCCGGCTCCAGCGGTGTAAGCTCCAGCGGTGTCGTGTCCACAGGCGGAATCGATGCGTCCGGCGTCACGCTCTCCGGCGGGTCGATGACGCCGCGGCTCAGCACATTGGCGCCCACCGGCCAGAATTGCTGGCGAAAGCGGCTGGACAGCTGGATGAAACTGTCCCGCGGCACCAGACCTTCGGCGACATAGGAACGCAGGACCAGCTCCGCATCCTGCCTTGTGTAGGGGCCCACGGCGATCCCGTACCAGCCACCCCCCAGCGCAAAACCGTTCACGTCCTGCAAGAGCGTGCTGTACGCCCGGGCGCGGTCCGTGGCCGCAGCAAGGCTCGGCTGTGCCTCGACCTGGACCCAGACGACGTCATCGTCCGACTGCGCCCCTGCGGGCTGGCTTGCGGCTGTCAGAAACGCAAGGGCGGCTGCCAAGAGGGCAAAGAAGAAACGGGGCATCAGGTCATGTACTCTCGGCAAATCCAAATCCGGCGCAGAATAAGCAGGAAATCGCCCAGAACGCCATACGGGTTGCGCCCCAAAATGTCACAATGCCGCAATTGACCCTGCCGTGCCACACCCGTAGGAAAGCCCCGAAGATGTGAGGTGCCGGACATGACCCAGAACCCCAATGCGCCAAGGTCGTTTCAGGCCATCATTCTGGCATTGCAGAACTACTGGGCGGCGCAGGGCTGTGCCATCCTGCAGCCCTATGACATGGAGGTCGGGGCAGGAACCTTCCACCCCGCCACCACGCTCCGCAGCCTCGGCACCCGCCCCTGGACGGCCGCCTACGTGCAGCCCTCGCGGCGCCCCACCGACGGGCGCTATGGCGAGAACCCCAACCGCCTGCAGCACTACTACCAGTATCAGGTGCTGATCAAACCCAGCCCCCCCAACCTTCAGGACCTCTATCTCGGTTCGCTCGAAGCCATCGGCATCGACATGGACCTGCATGACATCCGTTTCGTTGAGGACGACTGGGAGAGCCCGACGCTGGGGGCATGGGGGCTGGGCTGGGAGGTCTGGTGCGACGGCATGGAAGTGTCCCAGTTCACCTATTTCCAGCAGGTCGGCGGGCACGACTGCCACCCCGTGTCTGGGGAGCTGACCTACGGGCTGGAGCGTCTGGCGATGTATGTGCTGGGCGTCGATCACGTGATGGACATGCCCTTCAACGATCCATCCGCCCCGATCCCGCTGACCTATGCCGACGTCTTCAAACAGACGGAAGAGGAATATGCCCGCTGGAACTTCGACACCGCCAACACGGAGGTGCTGCTGCGTCAGTTCGAGGAGGCGGAGGCGCATTGCCGCGCGATCCTGGAGGCGTCGGCACAGGACCCCAAGACCGGCAAACGCATCATCATGGCGCACCCGGCCTATGACCAGTGCATCAAGGCCAGCCACATGTTCAACCTTCTGGACGCGCGCGGCGTGATCTCGGTGACCGAGCGGCAGGCCTATATCGGGCGCGTGCGGGCGCTGGCGAAGATGTGTGCGGATGCTTTCGTGCAGACCAAAGCGGGCGGCTGGGAAGGGGAGGCGGCGTGAGGGGCGTTGCCTTCGCGTCCGGGGCGTTCGGAATGATCGGCGTTCTTGAGTTTATTTTGCAAGATGAAGCAGTGGTCTGTGCGCCCTATTGCCCGGTGCGGGGTTCTCCGTGAGCGGCAAGGTTATCGGAATCATCATCATGGTCTCTGCACTGATCGCGGGCGCGGCGCTCTATTACCTTCAGGTCTACGGCTTCTATCAAGAAGTTTCGGGGCCGGGGGCCGAGGTGCAGCTTGTCTCTGTCGTTTCCGATTTGCCCGAACCCATTGCGGCGGAAGGCATGCAGGCCATCGACGCCGACAGTTCCCCGATCCGCTACCGCGCCTGTTTCACCACGCCGATGAGCCTTGCGCTGCTCAGCGAGACCTACGTCATGGTCGACGACGCCCTGCCACGGAATGCACCTGGCTGGTTCGACTGTTTCGACGCCGAAGCCATCGGCGCGCAGATCGAGGCGGGCGCGGCGCTGGTTTTCCTCGGTGCCAAGAACGTGCACTACGGAGTCGACCGGGTCGTCGCGATCACGGCGGACGGTCATGGCTACGTTTGGCATGAACTCAACGACTGCGGCGAAAAATCCTATGACGGAACCGTCGTGGGCGAAAAATGCCCGGCTCCCCCCGAGGGGGAATAGCACCCTTCACGGAACATAAAGCCCTTCTGAAACGCTGTGCCTCGATAAACAGGGGGACAGAAAATGGCCGATACGGCAAACGAAGGACTGAAGTGGGTAATGCGCGCCGGATACGGCTCGCGCGGCGCCATCTATACCATAGTCGGCGGCCTGGCCTTTCTGGCCGCTTTCAAGTCAACGCAGGCCGAGGGCACAAAAGATGCGCTGGCCCGGTTGCGTGAAGCGCCCATGGGCGTGCCCGCGCTATGGGCCATCGGGATCGGGCTTTTCGCCTATCTCGTCTGGCGCGTCGTCGCTGGTGTCGCAGACGTCGAGGACCACGGCACGGACGCCAAGGGTCTGGTGGCGCGCGGCGGTCAGGTTGCAACGGGTCTGCTGCACGGTGGTATCGGCGTCTCGGTCATCGGTCTCGCAATGGGCGGCAAGGGGAGCGGTAATGAGGATTCAGCGCAGGACTGGACCCAGAAGCTGATGTCGATGCCCTTCGGCCAATATCTGGTTGCCGCCGGGGCGCTGATCCTGTTCGGCGCGGGCGTGTACTACGCGCACAAGGGCTGGTCGGGGAAGTACAAGTCGCACCTTGCGCGCTCCAGCTTTACCGAAACCATCGATCCGGTCGTCAAGGCAGGCCTCATCATCTATGGCGCGATTCTCTGCCTCGTCGCGTTCTCCATCGGATATGCCGCGCTGACCGCAGATCCCGAACAGGCGGGCGGTCTCGGGCAGGCGCTGCATCAGCTGCGCGGCATGACCTTCGGTCGCATCCTGCTGGGCGGCGCGGGGCTGGGGCTGATCGGCTTCGCGATCTACAACTTCGTCGAGGCGGGCTACCGCGTGATCCCGAAGATCCAGACGCCGGACGTCTCCACCCTGATGGATTGACCGGTTGAGGGCTGGACCCTGTCGCGCGTGGCCGCTATCCAAGCGGCCACACATGCGCCGCGTTGCGGCTTCGAAAGGGTGCCGCCGTGCCAGATCTGCTGATCGAGCTTTTCTCCGAGGAAATTCCCGCGCGGATGCAGACCCGCGCCGCCGAGGATCTGAAGAAGTTGGTGACGAACGGGCTGGTCGAGGCGGGCCTGACCTATGCAGGCGCTGGCGCATCCTCCACGCCGCGCCGCCTGACGCTGGCTGTTGAGGGGATGCTCGCCGCCTCGCCCCGGCAGGTGGAGGAGCGCAAGGGCCCGAAGGCCGACGCGCCCGAGAAGGCCATCGAAGGGTTCCTGCGCGGTGCGGGGCTGACGCGCGATCAACTGGAGGAGCGGGACACGCCGAAAGGCGCGGTGCTCTATGCCATGATCGAGAAACCCGGCAGACCGGCAGCGGAGATCGTGGCCGAGGTGCTGGAACAGGTCATCCGCACTTTCCCCTGGCCCAAGTCGATGCGCTGGGGCGATGGCAGCCTGAAATGGGTGCGCCCGTTGCAGTCGATCCTGTGCCTGATGTCGGACGAAAGCGGTGCGAGTGTCGTGCCGCTGGAGGTCGACGGGATCGTGGCGGGGGAGGTCACGCGGGGCCATCGTTTCCTTGCCCCCGATGCCTTCGCGGTGACGGGGTTCGAGGATTACGAGGCCAAGCTGAAGCGCGCCTTCGTGGTGCTGGATGCACCTGCGCGGGCCGAGACGATCTGGCACGACGCCACCAACGCCGCCTTCGCGCAGGGCATGGAGGTGGTGGAGGACGCAGGACTGCTGGCCGAGGTCGCGGGGCTGGTGGAATGGCCCGTGGTGCTGATGGGGCCGATTGGTGTCGATTTCCTCGACCTGCCGCCGGAGGTCTTGCAGACTTCCATGCGCGAGCATCAGAAGTTCTTTTCCGTCAGGAACCCCAAGACCGGGCGGATCGAAAAATTCATCACCGTCGCCAACCGCACCACGGCAGATGAGGGGGCGACTATCCTCGCAGGTAACG
>JBBSJO010000154.1:0-10263 GCA_038257185.1 Rhodobacterales bacterium | reverse complement strand
TGGCGCAGTTCCGCCAAGGTCATCTCCGACCGGCCGAAGGTCTCCGACTGCACGATGACCGCCAATGCATCGGGCCGCGTCTCCGCGTGCCTCAGGGTGTTGTCCGCATAGTTGAGCCGACCGCCGGTGCCCCATTCCATCCCCGGCATCTGGCGTTTAACCATCAGCTTTTCTGGCCGCACCTCGGCGCGCAGGTCGAAGAAATCCCAGATCGCGCTCCAGAAGCTCTCCAGATCGTCAACGCTCCAGCGCCACATGGCGTTGTAATCCTCGAAGGTCAGGCCGCGCGTCTCGCCTACGAAACGCTCGAACTGCGCCATGGTCGTCGCGGCGGCGCGCTCCTTGGAGGGCGTCCAGAGTACCCTGCCGCTCAAGTCAACGCTCCGTGTATCAGGGCTTTGAGCTGTGCGCGCGATGGGTAGGAACTGCTGGGTGAAAGTTGCGTGAAGAAGATGACCGACAGGCCGAGCGTGCGGTCGACCCAGAAGAAGGTGGAGGCCATGCCGCCCCAGCTGAAGTCGCCCACCGACCCCGGTACACCCGCGCGCGCGGGGTTCGTGACAACCGCCCCGCCGATGCCGAAACCCATGCCGTGCATCGGCTGCTCGGCAAAGCTCGCCACGCCCATGTCGGCGATATCGCCCTTCAGGTGGTTGCGCATCATGAACTCAAGCGTCCTGGGTCCGATGATCCCGCGCCCGCCGGTGCGCAGCATCTCGGTGAACTTGAGGTAATCGTCGATGGTCCCGACAAGACCACCGCCGCCGGAATGCATCTTCGTATCAAGGTAGGCGGAGGTGGAAGGGTTGTCCGTCAGGCGCAACGTCTCGCCCTGCGGCTTTGCAGCGTTCATCTGCATCGCATCGCCCGCGAGTGGCGTATAGAGCGCTGCAAAACGGTCGCGTGCGCCGGAGGGCACGGAAAACCGCGTCTCGTCCATGCCGAGGGGGCCAAGGATTTCCTGCTCGAAAAAGGCGTCGAGCGGGCGGCCTGACACGACCTCGATCACGCGCCCGATGATGTCGATGCCGACCGAATATTCCCAGCGGGTGCCGGGCCGGAAGGCCAGCGGCATTGATGCCACGCGGTCCGCCATCGCGGCGAGGTTGCCACCGCGCGGACCGAAGACGAGGTCTTCGTCGTTCATGGCCGCAGGCAGGATGCCGGGGTTGAAGGGATAGCTCAGCCCGGAAGTATGGGTGAGAAGCTGCTGAAGCGTGGGAGGGGCGCAGGGTTCCGTCTGGGACAGATCGGTCGCCTCCGGCACAAGGCAGCGCGCCTCCGCGAAGCCGGGAATGAACCGGGAGACCGGCTCGTCCAGCTGCACCTGCCCGCGCTCCACCAAAAGCATCAGCGCGACGGAAGTGATGGGCTTGGTCATCGAATAGATGCGCGCCACGGTATCGCGCTGCCACGGCAACCCGTCCTCCACGTCGCGCAACCCGCAGTCGTCGTAGAAGACCTCCTGCCCGTCCTGCGCCACAAGCACCGAACAGCCGGGGTATTTCCGTGCGTCCACGTAACCCTGCATCCAGGGGGTCAGGCGCGCCAGACGCGCTCCATCGAATCCGCTCATTATTATCAGACCTCGAGCCATTCCTTGCGGATGGCTTCATTTGCTTTCAACTCGGCCGGCGTGCCTTCGAAGACGACCTGCCCGTGGCCCATGACATAGACCCGGTGGGCAATGTCCATCGCAATCGACAGCTTCTGTTCCACCAGCAGCGTCGAAATCCCACGGGCGGAGATCGCCTTGAGCACTTCGGCCACTTTCTGCACCATCTGCGGCGACAGGCCCTCCGTCGGCTCGTCGATCATCACGAAGTCCGGGTCGCCCATCAGGGTGCGGCACATGGTCAGCATCTGTTGCTCGCCGCCCGACAGGACCGAGGCCTCCACGTCCGCGCGAACCCTGAGGTTCTCGAACATCTCGAACATCGCTTCCATGGACCAGCGCCCGGCACCGTCCTTCTGCCCCGGTTTCAGCCCGAGCGTCAGGTTCTGCCGCGTGGTGAGCCCGGGAAAGATGTCGCGGTTCTCGGGGACGTAGCCGATGCCGAGGTTGGCGATCTCAAAGGCCTTCTTGCCCGCAATCTCCTGCCCCCGGTACTTGACCGACCCCACGGGCGTCACTTCGCCCATGATTGCCTTGCAGGTGGTGGACCGTCCCACGCCGTTGCGGCCGAGCAGGGCGACGATCTCGCCCTCCTGCACGTTCAAAGTCACTCCCTGAAGGATGTGCGACTTGCCGTAATAGGCGTGCATGTCCGTGACTTCGATCATCAGTGTTCCGCCTCCAGCGCCGCGCCAAGATAGGCTTCCTGCACCTTCGGATCGCCGCGCACGTCCTCCGGTTTGCCCGTCGCGATGATCTCGCCGTAGACCAGCACCGAGATGCGGTCGGCAAGGCCGAAGACGACGCCCATGTCGTGCTCCACCATGACCAGCGTCTTGCCCTCGGTGACCTTCAGGATCAGGTCGGTGATGTAGTCGGTCTCGGAATGGCTCATCCCGGCGGTGGGTTCGTCCAGCATGATCACGTCCGCGCCGCCCGCGATGGTGATCCCGATCTCCAGCGCGCGCTGTTCGGCGTAGGACAGGACTCCGGCGGGCAGGTTACGCCGCCGGGTAAGATTGATCTGCTCCAGTATCGCTTCGGCCCCCTCGGTCAGGTCGCGCGAGCGGCCCACCATGTTCCAGAAAGAATACTTGTAGCCATGCGACCACAGCAGGGCGCAGCGCACATTCTCGAAAACGCTCATCGCCGGGAAGATATTGGTGATCTGGAACGACCGGGACAGACCCATGCGGTTGATCTGGTAGGGTTGCAGGCCCACCACGTCCTTGCCGTGCAGTTCCACCTTGCCGGCGGTGGGGGCAAAACGCGCGGTGATCAGGTTGAACAGGGTCGATTTACCCGCCCCGTTCGGCCCGATGATCGCGTGCCGCTCGGATCGTCCGATGCTCAGGTCGATGCCGCGAATGATCTCGGTCCTGCCGAAGCTCTTGCGCAGACCCGAGATGTTCAGTGCGGGCACATTGGTGTCGGTCATCGCGTTCATGCCGAAGTCCTCCGTGCCGTGTTGGCGCTGTTCCAGGCCGCGACCATCTCGGCCATGTTGCGCCGCATTACCCAGAAGGCGATGATGGCGACCACGACGGCCACGATCCAGGGCACGGGCGAATGGCTGTTGAAGGTCGTCCAGTAGATCGTCATCTCCTCATTCCCGACGATCGCGTGGCGGACGTGGTAGACCAGCTCGAGCAGTGCGGCGAGCGCGAGGATCCCGATGGCCGCCGGGATCAGCGTCTTGATATACGGCACGACAAGCTGCCCCGCCTTGCCGTTCCTGAAGGCCGGGACGTGCATCATCAGCACCCCCGCCAGCCCGCCCGGGAAGAACATGACCGTCGCCACGAACAGCCCGCCGACGTAGAGCTGCCAGAGCTCGGTCTGAAGGCTCAGCACCGTTTGCAGCAAGGTAAAGACGATGGCCCCGATGATCGGCCCGAAGAAGAAGCCGACACCACCGAGGAAAGTGACCAGCAGGATCACACCGGACTGCGTGAGGTTCAGATTCTCCTCCGTCAGGATCTCGTAGTTGATCGCGAAGAGCCCGCCTGCGATGCCCGCGAAGAAACCGGAGGCCACGAAGGAATAGAACCTTACCCAGCGCGCGGAATAGCCGAGGAACTCCGCCCGCTCCGGGTTGTCGCGCACGGCATTGGCCATGCGGCCAACGGGCGTGCGCGAAAAGAGGTACATCAGCAGTGCAGAGATCACGAGCCAGCCGGCGGTCAGGTAGTAGACCTCGATGTGGCCGATGAACTCGTAGCCAAAGACCGGCAATCCATAGGTGCGATCCCCGCTCACGCCTTCCTCGCCGCCGAAGAAGGCCACGATGATGACGGAACTCGCCGCGATCAATTCCCCCACGCCGAGCGAGATCATGGCAAAGACCGTCCCCGCCTTGCGGGTGGAGAACGACCCCACGATGATCGCCAGCCCCATGCCGAACATCCCGCCGATGATCGGCAAGAGCGGCAGCGGGAGTGGCAAGCCCTGATCCTCGACCATGTTCATCACGTGCATGCACATGAAGCCGCCCACGCCCATATAGACGGCATGGCCAAAGCTGAGCATTCCGCCCTGGCCCAACAGCATGTTGTAGGCCAGCGCGAAGACGATGGTGATCGCCATCTGGTTCATGATCGTCAGCGCAGAATTCGACTGGAAGATGAAAGGCATCACCAGCAGGAAAAGCGTGCCCACGACCCAGGGCATGACGGTGAAGGTGAGGGACCCCGCGCGCATCCGCTCCTTGGCGTTGGTCGGGTCAGTGGTGATCTGGTCCGTCATACGTCACGCTTTCCGAAAAGGCCGTAGGGACGGAAGACGAGGATCAGGACCATCAGCAAGTAGGGCAGGATCGGCCCGATCTGAGGCAGCTGGAGCTTCCACAGGTCGCGCCAGATGCTTTCATCCATAACTTCGGGTCTGGTAAAACCGATGCTGGTCAGGATGTCCGCGAAGGCCACGTTGTAGGAAGCCGCGAAGGTGGTGATCCATCCGATCAGAAGCGACGCCACCAGCGCCCCCCAGAGCGAGCCGAGCCCGCCGATCACGATGGTGACGAAGACGATGGAGCCGAGCAGGAACGCCATGCCCGGGAAGGTCCCCAGCACCGGCCCAGCGATGACACCCGCCACCCCGGCGAGCCCGGTTCCCACGCCGAAGACGCCCATGAAGACCAGCGGCACGTTGTGGCCCAATGCCTCCACCGTGCGGGGATAGCTGAGGGCGGCCTGGATGATCATGCCCACGCGCGTCTTGGTCAGGACAAAGAGCAGGGCAATGAAGATGCCGACGGAGACGAAGATCATGAAGATCTTGTAGGCTGGGATCGAATTGCCCGCGATGGAGAAGGCGGTGAACTGAAGCACCTCGGGAATGCCGTAGGGTTGCTGGTTCACGCCCCAGAAGAACTGCACCAGTTCCTCGATCAGAAGGGCAAGACCGAAGGTGAAGATCAGCTCGGGAACATGCCCGTACTTGTGTACCCGTCGCAACCCGTATCGCTCAATGCCCGCGCCCAGCAGGCCGACGATGACAGGGGCAATCAACAGACCCATCCAGAACCCGAAGGCGAGGCTGATCTGATAGGCGAAGTAGGCCCCCAGCATGTAGAAACTGGCGTGGGCGAAGTTCAGCACGCCCATCATCGAGAAAATCAGGGTCAGACCGGCGGACAGCATGAAGAGCAGCAGGCCCGTCACCAGTCCGTCGATCATATTGACGAGAATAAGCTCCATCGGAACCTCCGGCAAAATTACGACAGATCGCAAGTGGCACTGGCCCGCCCCTCGAAGAGGCGGGCCAGGTCGTCCTTATTCAGGACGTTCCATATTGCAGGTGGTCGCGCTGTCCATGCCGGCCATGGACACCTTGCTTTCCGTGACCATGCCGAAGCCGGAGCCGTCGTAGTCGTATTCGATCCCGTCATCCGTGTGCACGTTGATCACGATATCCTGGATCGCCTGGTGGTCCTGCGGGCGCATGAACACTTTCGTGCCCCACATGCTGTCGTACTCCATGCCTTCCAGCGCCTTGCCGACGGCCACAACGTCATCCGCCGTACCGGCCTTTTCGATGGCCTGCGCCAGCATGCCGATCAGGTTGGAAATCCGGCTCTGGTCCACGTTGCCGTCCGGGTACTTCGCCTTGTAGGCGTCGTAGTATGCCTTGGCTTCCGGGCTCGGCACCGGGTTGACTTCACCCTGAGACACGAGACGGATCTTGTCCTTGCCTGCCTCGCCGAAGGCCGCCGTGATACCGGAACCTGCTGCGTAGTAGGTGAAGATCGGGCCGGTGAAGCCGTTCTCGATCACGGACTTGCCGAGACCCAGCATATCAGAACCCCAGTTGCCGGTGATCAGGGCGTCCGCACCCGACGACACGATCTTGCGCGCGTAGGGGGTGAAATCCTTGACCTTGCCGATGGGGTGCAGCTCGTTGCCGACGATCTCGATGTCGTCGCGCTTCTTGCCCAGGTCGGACACGGCGGCCGCCGCGACGGCCTGGCCGAAGGAATAGTCCTGGCCGATGATGTAGACCTTCTTGATGGCGTCATCCTTGGCGATCACGTCGGTCAGCGCGTCCATCTTGATGTCGGCGTTGGCGTCGAAACGGAAGTGCCAGAAGTTGCACTTGTCGTTGGTCAGCGCCGGGTCGACCGCGGAGTAGTTCAGGAACAGCACGCGGCTGTCGGGGTTGCGCTTGTTGTGCTTCTCCACCGCTTCGGTCAGCGCGTTCGCCACACCCGAGGAGTTACCCTGGACGATGTAGTGAATGCCCTGATCGATGGCGACCTGAAGCTGGATCAGCGATTCCTTGGGGCTGGTCTGGTTGTCAAAGCCGATGACCTCGAACTTGTCGCCACCCAGGACGCCACCCTTTTCGTTCACCTGGTATTCAGCCGAGAATTCAAACTGGTGCAGACCGTTGGTGCCGGTACTTGCGAACGGCCCGCTGAGCGGATCGATAAAGGCGATCTTGATATTTTCGGCCATGACGGCAGAGGCGCCGATGGCCAGAGCAAGCGCGGAAACCGCGCCGAGTTTGGTCAGTCTTTTCATTTCTGGTTTTCCTCCCTAGGACAGCTTTCTCCCGGAATTTTGATCCGGCTCCGAAACTGATTTTCGCAGCGTTGCACACCCCCGTACAAAGTCAAGACCAGTGAAAGTGCCCTGTCCCGGTCCTGGATCGCCGTTGCCCGGTTTGCAGGCGCCGCCTGTGCGATGCTGCCGCAGCGCATCACGGCGAAGCCGGGGCCTATATCATTGTTTTTGTGAAATATTATCAGTAATCTTTGCGTCATGAACACGCGTCAGCGGCGATTGTGAGCACGAAACAGGCAGCGCGAAGACCCTGACAAAGATTCTCGCATCGGCTGCTGGGGAAAAGTTTTGGTCCTTGGCTTACCTTAGCGTTAGTTCCGCTCTGCGGAACTATGCCCCGCTATCGTTTTGCCGGATGACCGCGACGGAATCGTACTACCGGGGCTGCAAACTCAGGGCTTCGGCTGCGCTGATCAGCATGGGACCGTAGACTGCCTCCAACTGCCGCTTTTTCACCCGAAACGACGGCCCGCCGACGTTGAGGCCATAGATGCGTCCGTCCGTCATCGCCCGGATCGGCACTGAGATCCCGTTCACGTCCCGCCGCCAGGTCCCATAGGCGGTGCAGAACCCCTTCTCGGCGTATTCCGCCGCCGCTTCGGCATGGCACAGACGGGCCTCGGCCTCGGTCTCCGGGCTGTCCTGCAGGGCGAGGTCGAACACCTCCTGCCGGGCCGCCTCCGTCATTGCGACAAGGATCGCCTTTCCTATCGCCGAGCGGAACATCGGCAGGCGCGCGCCGGCGCGGATCGACAGGGTCACGTCCTCCCGCGAGTTGACTGTGGCAAGATAGATGATGTCGAGCCGGTCCCGTTCTCCCAGGGCTGCAGTGATATAGGTGTTGGGGCCTCCGCTGAGCGTTGCCATTTCCTGATAGGCGCGGTCGCGAATATCCAGCCCCGCGAGCACGCCGAACCCCAGACGCAGCACGCCCGGCCCAAGCCGGTAACTGCCTCCGCGCTGATCGGGGATCAGATAGTGCAGCTCGCACAGGGTGTGGGTCAGTCTGGAGATGGTCGCCTTGGGCAGCCCGGTGCGATCCGCGAAATCGCTGTTGGTCAGCGAGACCTCGCCGTGCCGGTAGCAGCGCAGCACTGCCAGACCCCGCGCCAGAGCGGCGACGAAATTGCGGTCCCTGTCGTCATTTTCCTCGGAGATGCCCTCCATCCGTTTCTATCCCTTCCGCAGGGCGTCGAGCCCATGCTGTGCGAAGACGGGCACGTAGGCCCCCAGCTTCATCGCGCGTTCGGGGTTCGATGCGTTCCCGTCCAGCCCGCGTTTCAGCACGCCCTGGATGATTCCCGCCATGCGGAAGAAGCAAAATCCGAGGTAGAATCCGAAGGTGTCGATCCCCTCCAGTCCGCGCCGCTTGCAATAGTCGGCGATGAAGGCTTCGTCGGACGGCAGACCAAGCGCTTCACGGTCCAGCCCCGCCATGCCGCGCCCCTCGCTGCCCGCAGGGAGTTGCCACTGCATGATGACGGCTGCGAGGTCGGCGAAGGGGTGGCCGATGGTCGAGAGTTCCCAATCCAGCACCGCGCGGCAGCCGGTCCCTGTCGCGTCGAAGATCATGTTGTCGATGCGGTAGTCGCCGTGCACCAGCGTGCGCTGCCCATCGTCATGCGGGATCGAAGTGGCGAGTTCCTCCATCAGTGCGTCCATTGCCGGGACCTTGTCGGTCTCCGACGCGCGATATTGTTTGGACCAGCGGCCGATCTGGCGTTCGAAGTAGTTGCCCTCGGGACCGTAGTCGCTCAGACCCGCGGCCTCGATGTCGACCTCGTGCAGCGCAGCCAGGACACGGTTCATCTCGTCAATGACGGCGGCGCGGTCGGCGTTGGTGAGGCCGGGCATCTGCGGTTCGTTGAAGTTGCGGCCCCGCACGTGGTCCATGATATAGAACATCGACCCGATCACGTCGTCGTCCTCGCAGAGCAGGTGCATCTTTGCGACGGGCACATCCGTGTCAAAGAGCGCCTTCTGCACACGAAACTCCCGGTCCACCGCATGGGCGGATTTGAGCAGCGTGCCGGGTGGCTTGCGACGCAGGACGTAATCCTTTGTGGGCGTATGCAGCAGAAAGGTGGGGTTGGACTGCCCGGTCTGGAACTTTGTCACCTCCATCGGCCCCTCGAACCCGTCGAGATGCTGCGCAAGGTATTCCGCCACTGCCGCTTCGTCCAATGTCTGCGTATCCGTGCCCATCGTATTGTCCTCAGCTGTAGCTCATCAGAGCCGCCCCTTCGGGGTTGGAAAAATGCGGCGTTGCGTTGAATTCGTGGAGCGACATTCTGCCGTCCTTGAACACGAAGCGCGTCATCGACGTGTTCTTGATCTGCAGGTTCAGCTCCATCATCTGACGCACCGGCGCGCCAAGCGAGGTGGCCACCAGTTGCCCGATCACCCCGCCCGAACTGACCGCCAGCACCCTTCGGGCGTCGGTGTCGATGGCGAAGTCGCGGGCGGCTGCGACCCTGGCGGCAAAGTCCGCATAGGTTTCCGACGCCCCGTCGAATGCGGCGTCCTGCCAGGCAAAGATCGTCTCCCGCAGCGTGCGGAAATGCGTCTTGCGGTCGCCCTTCACCGGCTCCGGCACCACGCCGTCGAAGCGGGCGTGGAACAGATCGCCGAAGTCGTATTCGTTGAAGCCCGCGTGTTCCTCCGGTGCCGCATCAAATCCCATCGACGCCAGCGTTTCCTTCTGGCGCCGCAGCGTGCCGGTGATCAGCCGGTCAGGCGTCCAGTCCATCTGCTTCAGCATCGCGCCCACGGCTTCCGATTGCCGATGACCGACATCGGACAGCACATCGTAGTCATCCTGACCGAAGGACGCCTGCCCGTGCCGGATGATCATCAGCTCAGCCATGCGTGCCTCTGTCAGCGGTGCGTTTCATGAAAACTCCGCTGCCAGCTTTTTGCCCGCTGCGAGGTATTCCCGCTCCATCCGCTCAATGATCGCCGCCGCCGGGCCGACGGATTTCACGGCACCGATCCCCTGACCCGAACCCCAGATCGTCTTCCACGCCTTGGGCTTCTCGCGATCCTTGCCGAAGTTCATCGACGCAGCGTCCGCTTGCGGCAGGTTGTCCGGGTCCATCCCTGCCGCCTCGACCGAGCCGCGCAGGTAATTGCCCCAGACCCCGGTGAAGAGCGAGGAATAGACAATGTCTTCCGCCCCCGACCTGGTGATCATGTCCTTGTAGCCCGCATCCGCGTTCGCCTCCTTCGTCGCGATGAAAGGCGATCCGGTATAGCCAAAGTCCGCCCCCACTGCGCGGGCGGCAAGCAGCGCCTCGCCGGTGGCGTGGGCCCCCGATAACGCCCCGGGGCCGTCTAACCATTCGCGTATCTCGCGCACCAGCGCGATGGGCTTTTGCTGCCCCGCGTGGCCGCCCGCGCCCGCCGCCACGGCAACCCGACCGTCCGCGCCCTTGTCGATGGCCTTGTGCGCGAAGGTGTTGTTGATGATGTCGTGCAGCACGATCCCGCCACAGGAATGCGCGGCCTCGTTCACCTCCACCCTTGCCCCCAGCGAGGTGATCCAGATCGGCACCTCGTGGCGCACGCAGATTTCCAGATCCCGCT
>JBBSJO010000153.1:0-10326 GCA_038257185.1 Rhodobacterales bacterium | reverse complement strand
TCGGCGGCACGAAGCGCTTGGAAGGGTCCGCCGCGCGGTTGTAGGACACCTCGCCGGACGCTGGCTTTGCCGATGTTGTCTCCGTGCGGGCCTTGAACGGTTTCCCGCCCTTCGGCTTGCGCGGTGCTTCACCTGCGGGCTTGTCCTTTTTCCAGACCGCCTTTGCCTTGGGCCGCTCGCCGGCCTCCGCCTGGGATTTCGGTTTCGGGGCTGCACCCGGTTTCATCGGGGAACGCTCTGTCTTGTGGGACTTCGGCGGGCGCTCGCCCTTGGGGGCACGGGGTTTGTCGAACTTCGGCTTGTCCGCTCCGGGTTTGGCGAACTTCGGTTTTTCGGCGCGCGGTTTGTCCTCGCGCGGCGTGTGGGGGCGTGGTGCGGGTGTTTCCCGCACTTCCGCCACCGGCACCTCTGCCGCCGCAACGCGCGGCTTGCGGGGCGCGCTGGGGGCGTCGGGGTCGTAAGCGGGGCGGGGCGTGCGGTCGGGGAGCGGGGCGGGCTTCGGGCCGCGCTTGGGGGCCGCCTTGAACCCCTTGGCCACGTCCGGCGGGCTGTCGAGCTGGGTCACGACGGCACCCATCTCGGCCTTCATCTCCGGCCCGAGCGCGGCAACGAAGCGGGGCGCGGAGCTGGCGAGGATTTCCACGAAGCTGTGGCTGGGCTGGATGCGGATCGCGCCGATGTCGTCCTTGGTCAGGTCACCCAGACGGCAGAGCATCGGCAGCAGGGTGCGCGGTTCGGCCCCGTCGTTGCGGCCGGTGGAGACGGAGAACCACACGGACGGCCCGAAGGAGGTGCGCGGCTTGTCATCGGAGGGCGCGCCGGGTTCGGCGAGCTCTTCCGGTGCGGAGGCGCGGGCGCGGTAGAGGTTCACGAAGGCGGTGGCGAGCTGTTCGGGGCTGAACTGCTCCACCAGTGTCGCCACGAAATCCTGAGCGTCCTCGGGCACCGGGGCGGACCAGGCGTCATCGCCCAGCAGGCGGGCCTCGTCGGCCTTGATGACTTCCTCGGCGGCGGGAGGCGCGGCCCATTCGACCTTGAGCTGTGCGCCGCCGATCAGGCGGTTGGCCTTGGTGCGAAATTTGGGCGGCACGATCAGGGCGGAGACGCCCTTGCGCCCTGCGCGGCCCGTGCGGCCCGAGCGGTGCAAGAGCGTGTCGGAGTTCGACGGCAAGTCGGCATGGATTACCAGTTCGAGGTCCGGCAGGTCGATGCCGCGCGCGGCCACGTCGGTCGCCACGCAGACCCGCGCGCGCCCGTCGCGCAGCGCCTGCAGGGCGTTGGTGCGCTCGGACTGCGTGAGTTCTCCCGACAGGGCCACGACGGAGAAGCCCCGGTTTGTGAAGCGCGTGGTCAGGCGGGTCACGGCGGCGCGGGTGTTGCAGAAGACGATGGCGTTCTTCGCCTCGTAGAAGCGCAACACGTTGATGATCGCGTTCTCGGTGTCGCGGGGGTGCACGTTGAGCGCACGGTATTCGATGTCGCTGTGCTGCTTGGCCTCGCCCACGGTGGTGATGCGCTGCGCGTCGCGCTGGTAGGATTTCGCGAGCTTCGCGATGGCGGCGGGCACGGTGGCCGAGAACATCAGCGTGCGACGGTCCTGCGGCGCTTCGGAGAGGATGAACTCCAGCTCATCGCGGAAGCCGAGGTCGAGCATCTCGTCCGCCTCGTCCAGAATGACGGCGCGGATCGCGGAGAGGTCGATGTTGCCCCGCTTGATGTGGTCGCAGAGCCGTCCCGGCGTGGCCACGACCACATGTGCGCCCCGGTCGAGCGCGCGGCGTTCGGTGCGGGTGTCCATGCCGCCGACGCAGGTGGTCACGACCGCCCCCGCCTTGGCATAGAGCCAGGTCAGCTCGCGGCTTACCTGCATGGCGAGTTCCCGTGTGGGGGCGATGACGAGCGCCAGCGGCGCGCCCGCCTGTCCGAAATGTGTCTCCCCGCCCAGCAGCGTGGGCGCGATGGCAAGGCCGAAGCCCACCGTCTTGCCCGATCCGGTCTGGGCCGAGACAAGCAGGTCCGCCGTTTCCAGCGCCGGGTCGGTGACGGCCTTTTGTACGGCGGTGAGCGTGTCATAGCCCTGTTGGGCGAGCGAATCGGCAATGGTCTGGATCACGGGTTCTGTCCTGTTTGATGCAACTCTGCCCACGGCAGGGGGCCAAAAGCGCGGTTTTGGCAAAGGTTGCGGCTGTCGGTAAGCCGTTGGACAGGGAATGTACATGGGGGTTCTGGCAGGCAACTCACAGGTTTTTGCCGCTGAAGCGGATGGCAGGGGTTGATTTCGAGAGCGTTTTATTGGATTAAGTCCACTAAATGTATTTTGCAAGGGGCCCTGAGTATGTGGGACGAATCGGATCAGGAGAACGCGGCGGAGCCGCCTCTGACAGGCAAGCACCCGCCTGTGGTGACAATCGAGGATGTCATCTCCTTCAGGATCGCGCGGTTCACTGCCCTGATTGAACGGCTCGGGCAGGGGTGGGTTCAGGACCTTTTCGACCTCAGCCTGAATCAGTGGCGCGTGCTGGCGTTGATCCGCGCCAAGGCACCTGTGCACGCGGGGGATATCTCGGACTTCCTGCTGATGGACAAGAGCCAGCTGAGCCGTCTGCTCAAGCAACTGGCTGGCAGGCAGTTGGTCAGCAGCAAGCCGGATCCGAACGATGCCCGCGCGGTGGTGCTGAAGCTGACGAACAAGGGCAAGACACTCTATGCCGAAGCCCTGGCGGAAGTGGTGCGGCGGAACGAACGGACCCTGACACCGCTGAGCAGGGACGAGGTTTTGGTCTTCGATGAGATGCTCGGGCGTCTGGTCTGGTACAACCAGTCGCTGGTTGATGCGCTGGAGTCCGGCGCGAAAAGCGCTTGAGGTTCATGCAATGATCTGTGGGAGCAGGCGTTTTCCTTGAAGGAAAACGGTCGGAATTTTTGAAAAATTCCGATGCTTCCGATCGGGTGAGGACCACAGGGCAGAAACGAAAGCCATAAAGACGGCTACCCAATCGTTCCCTTTTCATGTAGAACAAAAAGTGAACATATGGAGCGATGAATGGCAACCGATTCCCCCTTCGGGCAGATCATTTCCCTGTCTGCCAAACGTCTGGTCCAGGACGTGCCGGCCCCGGGCGGCGGCGATGCGGTGTTGCGCGACGTGCTGTCGGGCGGGCCCTTCGATGCTGCCGTGACCGGTTTCGTGCTGGCGTGCCTGCCGGACGGGGCGGCCCCCGTGCTCTGGGTCAGCGACCGGATGTCGCGGCGCGAGAACGGACGGCTCTACGGCCCCGCGCTGCGGCATTTCGGTTTTCGCGGCCGGGTGCTGCGGGTGGAGGTGAGCCATCCACGCGACGTGCTCTGGGCGATGGAGGAGGGCGCGGGTTGTGCCGGTCTCTCCGCCGTGGTGGGCGAGATCCACGGCGCACCCGAAGTGCTGAGCTTCACCGCCACCAAGCGCCTCGCGCTCAGGGCGGAGGCGGCGGGCGTGCCGGTCTGGCTGATCCGGACGGGCGATCACGGGGCACTGTCGGCAGCACGCGAACGCTGGCGGCTGAGCGCGATGCCCTCACGCGAGCATCCCCACGATCCGCAGGCCCCCGGCGCGCCCTTGTGGGAGGCGGAGCTGTTCCGCGCGCGCGGGCGCAGTCCGGGCATCTGGGAGGCGGCGCATGAGCCCGGTGCCCGAGAGCCTGCGGATCGTCTCCGCCTTCTTTCCCGATCTGGCGATGGACCGGTGGCGGCGGATCACGATGCAGCAGCGGACGCTGCCCGGCGATGACGTGCCCGTCGTGCTGTCGCAGCAGGGCCCGCACGGTCCGGTGATCCACGCGGTCAGCACTGCGGCACGGGCGCGCGGCATCGCACCGGGCGCGCGGGTGGTGGATGTGCAGGCGATCCATCCCGATCTGCATGTGGAACCGGGAGATCCGGAGGGCGAGGTGGACCTGCTGGACCGCGTGGCGCTTTGGGCCCGGCGCTGGTGCCCCTGGACGGTGCGGGATGCGCGCGACGGGATCGTGATGGATGTGACCGGGGCTGCGCATCTTTTTGGCGGCGAGGAGGCGATGCTGCGCGACATTGCGGTGCGGTTCCGGATGCAGGGGCTGGGCGCGCGGCTGGCGATGGCCCCCACGCGGGGCGCGGCGCAGATGCTGGCGCGGTACGGGCCGGGCAATGCGATTTGCGGGCCGCAGGATGTGGGCGAGGCGCTGGCCCCCCTGCCGGTGGCGGCGCTGCGGCTGGATGCGGACACGGTGCGGCTGCTGCAACGGCTGGGGCTGAAGACGCTGGGCGCATTGATGGAGGTGCCGCGCGTGGCGCTGATGCGGCGCTTCGACCGGATGGCGCAGGATCGCAACCCTCTGGTGCTGCTGGACCGCGCCATGGGCCGCGCCGCCGACCCGCTGAACGCGCCTGCCGAGGGGCGGCGCTGGCTGGCGCGGGCGCGGCTGGCGGAACCGGTGATCGACCCGGTGCCGCATCTGGATGCTTTGGCGGCGGACCTTTGCGGGCAGTTGGCCAAGGCGGAGCAGGGCGCGCGGCTGCTGCGGCTGACGATCTACCGCGTCGATGGCGAATGGCGGTCGCGCGATGTGGCCACCGCCTCGGCCAGCCGGGAGGCGGCGCATGTGCTGCGGCTGCTGCGCGGCAAGCTTGACGGGATCGACCCCGGTTTCGGTTTCGACCTGCTGACGCTGGAGGCGCTGCGGGTCGAGCCATTGTCGCTGCATCAGGATCACCTCGACGGCGCGCGCGACGCGGGCCGCGACGTGGCCGCGTTGCTGGACCGGCTGACGGCCAAGCTGGGGCCGGAGCGGATCACATGGTCGGTCTGGGTGGAGAGCCATCTGCCCGAGCGGGTGGAGGGCCGGGTCCCCGCGATGACCGGCGCGCCCGCCGCCCCGCCCGTGCCGGGCCGCGACCGGCCTTTGCGCCTGCTGGAGCCGCCCGAGGAGATCACGGTGCTTTATGCCGTGCCGGAAGGGCCGCCCGCGCGGTTCCGCTGGCGCCGGGTGGCGTACCTCACGACGCGCCACGAGGGGCCGGAGCGGATCGCGCCCGAGTGGTGGCGCGACCGCCCCGGCACAAGGCTGCGCGATTACTACAAGGTGGAGGTACGGGACGGGCGGCGGTTCTGGCTCTACCGCGAGGGGATTCTGGGCGACGGGCGCGGGGGCGATCCGCGCTGGTTCGTGCATGGGCTTTTTGCCTGACCTTCAGTGAAAATCCCGCGATTTCGGGATCACCCGCACGTCGCGCGGATGCCTGCGCCCGCCGACCTGACCGGGGATCGGATGCGTCACCTCGTCGCCGCGCGCGTAGGTCGGCGGCACCTTCTCGTCTGCCAGCGTATCCAGCCGCTCCGTCCGGTTCTCCAACCGGTCCGCGACCACGTGGATCACCCGCCCGTCGGACTGCACCCGGCCATGCACCACCAGCAGGCGCGCCGACATGATGACGGGGCGGAAATGCTCGAACAGCTTCGGCCAGATCACCAGGTTCGCCACCCCCGCCTCGTCCTCCAGCGTGATGAAGCACACGCCCTTGGCGCTGCCCGGCTTCTGGCGCACCAGCACCAGCCCCGCCAGCGACACGCGCTGCCCGTGCCACATTCCCGGCAACTGATCGGTGCAGGTGAACCCCTGTGCGCGCAGGCTGGCGCGGAAGAAGGACATCGGGTGCGCCTTCAGCGACAGCCGCAGGGTCTGGTAGTCGGCCACCACATGCTCCGCCTGCGGCATGGCGGGCAGGGTCACCACGGGCTCCGCGCCCTCGTCCTTCGCCTCCGCATGGGTGAAGATCGGGAGATCCGGCGCGTCCTTCAGCCCCTGCGCCTGCCAGAGTGCTGCGCGCCGGTCGAGCCCCATGCTCCGCATCGCATCCGCCGCCGCCAGCCTGCGGATCGCCCCGCGGTCGAGCTTGGCGCGCTCCTTGAGGTCGGCCACATCCGCAAAGGGGGTGTCCCGCGCGGCCATGATGCGATGAGCGGCTTCCTCGCGCATCCCGTCCACCTGCCGCAGCCCGAGGCGCAGGGCGAAACCATCCGCGCAGGGCTCCAGCGTGCTGTCCCATTCGGAGTAATCCACGTCCACGTCCCGCACCTCCACCCCGTGCTCGCGCGCGTCCCGCACGATCTGCGCCGGGGCATAGAACCCCATCGGCTGCGAATTGAGCAGCGCGCAGGCGAAGGCCGCAGGGTAATGGCACTTCATCCAGGACGACACATAGACCAGCTTGGCGAAACTCGCGGCGTGGCTTTCGGGAAAGCCGTACTCGCCGAAGCCCTTGATCTGGTCGAAACAGCGCTGCGCGAAATCGGGGTCATACCCGCGCCCGACCATCCGCCCCACCATCTTCTGCTGCAACTGCTCGATGGTGCCGCGCGACCGGAAGGTGGCCATGGCCTTGCGCAACTCGTTCGCTTCTTTGGGCGAGAATTTGGCAGCGTCGATGGCGATCTTCATCGCCTGCTCCTGAAAGATCGGCACGCCGAGGGTCCGCCCGAGAATGCGCAGCAATTCGTCCTGCGGATGATCGGGGCCGGGGGCGGGATAGCTCACCCCCTCGATCCCCTGACGGCGGCGCAGGAAAGGGTGCACCATGTCGCCCTGAATGGGACCGGGCCGCACGATCGCGACCTCGATCACGAGATCGTAGAAGCGGCGTGGCCGCAGTTTGGGCAGCATCGCCATCTGCGCGCGGCTTTCGACCTGAAAGACGCCCAGCGAATCCCCCGCGCAGAGCATGTCATAGGTCGCCGCGTCGTCCGAGGGCACCGTGGCGAGTTCCCGGTCGTCCCCGTAATGCGCGCGCATCAGGTCGAAGCACTTGGCGATGCAGGTCAGCATCCCCAGGGCGAGGATATCCACCTTGAAAATGCCGAGCGCGTCGATGTCGTCCTTGTCCCACTCGATGAAGGACCGCTCCGGCATGGCGCCATTGCCGATCGGCACCATCTCCGTCAGGGGGCGTTCGGTCAGGATGAACCCGCCGACGTGCTGCGACAGGTGCCGCGGCATCCCGGTCATCTCGCGCGCCAGCCTGATGACCCGGCGCAGGTAGGGATCGGTGAGGTCCATCCCCGCCTCCTTGACGCGCGCGTCCCCCACCTCCGCTTCGAAACTGCCCCAGACGGTGCCTGCGAGCTTGGAGGTGACGTCTTCCGACAGTCCCATCGCCTTGCCCACCTCGCGGATCGCCGAGCGTGGGCGATAGTGGATCACTGTGGCACAAAGCCCCGCCCGCTCGCGGCCGTACTTGGCATACATGTACTGGATCACCTCCTCGCGCCGTGCGTGTTCGAAATCCACGTCGATGTCGGGCGGCTCGTCGCGTTCCTCGCTCAGGAAGCGTTCGAAGAGGACGTCGTGCTCTTCGGGGTCGACGGAGGTGATGCCGAGGCAGAAGCAGACCGTGGAGTTCGCCGCCGACCCGCGCCCCTGACAGAGGATCGGGGGCTTGGCCTCCTCGCGGGCAAAACGGACGATGTCGTTGATGGTCAGGAAATAGCGCGCGATCTTCTTGGAACGGATGAGGTCGAATTCCTTGTGGATGATTGCCTTGATGCGGTCCGATACGCCTTGAGGGTAACGCCGCGCCGCGCCGATCCATGTGAGCCGTTCCAGTTCTTCCTGCGCGGTGCGGCCTTCCGGTTCGATCTCGTGAGGGTATTCATAGACCAGATCGTCGAGCGAGAAGGTGCAGGCATCCGCGACCTGCCGCGTGGCCGCGATGGCATGGGGCCAGAGGGCGAAGAGGCGGCACATCTCGGAGGGCGGCTTGAGGTGGCGCTCGGCATTGGCCTCCAGCAGGAAGCCCGCGCTGTCGATGGTGACGCCCTCGCGGATGCAGGTCATCACGTCCTGCAGGGGGCGGCGCTGCGGCGCGTGGTAGAGGACGTCGTTGGTGGCGAGGATACCGAGCCCCCGCGCCCTGGCCAGACGGTCGAGCCGGTGGATCCGCGCCACGTCGTCGCCGCGATAGAGATGGGCCGCGCCGATGTGCCGCATCCCCGGCAGCGCCTTGATGAGCCGGGGCAGGCCCGCCTCGAACAGATCGAGGTTCTCGCCCGGCATGACGATCAACTGCAGCCCTTGCGCATGGGCGGTCAGCATTTCCAGCGTCAGGTGCGTCTCGCCCTTTTCCTGCCAGCCGCCGTCGACGTCCGCCATCTTGCCTTTGCTCAGCAGGGTGGAGAGCCGGGCGTAGGCGGCGCGGTCGGTCGGGTAGGCCAGCAGATGGGTGCCGCACATCAGCACCAGCCGCGCGCCGATGATCGGGTGGATCCTGGCCTTCTTCGCCTCCGTATGGATGCGCACGACGCCGGCCAGCGTGTTGTGATCCGCGATGCCCATGGCGTGATAGCCCAGAAGGTTCGCGGTGGCGGTCAGGTCGACGGCATCCGAGGCGGCGCGCAGGAAGGAGAAACAGCTGGCCAGCCCCAGTTCCACGTAAGGACCGGGGCGGTGCCACTGAAAGGGGTCCTCCACCTCCAGCGTGCGCCGCTTATGTCCTTCCTGTTCTGGCATCGGTGATCGTTCTCCAGTGGCGCAAGCAACGTCGCGCACATGTGAGAACGTACCATGAACAAGACTGCAGCACCACTCGCATTCCCGCGATCTGGGGCCAGCGGGCGGGCCGATTATGGCGGGTCAGGGCGTTACCTGGAAGGCGGCAGCGGCGCCCGGCCCCGCTTCGTCAGGACCCAGCAGTCGGTGCCTTCGAAGACCGCCGCCGTGAGCGGGCGACCGTAGCCTGCGCCGGAATCGAGATTTACACGGTTGCCGTAATTCTTCGCCTCATCGCGCGGCGTGTGCCCGTGGACGATCAGCTTGGGATGGGGGCGGTGGTGATCATGGAAGTCGCGCCGGATCCACAGCAGGTCCTCTTCGTTCTGCCGGGCCAGCGGAATGCCGGGGCGGATTCCGGCATGGGCAAAGAACAGGTCTTCCGTCTCATGGCTCAGAACGAGGCTCTTGAGAAAGTCGAAATGCGCCGGGGGGACGGTGGCCCTTGCTTGGGCGTGGACGTCAAGCTGGCGGTCTCTCGGGGTGAACTCGATCCCGTAGGACGCCAGCGTCGTGTCGCCGCCCAACCGGGGGTGAAGCCAGACGAGTTCGATGGGCAGATAGGCATCCTGAAGCGGATAGGGCTGCATGAACCACTCGAACATGCGGTCGTGGTTGCCCTTGATGAAGGTCCAGTTGCGCCCCGCGTCCCGCCCCCCGATCAGGGCGTCCAGCACGCCGCGGCTGTCGGGGCCACGGTCAGTGTAATCACCCAGAAAGACGATCCGCGCGTCCCTGCCGCCGTCCGCCTCGATCAGTTCAAGAACGCGGCTGAGTTCGGCAAGCTGCCCGTGGATGTCGCCGATGGCGTAGAGGGGTTCTGTCATGACTCTTTCCTGCCTCACATGGCGGTTAGATGCCTCAACCGGACCGGCAGGGAAAGGGGCCAATCTGGATATTCGGGGCGGTGTGCCGATATCGTCATGGCGCTTGACAGGAGGGGGGTAGATCAGCTGATTTGCCGCTCGGGTGCGCGCAGCTTTCCGGTAACGGCGCAGCGACGTACCCGCTGGCGGTTTCGTTCCGTCAGCATTTGACGTCATGGCAGCATCGGAGGAATTGGAATGCGCGGCGTTGCATCTTTATTCATGGTTACGGGTATTCTGGCAGTATTGATCGGCATGGTTTTCGGCGTCTACATGTCGGCGGGAGGCGACCACAGCCTCGCCCCTGCCCACGCGCACCTCAATCTTCTGGGATGGGTCAGTTTCGCGATCTACGCACTTTACTACCATGCGGTGCCCAGAGCGGGTGAGGGAGGGCTCGCCCGGTTTCATTACATCGTGGCCTTGGCGGGGCTGGTGACGATCACCCCGGGGATCGTGCTGGCGATACAGGAACGTGGGGATTTGCTGGCGATGATCGGGACGATGCTGACAATCCTCGGCACGCTCCTGTTTCTCGTCATCGTCCTGCGCAGCCGCGTGCGCATGGCCTGAGCGTGACCTGCCGCCACGTGGCGGCAGGTCGTTTCTTCTGGTTCACGCGACTTCGAACTGGAGCGGCTTGATCTGGGTGAAAAGCCCCGTCGCGTGCAGTTTCTTGATCACCGGGGCGGGCACTTCCTCGTCTACGTAGAGGAGCGCGATGGCTTCGCCCTTGGCCGCCGCGCGGCCCAGGGTGAAGTTTGCGATGTTCACGCCGTTCTCGCCCATGGTCTGACCGAGCGCACCGATGATGCCGGGCACGTCCTCGTTCGTGGTGTAGAGCATGTGAGCGCCGACTTCGGCGTCGATGTTGATGCCCTTGATCTGGATGAAGCGCGGCTTGC
>JBBSJO010000152.1:0-10392 GCA_038257185.1 Rhodobacterales bacterium | reverse complement strand
GCTGACGGCCTGCACGCAGGCCATCGAACCGACAAGACCCGTCCAGCCACTGGTTGGGCCGCCCGTCACGGACAACGTGACACCCTATACTGTTTGCTTGGCGGCCCTGGCCGCCAACCCCAAGTCGAACCGGCCGACTTTTGCGGTCGGCCAGATTTCGGACAAGACAGGCAAGATGGCCTATGACCTTATCAACGATAGCACAGAGCTGTCGCAAGGCGTATCTGAAATGGTCATCAGTGCCCTGTTCAGGACCCGGCAGGTCAGTCTTGCTGAACGCCTAGACCCCCGGGTTGCGCTGGCCGAACAGCAACTGGTCGATCAGAACTTGATCAAGCACCCGGCGCGTCCCGTTGATGTGGCTCCCGCTCATTTTCTGGTGCTCGGCGCCCTGACAGAGCTGAACTACAACATTCAATCGGGTGGCGAACGGCTTTATGTCGCGGGCCTCGGTGGCAGCCGCAGGGTGGCCGTCATCAACGTGGGGCTAGATTTGCGTCTGATCGACATGGCCAGCTTCGGCACCGTCTATGTCACCAGCCTGCAGAAACAGATCATCGGCGTCGAAACCGAGGCGGGCATCTTCCGCTTCTTCGGCGACCAATTTGTGGAATTCGACGCCGGCAAGGTTCGCAACGAACCGCTTCAGCTTGGCGTGCGATCGGTGGTGGAGATGGCCGTATACCAAATCCTCACCGAAGGACTCGGGTTACCAGCCGAACCGAAGCGTGGCTGCACACCTGGGGGGGGATACCCCGAACCGTCCGAAGACCGGACAACAACCACTGTAACAGGAGAGAGTAAATGAAAACGCAACTAAGCATCTCGGCCTTGGTCATGGCTATCGCAAGCCCGGCCTATGCCTTTGACAGCGTCATCTGGACCTGGGACGCGACCGTCCTGTCCGACGTCACCACCACGGCGGCCAGCAACATCTCGGTGGTCCCGACCGGCCTGGAGCAGGTCGAGATCGACCAGACGGCCTTGGGCAGCTTCACGGCAACCAGCTCCTCGCTGGCCGTGTTGAACGACGCCCTCGGCGGGCTGGGAGGCATCGCCTTGGACGACGTCGCGGCTGTCAATACCAGCGCCGCCGCGTTGGGAAACAACGCAGCGCTGCAGTCAGACGTTTCGACCCAGAACGACAGCAACCAGCTCTATGGCGGCGCCACGCTTGCCCTGGGAACCAGCCTGACAGGAGGATTGGCGGACGTGAACACGCCGGGTCTGCTGACGTCGACGGCGACTTCGAACGCCATCACCAATGCCACCGTCGACAACAGTGCGACCAGCGTGGCAAACAACCTGACGGCGAACCTGACCACCACCTCGGATCAGGATGCCTTCCTCGTTGGGAACAGTGCCCAAACCGCCTATGCCGTAGGAACATCGACCTCGCTGGTCGATCTGGTCACCTTCACCAACGTGAGCGGACTGGGCACGCTGGTTGATCCGGCCGTCTCTTCGGTTGCGACTTCGGTTGGCAACAACATCGGCGTCACAGTCAACGGCATCAACTAAGCGCATTCCTCGTGCGGAAACCCGCTTCTCAAAACCACCGCATGGGGAAAGGTGGCCCGGTCTCGCACGCCGGGCCGCCGCCCCAGATGTCACAAAGAAAGGAAGGCAAAATGAAAAAGATCCTGATCTTCTGTGTCTGCTTGACGGCTGGCACAAGCAGCACGGCCGGTGAGACGACCTTTGTCGTCGGGGCCCGACCCTGGAACTTTCAGCCCCGCAGTTCCGCAAATCATCTGAACCTGCAGATGAGCGGTCCAGACGCACTGGCACGCGGGGTTGCAGCGAACAGGGGAGGCACGGAAACCGGCTATCCAGGCTACCCCATCACCTCAAATTCCTATGCGATCGGAAATTGGATCCAAGTAGAGATGAATCTTGGTGACGGTTCCGAAGGGCTGATCATGATCGAGAACCACCAAACCAACAAGGGTGATCAGCAGTCGGTTTCGGACGTTCTTGGTGAATTGATCGACACCTATCAGCAATAGCACCGATTCAGCGCATCTCAGCAGCAGGAGTCTCTGATAATGATGGGCTCTGATGCATGCAGCCTCCAATCCAGTTCTTTGTTATAACGATATTTCATCGAAGTAGACCCAAATTTGGGAGGGCCTTCTTCATTGACCAAGGGCCATGTCTATCCTTCCCCTGCCCTTAAGCCACAGGTGTTCATCAGGGGCATCATCACGACCTGCCATGAACCTGGAGAGCGGATTTGACAGATGACCGAAGGATTCAAGATGCACCGTCGCGCCTTCTTGACCGGCATCGTATCATGCACGGCAAGCATGGTGGTCACCCCCGCCTTTGGTAACATGCTGCAGTTATCCAGCGGGCGGCTGAACATGCAATCCACCCGGACTGGCGAACGGATCGACATCCGTTTCCGCTCGGCAGCAGGCTATAGCGGAGACGCGCTACGCGCCATCGACTGGTTCCTGCGCGATTGGCGCACTGGAGAAAGCATGCCCTATGACATTCGCACCATCGAAGTGCTCAGCGCCATCCATAGTCAATTGGGTGTCAGCGAACCCGCGGTGTTGACCTCAGGGTTTCGGTCGGAAAGCACGAACCTGATGCTGCGCCGCACAGGCGTCGGCGTGGCCCAAAACTCGTTCCACCTCAGAGCGCAGGCGGCAGACATAGTCTACCCTGGTATCGCGGTCGGCAGGGTCGCAGCCGCAGCCCAAATCTGCGGAGCGGGCGGCGTTGGCTGCTATCAACGCCAAGGCTTCGTGCATGTGGATTGCGGGCCACGCCGCGAATGGTACGGCTGAATTCAAGCGTGGCACTTCGACAGCATCGTTCCACCAAAAGGGCCTTGTCGCACCAATCGAAGAGAGGTTGGTGTTCCCCTCCTTCAGAACAGATCGATCCCTCGCCCTTGGGGACGGGTCCTGAACAGGCGGTGAAACAGTTTCGGACTTTTGCAGTCCCCTCGCAGCATCCGGAGACAAGTTTCGATGTGCTCAGCTGCGGCGTTCACTTGAAGCTCACTTCTGCTTGCTGCTGTCCGTCAGACTGTGACCCGCCTGCACAATTGATCGACCGTATTTCGGCTGAGCCTTCGGCGCGATGCAGTATCGGCCATCCTATCCAAAGGGATAGGGTGCCTATCCGCTTGCGCATTCGGAATCGCTGCGGCGCAGACATAAACCTGTGTGAAACAGAGGTCAGCATGAAGATCGTAGCCGCACATTCCAACGCCGGCAATGCTGGCATGGCGGTCCAAGAGATCGTTGCCGACCTCGTGGCGGGTGGTTGCCCGGCGCCCGATTTCGTGGCCCTTCATTTCGGCATCGCCTGCGACGGGGCGACATTGGCGGACGCGGCACGCGGGGCCTTTGGGACAGCAGCTCTGCATGGCGGATCATCCTGTCTGGGGGTGATGACACAGGACGGGATGGCTATCATCAATGGGGCGGGCGTCGGTGCCTTGGCGATCTGGGATGTGAATGGCAGCTATGGCACGGCCTCGACCGATCTCGGGCATGACGCCTTTGATGCGGCGCGGCGTGCGACCGATGCGGCGCTGGTCGCGGCAGGCCGCACAGGCGAAATCCCCGACATGGTCTGGCTGACTGTCGCCCCCGGACGTGAGGAACAGGTGATCGACGGCATCCGATGCATCGTCGGTCCGGGCACGCTGATCGTGGGCGGCAGTGCCGCAGACAATGACATGGGCGGCCAATGGTGCCAGTTCGGGCCGCAGGACATCCACGGGGACGGTGTCGTGGTGTCCGTGTTATTCCCCTCGGTTCCAATCGCCTCGACCTATCAAAGCGGTTACGCCCCGACGGGCGAGGGCGGCGTGGTCACACGTGCCTCGGGGCGGCGGCTGTTTGAAATTGACGAACAGCCGGCGGCAGAGATTTATCACCACTGGACGGGAGGCGCGGTCCCCAAGGTGGGGGTGGCGCCTGTTTCGGTGTTGGCAGCGGCGACATTTTGGCCGCTTGGCCGCGTTACGCGCAGGATCGCGGGCGTGCCTTTTCACCTGCTGGCGCATCCAGCAATGTCCAATCCGGACGGCTCTCTGGATCTGTTCGCGGATCTCGCCGAAGGCGACAGGCTGTGGCAGATGCGCGGGTCCGCAGACAGCCTTGTCTCGCGCGCGGGCCGGATTGCGCGTCAGACGCAAGCCGATCTTGACGGCGCAATCGCGGGCGCGCTGGTGGTCTATTGCGGCGGTTGCATGCTTGCGGTGACGGATCGCATGGAGGAGGTCCGCATCGGCATCTCGGAGGCGCTTGGCGATGTGCCTTGGCTTGGTATATTCACCTTCGGCGAACAGGGCGTCCCGGCAGGAGGGCACCCGACGCATGGCAACCTCATGATCTCGTGTACGGCATTTGGAAGGTAGCACATGACGTACAAGGTCCCACTCTTGGTGACGCAGCAGAACCGAAAGGGTCCGCTGGCGCGCGCCGGGATCGGGGCATTGGCATGACCGGGCCGGGGGACGGGCCCGTGTCCCGCGCGCTCTATGATCGCGAATGCCGCGCGCGGGTCCAGGCCGAGGCCATGCTGAACGTCAAAAGCCGCGCATTGTCCACTGCGAGCCACCGTTTAACCTTGGAGGCCGAGGCAATGCGCGCCGCTCTGGCCGAAACGGAGGCCCTGCGCTTGCGCGAGGCAGCGGCCCTGCGCGAAAGATCGATTCTATCCGAGGCCCTGACTGCGCTATCTGGCCGATCAACGGCGACCGAAGCGATCCTGGCCCTGCTGACCGTGCTGCAGCGCGACTTTGCCATAGCCGAGGCCTGCCTGTTGCAGGCATCGGGTAATCATCTGCGAATTGCTGCATCGACCCGTCCCGAACATGCAGGCTTATCGCTGCCTTTCGACCACAGCCTTCTGGGGCGGTCGCGGCGGATGCAAGGCCTGGCGGGGCTGGCTCCCGGTCAGGCCCTGCCGGGGGTGATGGGCGACTATGCCTCGGTGATCATGGCGCCGCTAAATGTCGCGAGCGAGGAACGCGCCGCGCTGATGCTGGGCTGCGTGTTGCCAGGACGGCTTGCGACATCCGATCTGCGGCTGCTGGAACGCGTGGCGGCACTGGCCGCGCAGAGCCTGGTCGCGCTGCGGGCGGCGCGGCGCAACGCACTTCTCGTCTCACTGATCGAAGGCGGCGCGGTCCCACAGGACGAGAGTGGCATCCTGGATGCCCCGCTGGAGGCCGTGCATCGCGCCTTTGCGCGCCTGACCGACATGCAGGGCGAGGTGGTCAGCATCCTCGACGACCTGCTGGGGGCACCGCTGGCCGGGGCGGACAGCGCGATCGACGCGGCCTTGGCCCGGATGGGCCAGCTCACCCGGACCGACCGGGTCTATGTGTTCCGGCTGCGTCCGGGTGGCGGCTTCATCGACAATACCCATGAATGGTGCGCGCCAGGCATCAGTCCCGCGCGCGAAACGCTCCAAGACATTCCCGCCGCGATGATCGACCATTGGCGCGCTGAATTCGACGCCGGCCGCGAAGTGCTGATCTCCGACGTCACACTGATGTCCGATGACGCGCCCGAAAAATCAATGCTTCTGGAACAGGGCATCCGGTCACTCGTCACCGTGCCGATGACGCAGGACGGGGCCTTTCAAGGCTTCGTCGGTTACGATGCCGTGGGCGCGCCACGCAGCTTCCTGCCGGGCGAGATTCACCTGATCCGATCAGTTGCCAAGGTCATCGCTTCTGTCCTCGGGCGGCGGGATGCTGAATTGGCGCTGCTCACTGCCCATGCAGAGGCGGCCGAACAACGCGCCCGCCTGATATCCGTGCTGGCCGCCATGCCGGATCTGGTTGTTGAACTGGACCGGGACGGCCGTTTCGTCACTTGGCACTCCGGCGCCATCATCGTCCCCGACGCGTTGGAGGCCGCATTTATCGGCCGCGCGATGGAAGAGGTCCTGCCCCCCGACCTGGCCGCCGAAGGCCGCGCGGTGCTGGCCGACTTGGATGCGGGCCGGGTACCTGATCCACGCAGCTTTCCTTTTACGCTGACGGGTGAGTCGGAACACTGGTGGCAGCTGTCCGCCTCCTCAATGGGCGACCAAGGCTATCTGTTCGTGCTACGCGACATCACAGTGGCCCGCGACCAGACGGCAGAGATCGAGCGCCTGTCCGAAATTGCACGCCGGACGACCAATCTGGTGGTCGTGACAGATGTGCAGCGACGGATCGAATGGGTCAATACGGCCTTTGAACGGACCACCGGCTGGACGCTGCGCGACGTTCAAGGCCGCAATGCAGGCAGTGTGCTGCAATGCCCCGAGACGGATCCGGCCACGGTCGCCCAACTGCGCGCGGCGCTGGACAGGGGTGAGGCAACCAGCGCCGAAATCCTGAATCGCGCCCGCGACGGGCGCGATTACTGGGTGGTGCTGGATATTCAGCCTTTGCGCGATATAGCGGGCAAGCTGCGCGGCTTTATGGCGGTGCAGACCGACGTGACCGACCGGCGCATGCAGGCCCAAGCCCTGCGCAGCGCGGCAGAGGATGCAGCCATGGCCCGCGCAACCTTGGAGGCCGCGGTCAACGCCCTGCCCGACGGGTTCGTACTTTTCGATCGCCATGAAAGGCTGGTCACCGTCAACCACCGCTATCGCGAGATGTTTCCAGAGAATGCCGGGATTATGCAGCCCGGCGTCACCTTCGAGACGCTGATGCGTCACAGCCGCGTACATGGCCAGATGCAAGATGCCGATGCGCGCCGGAATTGGCTGACTGATCGCCTGCACCAGTTCCGCAAGGCCCATGGCACCATCGAGACCAATCTGCCAGACGGCCGCTGGATCCAAGAGTCCGACCATGCCACGCCCGATGGTGGGCGGGTCGGGCTGCATTTCGACATCACTGCTCTGAAATTATCGGAACAGAGCGCGCGGGCCGACCTGTCGGCTGCGTTGGAGGCCAGCCAGGACGGCATTGCCGTCACCGACGCCGAAGGTCGGTTTCTCTACATGAATCGCGCCCATCTGGCGATGTTCGGCATCGCAACCGAGGCTGAGGCCTTGGGCAAGCCGTGGTTGCTCTTTTACGAACCTCAGGAAGCTGCCTGGATGCAGGCCCATGCGATGCCACGCCTATTTGCCGAAGGACGGTGGAGCGGAGAGGTCTTTGGCCGTGCGATAGACGGACGCGCGGTCGATCAGGACGTGTCTCTGACATTGAAGGCCGATGGCGGCATTCTGTGCATCACCCGCGATGTCAGCGAGCGGCGCCGCGGCGCCGCCGAACGCGAACGGCTGCGCGAGGAACTGCAAATCGCCCAGAGGCGCGAGGCGGTGGGCCAGATGGCGGCCGGTCTGGCGCATGATTTCAATAACCTGCTGGCCACGATCGCGGGTAATGCGTCGCTGATAGGAACGGCGGCAGAACCAGGCAGCGTCGTCTCTATCGGCACCGAACGGATCGAGGCCGCCACTGGGCAGGCCGCGGGGCTGGTCCGGCGATTGCTGGCCGTGGGCGTTCGCCCGTCCGAGCGTCGGTGCATCGACCTGCGCCAGCCCCTGGACGACGCGCTGGACTTGGCGAGGGCTAGCCTGCAGCCCATTCACCGTCTGGCAGTCTCGGTGCCCGACCATCCGGTCGAGGTCAGCGCCGGTGCGACCGACATCCTGCAGGTTTTGCTCAATCTGGTCATCAACGCACGGGATGCAATTGGCAACGCTCCGGGCGAGATCGCAGTATCCCTGAGCCAAGCCGGGGCAGCAGAGCTTGCTGGTCCCTTTGTCGTAGGCCATGCCGATCCCTCTCAGTGCTATGCGCTGTTGCGGATATCGGATACCGGTTCCGGCATTCGGCCCGAGCTGATGTCCAGTGTCTTCAAGCCTTATGTCTCCACCAAGGGCGACAAGGGCACGGGGCTGGGTCTGGCGATCGTGTCGTCGGTAGTGCTGGCAAATGGCGGAGCCATTGCGCTGGATACGGCGCCGGGGCAAGGAACGCAGTTTTCGGTCCTGTGGCCGATGGGCGGTGTAAAGCAACCAGCCGATGGCGACCGGGTCGAGGGTCTGACAGGCACCCTTGCGGGGCGCACTGTTCTTCTGGTTGATGACCAGAAAGCGGTGCTTGATGTGCTGGCCGCCATGCTGGAGTCTGCGGGCGCCGAAGTGGGTCCGACAACCGAGCCCGCAGATATCATGACGGCAGTGCGCGACGATCCGGAGGCTTGGGATCTGGTGATCACCGATTTCGATATGCCTGACATGACGGGGGCGGAACTGGCCATCGGGATTCGCGCCTTGGCACCTGGGCTTCCAGTGATCTTGGTGACCGCGCTGGCGGGCGTGGCGGGCCGGGACGATAGCGTCTTTGACACCGTCCTTGCAAAGCCCGTTGATCGCAAGGCGCTTGTGGCAGCGGCTGAAAGCGCCATAATCAGGAGAGCACGAAAGGGGTAGCGCGATGCGCGTTCTGATTGCTGATGACCATGACCTTCTCCGCGACACGCTTGATCTGTGGTTCCGGCAGGAACAGATGGAGGTCACGCCCGCATGCGACCTGCCGTCAGCCCTCGCAGCCGTGGCAGCCTGCGAACCCTTCGACCTGATCTTGCTGGATTATGGGATGCCGGGGATGAACGGGCTTGAAGGGCTGGCCACCGCCCTTGCAGAAAGCAAGGGCGCATATGTCGCTTTGATGTCGGGGATCGCCTCTCGCGAGGTTGCCGAAAAGGCGCTGGAGATGGGAGCCGCCGGTTTCCTGCCCAAGACACTGTCGGCAAAGTCTGTGGTAAATGCGGTGCACTTCATGATGATGGGAGAGCAATATGCCCCGGTTGCTTTCCTGACCGCGCTGCAGGAGGCCGTTCCGGTTAACCCAATGGCGGAAATGCTGTCCCCACGCGAGGCTCAGGTGCTGCAGGGTCTATTCCAAGGCAAGCCCAACAAGGAGATTGCCCGCGACCTCGGCATCAAGGAACCCACCGTGAAGCTGCACACGAAGACACTCTACCGCAAAATTGGCGCGCATAACCGAACTCAGGCCGTCATGATCGCGATCGAGGAGGGACTATTCTAATCGCACGTTTTCAGGAAACGCCCCCGAATTCCGGTAGGGCCTGTTGTGCCCGTTCTTTGATGCCGGCCCTTGACGTTGCTTTTCACGAAGAGGTCGCAGTCGCCCAGCCATCTCATCATTTTTTCTCTTCGATAGCGCGAGTTGCAGCCCGTCATCGTTGCAAGGTTGGTGCTTTTCACTGGCCGGACCTGCGATACAAGCAGCCAAGCATCACAACATTCCGCGCGGTTGGGCATGGCGGCAACTGATCGCCATGATTACCTTCGATAAGTTCGGACAGCACCAAACAGTGAACCGGCAATCCGAGTGGATTGCGCGAGAAGATGTGCATCTCAGCCTGTCTACCCTGGCTGAACTGACCGGTCGTGCCCGCGTGGAGCTGTGGGCATTACGGCAGCGATGATGAGTGGAATGACAGCTCCCACAGCGAAGGTCACCGCTGACACCAATGCCGCATTTATCGGATAGGCTTTGACCGTCTTTGATTTCCCAAGTTCATCACGCGCGCGGGCAACAAAAGCATATTTCTGCGTCAGCTGAACCGCGACCTGACAAGCGAGATTTTCGTCGAGGCCGCGCCCGACACAGATGCGCGCCAAATCTTGCAGCTCCGCATCGGGCGTCTTTAACTGTTCGCGGGTCTCACGGGCGATGTCGGCCTGCTCTGCATCGGTCTTTTAGCTGACAGAGACGTATTCTCCGGCGCCATCGACATCGCTCCGGCGACAAGACCGACAAGGCCAGCAATCAGGATCTCGGGACACCCCGATCCTGCCACAGCGCCCCCGACCATGAGGCTCGCAAAACGGGGCCGTCGTTCGCGCCAAGTACTGCGGCACGCAACCAGCCGATGCGATGGACCATGTGGACTTTGGAATTTGATAGTCTGCTCATTTTGATGGGCCCTCTCAGCTATGCGGCGGGGAATGTCGGCAAAGGCGGGCGACGGACCGCAGTATCACGCGGGCTGTCCTCAATCTGACCGACGTGCCGCGGCACGATCCTGAGAGCGCGCAATGCGTTCAGGATGACGGCCACATCAATCAATTCCTGCAGAAGCGCGCCTTGTACCGGCGTGAGATAGCCAAAGGCGGCAGCGATCATGCCGAGGACCGACAGGCCGATCCCGGCCACAACACTCTCAACAGCGATGCGGCGGGACCGTTGCGCGATCTCGATTCCTGGCAGAAGGCGATCCAGATGATCGACCAGCAGCACGACATCCGCCGCTTCCGCCGAAGCAGCCGCCCCACGCGCGCCCATCGCGACACCGATGTCTGCTGCCGCCAGTGCTGGCGCGTCGTTGACACCGTCTCCCACCATCATGACCGGGCCGTTCTTGCGCTCATTCT
>JBBSJO010000151.1:0-10456 GCA_038257185.1 Rhodobacterales bacterium | reverse complement strand
GGATGTGGCGCAGCTGCGCGCGGCCGACCTCGTCGAGCGTGCTCTCGTCGATCTCCCCCAGCCAGTCCTCGATGCGCGGGTCGATGCGGCGGGCGTGCAGCACGCCTTCCATCGCGGCCATCTCCTCGCCCCGCTGCGGGGCGGCACCGCGCGGCATCATGGTTTCCTGATCCCAGCCCAAGCGGCCCGCCACCTGGGACAGCGCTTCGGTCTCACGCTGGAAGGCCATCAGATTGTCATATGCGGACATGTTCAGTTTCCTCGGATGGTTGCGGCGACCGGGTAGGCCGACAGAAAACGCGCGCGCAGGATCAGGACCCAGAGCACGACAGCGAGCGCCTGATGGACGAGTGCGATGTGGACAGGGGCGGCGTAGAGCACAGTGGTGATGCCCACGACCACCTGCAAGGCGAGTGCTGCCATCACGGCATTGAAGGCCAGCCGCGTCTGCGGATGGGCCGAGCGGCGACCGCGCAGCCATACCACGACGCCGAAGATCGCCAGAAGGTAGCCGGTCATGCGGTGGATGAACTGTACCAGCCCCGGGTTTTCGAAGAAGTTGCGCCATGCAGGGTTGATGCTGAAGGCGTCAGGAGGAAAGAACTGCCCTTGCATCAGCGGCCAGTCGACGAAGTAGCGCCCCGCGTCGATCCCCGCGACCAACGCGCCAATCAGGATCTGCAAAAACGCCAGATGGAGCAGGCCCGTGGCCAGCCCATACTGTTTGCTTTCCTTGGCACGGCGGGCCTGCATCAGGTCCCGCTCGGTACGGCCCAGCAGCAGCACGTCCCAGGTGATCACGCCGAGGATCACAAAGCCGAGGCCGAGGTGCGTGGCCAGACGGTAGCTCGCGACATCCGTGGCCCCTGCCCCGGCGGTCACGCCAGAGGAAACCATCCACCAGCCGATCGCGCCCTGCACGCCGCCGAGCGCGCCGAGCAACAACAGGCGCTTCGACCAGCCTGGTGGAATGCGCCGACGGAGAAGGAACCAGAAGAACCCGAGCGCCCAGACGAGGCCGATCACGCGACCGAGTTGCCGATGGCCCCATTCCCACCAATAGATGCGTTTGAAATCGGACAGTTGCATCCAGTCGTTCTGGATCCGGAATTCGTCGATCTGCTGATACTTGGCAAATTCGGACTGCCAGTCCGCCTCGTTCATCGGCGGCATGGCCCCGGTGAAGGGCTTCCATTCGGTGATCGAAAGCCCGGAGTCCGTCAGCCGCGTGGCACCGCCGACACTGATCATCACGAAGACTAGCGCAAAGAGGATCATCAGCCAGACACGGATCGCCCCCCGCGCCCCGCCGCGTCCCCGGTCGATTGCACCGGGCTGGGCCAGGGGCCGGGTGGGTTGCTCCGCGCCCACTTCCTCGAACAATTTGCGTTTTTCCGCCATGTCGCGCCTCTTGATCTGTCGGGGCATTTGGTAGGCCAGACGGCGAGGAAGGTCTAGTCGTGCTCTTTCCAGCGGACCATCTGACGCATCATGCCGTGAAACATCTGCACATCCGCGCGGGTGAGCGGCAGGCGCGACCACATGTTGCGCAGGTTCAACTTCATCGAGGCGATCTTGTGGTCGGGATAGAAGAACCCCGCCGCCTCCAGCCGCTCCTCGAAATGGGCCGAGAGGTGTTCGACCTCCTGCCCGTTGGCCCAGTCGCTTCCCGCCATTTCGGTCGTCAGCTCTGTGACATTGCCTTGGGCGCGCCGCCATTCGTATCCCGTGAGCAGAACGCATTGCGCGAGGTTCAGCGAGGGGAAGGCCGGGTTCACCGGCACGGTGATGATCGCGTTGGCGCGTGCGATATCCTCGTTCTCGAGCCCTGCCCGCTCGGGCCCGAAAAGCACCGCAACCCGTTGACCTTCTGCAATTCTCTGCGCGGTTTCCGCCATCGCGGCTTCCGGGCTGTAAACTGGCTTGCTCAGGTCCCGCCCCCGCGCCGTGGTGGCAAAGACGAAGTCCGCAGCACCCACAGCCGAGGGCAGATCGTCATGCAGCAGGGCTTCGTCCAGCAACCGCCCGGCCCCCGAGGCCATTGCGACCGCCGCCGGGTTCGGCCAGCCGTCGCGCGGGTCAACCAGCACCATCCGGTCCAGCCCGAAATTCCACATCGCGCGGGCTGCCGCACCGATGTTCTCGCCCATCTGGGGGCGCACCAGCACGAAGGCCGGGATCGTGGGGAGAGAGACGGGTTGGGACATGGCCGCCTCATACGCGGGCGCTGTATGTATCGCAAGAACGGGGTTTGAAGTGACAGCCAAGCTGGGCTAGTGACGCACAACGCCCAAACGCCAGGAATTCCCGATGACAACGCCCGAACAGCCGCAGATCTACCTGATCACCCCACCCGCCTTTGAGCTGGCGACCTTCCCGGCGAAACTGGCCGCCGTGCTGGACGCGCATCCTGTTGCCTGCGTGCGACTGGCGCTGTCGACCCGCGATGAGGATCGTCTGGCGCGGTCCGCCGATGCGTTACGTGAAGTGACCCATGCCCGGGACGTGGCCCTCGTGATCGAGGATCACCTGCTTCTGGCGGCGCGTCTGGGTTTGGACGGCGTGCATCTCAGCGATGCGTCAAAGAGCGTGCGTTACGCCCGCAAGGAACTGGGTGCGGACGCCATCGTCGGCAGCTTCTGCGCCACCTCGCGTCACGAAGGCATGGCGGCGGGCGAAGCGGGGGCGGATTATGTCAGCTTCGGCCCGGTACAGGCAGGGACATTAGGCGACGGCAGCTTTGCGGAATTTGATCTTTTCGAGTGGTGGTCCGAGGTCATCGAAGTGCCGGTGGTGGCCGAGGGCGCGTTGGACGAAGCCATGATCCGCAAGCTTGCCCCCTATACCGATTTCTTCGGGCTAGGGGACGAGATCTGGGAAAAAGACACCCCGGAGGCGGCGCTGGCGACCCTGATGGCGGCGATGACCTGAGCGGTCAGAAGAACACCCGCTCCACCACCCAATAGGCCCCGATCAGCGCGATGATCAGCGAACCGGTGATCGACACCGCGCGGAACATCACGTCGGTTTCGCGGACCATTTCCTCCTCGCCCTCCAGCGGAGCGACTCGCGCAGCACGGACCGCCAGCCAGATCAGCACGGCGGCGATGGCGATGACGGTCAATTGCCCCAATTCCACGCCGACGTTGAAGCCAAGGAGCGCGGGGACGAACTGCCCCTCGGGCAGGCCGAATTCCCCCAGGACGGAGGCAAAACCCAGCCCGTGCAGCAACCCGAAGCCGAAGACCACCAAAGGTCGCCAACGGCTGAGCCCGGTGGTGAAGATATTCTCCACCGCCACGAAGACGATGGAGGCGGCGATGAGCGGTTCAACGATCGAGCCCGGCACCGTGACGATGCCCGATGCGCCCAAGGCCAGCGTCAAAGTATGCGCCAGCGTGAAGGCCGATACCTGCCAAAGCAGCGGGCCAAAGTGCGTGGACAACAGGAACAGCCCCAGCACAAAGAGGATGTGGTCAAGTCCCTTGGGCAGGATGTGATCGAAGCCGATTGGAATATAGCTGAAGAAGGCCTGCGTGTTGGTCTGCTCCCCACCACCGCCCAGCGAGATTTCGGGGCTGGTTTCGCCGCCGTCGAGGTAGCCGGTAAACGGCTCCTCCACCCCCTGCTGGCGCAGCACCATCGCGCCGCCGCCTTCAGGCCAGCGCAGGACGACCTGCGTGGCACCCTCGGGCACGTCGCCCGTCAGCCGCCATTCCGAAACGCGCGGCAATTCAATATCCACGTCACGCGGGACGAGAACCGAGGCGCTGGTCAGGGTGATGTCCTTGCCGTCCACACGCAGCACCGGCAGCGCGTTCCAGGCAGGCAGCAACTCGGGCGCACGGACCTCGATCACCTCGGCATCCTCGGCACGAAGCGCGTCGTAGTCGCCCGCGTTGACGGCGTTGTTGGTGTCCTCGACCGCATCGAGGTCGATGCCCGCCAGAAACGCCTCCAGATTGATGCGCAGCACCAGTTCCGCCTTGCCGTCCACCACGGTCAGATCGCCGACCGTCGGCTGGACCTCATGCGCCTGCGCAGGCAGGCACGCCATACTTGACAATCCCACCAGCAGGGCCAGCTTTGCGAGGAACCTAAAGAGAGTTTCTGCCATGTACCTGTCCCGCCTGTTACTCGCACTCGGCCTCGCGCTGACGCTGACCCCTGCATACGCCCATGAATACTGGATCGCGCCGGAGAAGTATCAAGTGCAACCGGGTGAGGCAATACGCGGCACCTTCCGCAACGGGGAGGAATTCAAGGGGGTAGCGCTCGCGTTCTTCACCAAGACGACCGTCAATTTCATAGAGGTTTTCGAAGGCAAAGGCACAAGACTGACCCCCCGTCCCGGTGATTCTTCAGCCCTTCAGATCACGGCGCCGGAAAAGGAGGGATTGCTGACGGTGATCTACGAAACCACTCCGTCCATCGTCACCTACAAGGAATGGGAAAAATTTCTGGCGTTCACGAAGCACAAGGACTTCCCGAACGCCGAGGCGGACCACATTGCAGCCGGATGGTCTCAGGACATCATCAAGGAGACGTACACGCGGCATATCAAGACCCTGATCGCCGTCGGCGATGGCAAGGGTGAAGACGCGAAGCTGGGGATGACGACCGAGTTCGTCGCGCTGACCAACCCCTACACCGATGATCTGGCGGATGGCATGAAGGTGGCGCTCTACTACGATGGTGCCCCCCGCGCCGATGCGCAGGTGGAGGTGTTCGACCGGGCGCCCGACGAAAGCGTCACGATCACCCTGCACCGCACCGATGCCGAAGGAGTGGCTTCGATCCCGGTGATCGCAGGGCACGAATACCTCTTCGATGGCGTCGTGCTGCGCAAGGCGGACGGCGGCGGCACGACACCGGACGCGCCGGTGTGGCAAACGCTCTGGGCGGCGCTGACCTTCAGGGTGCCCGACTGACAGCGGCCCTTGCACGCGCGGGGGCTGCGCGGCTAAACGGGTGCGATGACCGCACCCGACACCACCACCACACCTGACATCCTGTGCATCGGCTCTGTCCTATGGGACGTGATCGGGCGGTCTGATTCTGCCATGCGGCAGGGGTCGGACATGCCCGGACGTATCACCCGCCTGCTGGGGGGTGTGGCGCTGAACATCGGGATGGCGCTGGCCCGCTTCGGGTTGTCGCCAGCCCTGCTCAGCGCCGTGGGCCGCGACGCCGAAGGCGACGAGTTGATTGCCGCCTGCGCGGTGCGGGGGTTGGCAACGCATCTGGTCTATCGCTCCGACGATCTTCCGACCGATCGATACATGGCGGTCGAAGGGGCCAACGGGCTGATCGCGGCCATCGCGGATGCCCATTCGCTGGAGGCTGCGGGCGACAAGATCCTGCGCCCGCTCAGCGACGGTTCCCTGCCCGCCCCCTTCACTGGCGCGGTGGCGCTGGACGGGAACCTGACCATCGACCTTCTGTCCGACATCGCGCGCAGCCCGCTTCTGGCGCAGGCCGACCTGCGGGTCGCCCCCGCCTCCCCCGGCAAGGCGCTGCGGCTCGCGCCTTTCATGCAGGCACGGCGCGGGACGCTCTATGTCAATCTGGAGGAGGCAGGACTGCTCTGCCAGACGGGGTTCGAGACTTCGGCCAGGGCGGCGGGAGGCCTGTTGCAGCGCGGTGCGGCGCGCGTCGTGGTGACGGACGGCGGTGCGCCCGCCACGGTGGGCGACGCGAGCGGCCTCATCTCGCAGGCCCCGCCGCCGGTCAGCGTCGCGCGCGTCACGGGTGCGGGGGATACTTTCATGGCGGCGCATATCGCTGCCGAACTCGGCGGTGCGGCAGCTGAGTCGGCCCTTGCCGCCGCCCTTGAGGCCGCCGCCCTCTATGTGTCGGGAGAGACCAAGATATGACCACCCTGCCCCTTACCGTCAGCGCCGAGGTGCAACGCGCCCGAGACACAGGCACCCCCATCGTGGCGCTCGAAAGCACCATCATCACGCATGGGATGCCCTACCCCCAGAACCTCGAAGTCGCGCGTCAGGTCGAGGCTGACCTGCGCGCCGCCGGTGCCACCCCGGCCACCATCGCGGTGATCGACGGCACCCTGCACATCGGGCTGGAGGCGGTACAGCTTGAACTGCTGGCGCAGGCCAAGGGCGTCGCGAAGCTGAGCCGTGCCGACATGGCCGCCTGCATCGCCATGGGCGGCACGGGGGCGACGACGGTGGCCGCCACGATGATCGCGGCACACCATGCCGGGATCGCGGTCTTTGCCACGGGCGGCATCGGCGGGGTCCACAAGGGGGCCGAGGACAGCTTCGACATCTCCGCCGACCTCATGGAACTGGCGCAGACCCCAGTGACGGTGGTCGCCGCCGGCGCGAAGGCGATCCTCGACGTGGCGAAGACGCTCGAAGTGCTGGAAACCCAGGGCGTGCCCGTGATTACCTACGGTCAAGACACCTTTCCGGCATTCTGGAGCGCGCAATCGCCGCTCAAATCGCCGCTGCGCATGGACGATGCCGGCGCCATCGCCCGCGCGCATCTGACCCGTGCCGCCCTTGGCCTGCCGGGCGGGCAACTGGTCGCCAACCCGATCCCCGCAAGTGACGAGATCGCCGCCAGTGAAATGGCCCCGGTGATCGCCAGGGCCCAAAGCGACGCCAGCGCGAACGGCATCCGGGGAAAGGCCGTCACGCCCTACCTGTTGCAGCGCATTTTCGAACTGACGGAAGGCAGGTCGCTGACCGCCAATATCGCGCTGGTGCGCAACAATGCCCGGCTTGCTGCCCAAATCGCCATCGCACTGCAAGATTTGCAGGCAACTTAGCCCTGTTTTCCGGGCCGACCATTGTCGCCGGGGGGCAAAGATACTAGCTATGCCCTTGATCTGGAATAAAGACCCCGCGCCAAATGAACACACCTTTCGACGCTGATCCTCCCCCCCCTGCCCGGCGCGGCCTCGTCGGGCGACTCAGGGCGTCTTTCCTGACCGGCCTTGTGGTCATCGCGCCCGTGGGGCTGACGATCTGGCTGATCTGGACCGTGGTGGGCTGGATCGATGGGTTCGTGCTGCCGATGGTGCCGCAGGCCTATCATCTGGACCGGATGGTCCAGAACTTCTTTGGCCTCGATCCTGCCGTTCAGTTCAATGTGCGCGGCCTCGGCGTCATCATCTTCCTGGTGTTCACGATCATCATCGGCTGGCTGGCCAAGGGCATCATCGGCCGGTCTCTGATCCGCTTTGCCGAAAGCCTGGTGGAACGCACCCCGGTGGTCCGCTCGATCTATTCCGGCATCAAGCAGATTTCCGAGACGATCTTTGCCCAGTCCGAACGCAGCTTCGAAACCGCCTGTCTCATCGAATATCCGCGGCGGGGCATCTGGGCGCTGGGGTTCATCTCTACGGTCGCCAAGGGCGAGATCGCTGCGATTGCGCAGGGCGATGACGAGATGATCAGTGTCTTCGTCCCCACCACCCCGAACCCGACATCGGGCTTTCTGCTGTACTTTCCGCGCAGCGACGTGATCGAACTGGACATGTCGGTGGAGGATGCGGCGAAACTGGTGATCTCGGCGGGCCTTGTCTATCCGCCGGAACGCCCTGCCCTTGAAACCGATCAGGGCGTGCTGGACCTCATGGAGCAGGTCGAACAGAAGGAGAGGGAACGGGCGGAGCCCTGAAGGCGCTCTGTCAGCCGAACATTTCAGGCAAATCCACGCTGCTGCGTGCGCCGATGTCGCCCCGATGGCGTTCGAGAAACAGCTCCGCCGCGGCATAGCCTGCGTCCCGCAGCGTGCCGATCACGGCCGCATTCGGCACCAGCTTGGTCGCCGCCGACAGCTTTCCCATCAGATCGTCATCCGCAATCATGTGCACCCGCACCCTGCTCATCCGTCCCGGCGGCAGCGTGCCATCGTCCAGCAGGCGCTGCACGAACTCGATGGCGCGCAACTCGCGCAGCAGGCTCGAGTTGAAGCTGATCTCGTTGATGCGGTTCTGGATCTGCTGCGCCGTCACGGGGATGCCTTCGCGCTCCAGCGGGTTGATGTTCACCACCACGATGTCATCTGGCAAATCCGGGCCGAAAAGCGGAAAAAGCGCGGGATTGCCGGTGTACCCTCCGTCCCAGAAGGCCTCGCGCCGCCCGGTCTCGTCATCGTCGATCTCCACCGCCTGGAAGATGTTGGGCAGGCAAGCCGACGCGAGCAGCGCATCGGGACTGATCTCGCTTCCTGAAAACACCTTGATCTTGCCGTTGCGCACCCGCGTGGCGCAGATGAAGAGCAGCGGAGCAATCGTATTGCAGACCTCGTCATAATCGAAACGCGCCACGATATCGTCGAGCGGGTTCTTGTAGAAGGGCCCGTAGGCATAGGGCGACAGCAAATGCGACACCTGATCGGTGAGGCTGATGGGCCAGCTGTATTGTATGGCCTGGCTCAAAGCGCCGATACCGAAAGGCGCCATCCAGTGGGTCATCCGCAGATCGCTCACCCCCGCCACCTGGCTCCAGAGCCAGGAGAGGTTTTCCAACGCGCCCGCGCGCCCGTTGCGCACCATGCCGGATTTCAGGGCCGCCCCGTTCAGCGCCCCCGCCGAAGTGCCGGAAATGCCGCAGATCTCGATATCGTCGTCTTCCAGCAGGCGATCCAGCACGCCCCAGGTAAAGGCTCCGTGCGCGCCGCCGCCCTGCAGGGCAAGGTTGATCGGTTTGCGTTTTGCCACCACGTCTTCCCTCCTGCGGCATTCTGCGCCAGCAGTTACTGCAATGCAGCAACCCCGGCAACCGGAGGGTGGAATTATTACACGCCGAGGTTGACCCAGTTCCCTCTGTGGTAAATGGTTAACGAAACGAGAACCGCCTGGAGGCACCATGACGAGTACTGACGAAATACTGGATTGCTGCGTGATCGGCGCAGGCCCTGCGGGGCTCCAGACCGCCTATTTGCTGCGCAAGCAGGGAGTGTCCGTCCGGCTGCTGGAACGTGGCGAGGGGGTCAGTGGATTCTTCCGCAAGTTCCCGCGGCACCGCAATTTCATCTCAATCAACAAGGTCCATACCGGCCTTGCCGATGCCGAGGCCCGGTTGCGCTACGACTGGAACAGCCTGCTGAACGACGAGGGGCTGCTGGTGCCTGATTTTACCAAGCGGTATTTCCCGAAGGCCGAAGAGTTCGTGGGCTATCTGGAGCAGTTCGCCGACCTTCTGGGCGACGACGTCATGCTCAATGCCGATGTATCGCGTATTTCCAAGGAAGGTGACGTGTTCACCGTGGAGACCGCCGACGGGCGCAGCTTCAAGGCGCATCATGTCGTCGTCTCCAGCGGCGTGACGAAACCTTGGCTGCCCGAGGTCGACGGCATCGAACTGACCGAGAATTACATGGAATTCGACGCAACCGCGGAGCGGTTCAACGGCAAGCGCGTGCTGATCCTCGGCAAGGGCAATGCCGCCTTCGAAACCGCGCAGAAGATGCTGGAACATGCGGCCTCCATCCACGTGATGAGCCCGAACCCCCTGAAATTCGCCTGGAACACGCACTTCGTGGGCCATGTGCGGGCGGTGAATACCGAATTCATCGACACCTACCAACTGAAATCACAGAACGCGGTGGTCGACGCGAGCCCGGTGAAGATCGAGCGCGAGGGCGGCGTTTATACCGTCACAGCCGCGATGACCGCCGCCGAAGGCCACGAAATCGTCTTGCGCTACGATTATGTGATCTGCTGCACCGGGTTCCGCTGGGATGCCACGATCATCGACGAGGATATCCGCCCCGACCTGCAACACTTCGACAAGTTCCCGGTGATGACGCCGCAGTGGGAATCGAAAGACACTCCGAACCTGTGGTTCGCGGGCACGGTGATGCAGAGCCTCGACTTCAAGAAAACCATGTCCGGCTTCGTCCACGGCTTTCGCCACAACATCGCCGCCCTGACGCATTTCATCGCGGGCCGGGTCAAGGGCACGCCCTACCCGACCGCAGTTGCCGCGACCGAAGGCGATGCGCTGAGCGACCTGATCGTGAACCGCATCAGCCTGTCCTGCGCGCTTTTCCTGCAACCGGGGTTCCTGTGTGATGTGATCCACCTCGGCGGGCCGACCGTCGGGACGCATTACCGAGACATCCCGATGAAGTGGGCGCAGGAAACGCCCGAGGTGCTGGGCGAGGACAGCCTGATGGTCACGCTGGAATTCGGCAACTTCGGAGCAACACCGACCCATGTGAAGCGGGCGCATACTGCCTTCGAGGGGGAACCCGATCCCTTCATCCACCCGGTCCTGCGTCACTACCGCAACGGCGAACTGATCGGCACGGCGCATCTGTCGGACCATCTCGATTCGGACTGGCGGCGGATTGCAGACAAGGAAGAAGGTGCGGGCACGGTGACGGCGATGACCTTCGCGGATCTGGGCCAGACCCTGCCCATCGCGGAAGTGGTACGCGATCAGATCGCGACTTTCCTGGCAAATCAGGGTCTCGC
>JBBSJO010000150.1:0-10591 GCA_038257185.1 Rhodobacterales bacterium | reverse complement strand
CCTTGAAGTCGAAGCTGTCGAGGTCCTTGCATTTGAGTGTCTTGTCGCCAAAGCTGACGTCCGTCCCGAGCGAGCGGCGGCTGGCAAGTGCCACGATCTCGTCCACGGGAAACTGGCGCTCGGCCAGGATGTTCAGCATTTCGCGGCCCACATTGCCAGTGGCGCCTACGACAGCGACGCGGTAACCCATCTGAATTCTCCAATATTGATGTGTGATGGTCCGCGCCCTTTAGCGCGATGGCGGAGCGAGGGGAAGGGTCAGCGTTCGCTGTCGCGGCTGAAGAGGTAGATCGCGAGGCCCGCCAGCAGCACCACAGCGAAAAGCACGAAGACCGCGCGATAGGGCAGATCCACAGACGCCGCAGGAAGCTGGGCGGCATAGACGCGACCCGACATGAACTGCATCAACCCGGCCCCGCCGATGCTGAAGAGGTTGAGCATGGTAACGCCCCGCCCGATCAGGTGCGTCGGCAGGAAGCTGCGCCCGTGCGCCATGATGACGGCATAGGTGCCGCCGAAGAAGCCAATGGCGCACATCATCGCGACAGAGAGGGCCATGGAGGCGTCGGGGAGCACGATGAGCACACCGGCCGCGCAGAGCGTCAACAGCGTGCCGCCCGCGATCATCCACTTGCGCGAGGGAAGCTTCCTGTCGAGCGAGGCGTAGACCAGCACGCCCCCGATCATGGCGCATCCCATCAGCAGCGTCGCCACGCCGATCTCGCCGACCGTTGCGCCGAAGACCTTCGAGAGGTAGGGGCCGATCCACAGCCCGCGCATCGCGCCCGGCATGACATAGCTCGCCCCCATCAGCGGGAAAACGAACCACAGCACGCGCATCCGGAGCAGTGCGGCGAGCGATCCCCTTTCCTCTCCCTCCACCCTTGGCGGGTCTCGGACCAGTGCCAGCGTGCCGAGCGCCGTGCAGGTCGATAGCGCGCCCAAGGCCCAAAGCGCGTTGCGCCAGCCGATGGTTTCGGCGGCAAATCCCATCGGGTAAGAGGCCACCAGGTTGCCGAAGCTGCCCAGCCCCACCATCACCGAGGCCAGCACGGCGAAGCGCGCAGGCGGAAACTCCCGCGCGAAGATGTAGTATGAGGCCATCAGCACGGGCGCGCAGCCTACGCCAATCAGGGCCATGGCCAGGGAGACATGCAGCGGCGTCGTGGCCATGGCGAATACTGCCGCGCCGCCCCCGCCGCCGATCAGAAGAAGCCACCCCGCCGTGCGCCGCGGCCCGATGGAATCGAGCGCCACCCCGATGGGGATCTGCATCGCGGCAAAAGTCAGGAACCACAGGCCGGAGGCAAAGGCGAGGTCCTCGGGCGTGGCACCAAGGTCGCGGAACAAAAACGGGTACAGTACCGCAAGAAAGGCGCGGAAAAACTGGCTGAGCAGGTAACCCAGACCCAGCAGGACGATTCCGATGTTCATGCGGTGTCGGTCTTCCACTTGGTCGCAAGCGCGCGGGCGGTCTGGCTCAGGATCAGCACATCCGCCCCTACGGCCACGAACCGCGCCCCGGCATCCAGCGCCGCGCGGGTCATGGCGTCGTTGGTCGAGAGGATTCCCGCCGCCTTGCCCGAAGCCGCGATGCGCCGGATGGCGTCCATGATCGCAGCCTGCACATCAGATTGCAGCGCATCGCCCATATGGCCCATGTCGGCGGCAAGGTCGGCGGGGCCGATGAAGACGCCATCAATGCCCTCGACGGCCAGAATGTCGTCCAGCGCCTCCAGCCCGCGCAGGCTTTCCACCTGCACCAGCAGGCAGATCTCAGCATCCGCCGTGGTGCCGTAGTCCGGCAGGGCCGAGAACCGCCCTGCCCGGCTGACCGCATATCCAACGCCCCGGTCACCCTTCGGCGGATAGGTCACGGCCCGCACCAATTGGCGCGCCTGATCGGCGCTGTCCACCATCGGCACCAGCACGGTCTGCGCGCCTGCATCGAGCACCTGCTTGATCATCCAGGTCTCGCCCACCGGCACCCGCACCACGGCGTGGCTGCGGCTCGCTTCCAGCACCTGAAGCTGCGCGGTGATCAGCGGCAGGTCGTTGGGCGCGTGTTCGCCGTCGATCACCAGCCAGTCGAAGCTGGCGGTGCCCATGATCTCTGTCGTCAGGGGATTGGCCAGGCTCAGCCAACAGCCGAAAACAGTCCGGCCCTCGCGCAGGGCGGCCTTGAATGTGTTGGTCGGGGCGGGCATCGCAGTGTCCTCTGGCAGTGTCCAGCGCACCCTATGCAGCCACGCGCGCCAAGACCAGTGGCTCTGTGCAACGCAGGTGGTGAGCGCATGGGAAAAGGGCCCGCGCAGTGCACGGGCCCTTCGTTGTCCGTCAGGCGGAACCGATCAGTTCTTGGGGCCGAGGGCAGAAAGGCCCTTGAGGATGTCGATGGCATAGGCCAGCTGGTAATCCTCTTCCCGCAGTTCGGCGGCCTTTTCTGCCTTTTCGCGGTCGGCCTCGATCTGCTTGACCTCATCCTCCGTAAGACTGTCGTTGTTCAGGCTGCCGCGCAGATCGGCTTCGGACCGCAGTGGGAGGGCGGGCTTGTCCGCCTCATCCGTGGCAGGCTGTGCCGGGGGCTGGGCCACCACGATATCGGGCGATACACCCAGCGCCTGGATCGACCGGCCCGAGGGCGTGTAGTACCGTGCCGTGGTCAGGCGCATCGCGCCGTCGCCCCGCAGCGGCATCACCGTCTGGACCGATCCCTTGCCGAAGCTCTTGGTGCCGATCACCACCGCACGGCGGTGATCCTGCAAGGCTCCTGCCACGATTTCGGAGGCGGAGGCGGAACCGCCGTTGATAAGCACCACCATCGGCTTGCCTGTCGTCAGATCGCCGGGGGTGGCATTGACGCGGTCGCCGTCCGCAGGGTTGCGTCCCCGGGTGCTGACGATCTCGCCTTCTTCCAGGAATGCGTCCGAGACCGAGATGGCCTGATTCAGCAGGCCGCCCGGGTTGTTGCGCAGGTCGAGCACGAAGCCGTTGACCTTGTCCATGCCGCCTGCGGCCTTGACCTGATCCTCGATCGCCTGCTTCATCTTGGGATAGGTCTGCTCGTTGAAGGTGGACACGCGCAGCACGACGGTCTCGCCTTCAGTGCGCGCACGCACCACAGTCAGTTCGATGGTGTCGCGGATGATCGACACGTCGAAGGGTTCCTGCTCGCCTTCGCGGACCACGGTGATGACGATTTCCGACCCGACCGGCCCGCGCATCATCTCCACTGCGTCGTCGAGGTTCAGACCCAGCAAAGTCTCGCCGTTGACATGGGTGATGAAATCGCCGGCCTCGATGCCCGCCTCGGCGGCGGGGGTGCCGTCGATGGGCGACACGACCTTGACGAAGCCGTCTTCCTGCGTGACCTCGATCCCCAATCCGCCGAATTCGCCGCGCGTCTGCTCGCGCATCTTCACGGCGTCCTTGGGCGACAGGTAGCTCGAATGCGGATCGAGCGAGGTCAGCATGCCGTTGATCGCCGCCTCGATCAGCTCGCCGGGCTCGACTTCCTCGACATATTGCGCGCGGATGCGCTCGAAGATGTCCCCGAAGAGGTCGAGTTGTTCATAGACATTGCCAGTCTTGGCCTGCTCCTGCGCCAGCAGGGGTCCTGCGATCTGCGTCGTGGCCAGAACCCCGGCCAACGTCCCGCCAAGGGCCGCCATTACGAATTTCTTCATCCTGTTATCCATCCTTGTCGGTGCGGAACCACTTCTGCGGGTCCTGTGGAATGTTGTTCTGTCTTACTTCTATATAGAGCGTTTCTGAACGGTCAGTGCCAGTGCCATCACGATTGGTTGACAGGGCCGTGCCATTTTCGCCCGCTTTCGCGCCCATCAACCCGATGGGCGTGCCCCCCGCGATCACCTGACCTGCGGTGCCATAGACCACATCAAGACCCGCAAGAACGAAGAGCGCATTGGCCTGCGGTTCGAGAATCACGACGGTGCCAAGGTCCAGCAGGGGGCCGGTGTAGCGAATTGTGGCCGCCGTCGGGCTGGTCACAATGGCCCGGGGCCGCGTCGCCAGCACCATTCCTGCGCGCTTGACGCCAGCGGCATCCGCTTCGCCCGCGCGGCGCAGGACGATGCCCTGTGCAGGCAGCGGCAGTTCGCCGACCTTGCCGTCGAGCATCTGGGGGCCGGGTTCGATGTCGTCCGATGCCATCTCGGCCAGACCGCTCGCAAAGCCCTCCAGCGTCTCGGTGGAAGCGATGAGGATCGCGGTGCGCACCGGATCTTCAGTGAAACGGGTGGGCAGATCCGTGCGGTCGGCCATCGCCTGGTTCAGGTCGGTGCGGGCCTGCTGGATCTCGGCCAACCCCGTCTGCAGCCGCTCCGCTGCATCGGTTTGCAGGGCGCGCAGGGTCTGCACGTCTTCGAGGTCGCGGCGCAGGTCGTCGGCGCGGGCGTTGAGCGCGGGTGTCAGTTCGGCCAGCAGCATGCCCGCGCGGGCGGTGCCCATCGGGCCGTCGGGATGCAGAAAGGTGACGGGCGAGGGATTGCCGCCGAGGCTTTGCAACACGCCGAAGAATTCGGCCACCTCTTCGTCGCGGCTCTGCAGCTTCTGCCTCAGCTGCGCCTCGTTGATCGCGGCTTGGCGTAGGCCCGCACGCATGGCGCCCAGCCCTTTCTCAAAGGCCTGTATTGTCTCGGTCAGCGCCTTGACCCGGTCCCGCGCGCCCTCCGCCGCATCAAGCTGTGCTGAGGCTTCCTCCAGTTCGCGCGCCGCCGCGCGGGCCGCGTCCGCCGCCTCGTTGGCAAAGGCGGTCAGGGGCCAGATCAGCAGCAGCGAGAGCAGGAGGCGTGTCATGCGATGAGCGACTTTCCGGTCATTTCGTCCGGCTGCGGCAGCCCCATGAGCGCCAGCAGCGTCGGCGCGAGGTCGGCCAGTCTTCCGTCGCGCAGGGCGGCACCGGCAGGCCCGCCGATCAGCGCCACGGGCACGGGGTTGAGCGTATGCGCGGTATGCGGCCCACCTGTCACAGGGTCGATCATCGTCTCGCAATTGCCGTGATCCGCCGTCAGGATCATCGCGCCGCCTGCCTTCTCCAGTGCCGCGACGACCTGTGCGAGGCCGCTATCCACCGCTTCGCAGGCGGCCATGGCGGCCTTCAGATCGCCGGTATGGCCGACCATATCGGGGTTGGCGTAGTTCACGACGATCAGGTCGTAGCCCTGTTCGATGGCCTGCACGAAATGTGACGTGACCTCCGCGGAGGACATCTCCGGTTGCAGGTCATAGGTCGCCACATCGGGTGATTTCGGCATGAAGCGGTCTTCGCCTTGCTCGGGCGTCTCGACGCCGCCATTGAGGAAGAAGGTGACGTGCGGGTATTTCTCGGTCTCCGCCAGCCGGAACTGGCGCAGCCCGTGGCGGGAGACCCAGGCCCCTAGGGTATTGGCAATCTCCTGCTTGGGGTAGGCCGCCGTCATGTAGCTGTCGTGGCTTTTGGAATAGTCGACCATGCCGAGCAGCCCCGCCAGATTGGGGCGCTGCCCTACATCGAAAGCGTCGAAGGCCGGATCACCAACGGCCGCGAGGATCTCGCGGGCGCGGTCGGCCCGGAAGTTGAGGCAGAAGACGCCATCGCCGTCGCGGATGCCGTTGTAGCCTGCAATCACGCTGGGCCTGATGAACTCGTCCGTGACGTCCTCGGCATAGGCCGCATCGACCGCTTCAACGGGGCCCGCGACGGCGGCTCCCCTGCCGTGTACGATTGCGTCGAAGGCCAGCTTCACGCGGTCCCAACGGTTGTCGCGGTCCATCGCGAAGTAGCGGCCTGAAAGGGTGGCAAACGATGCTTGCGGCGGCAGTTCCCCGCCCAACGCCGAAAGATAGGTAAGGGCGGATTTCGGGGCCACGTCGCGCCCGTCGGTGATCGCGTGCAGCGCCACGTCCACGCCCGCGCCCGTTGCCATCCGCGCTGCCGCCATCAGGTGGTTGATATGGCCGTGCACGCCACCATCCGACAGCACGCCGATCAGGTGCAGTGTGCCATCGTTGGCCTTGACCCTGGCGATGAGGTCCAAAATCGCAGCGTTACGGAAGAAACTGCCGTCCTCGATGGCCAGATCGATCTGCCCGAGGTCCATCGCCACCACCCGGCCCGCGCCGATGTTGGTGTGGCCGACCTCCGAATTGCCCATTTGACCCTTCGGCAGGCCCACGTCGGGGCCGTGGGTGATCAGCGTCGCATGGGGGCAGGTCGCCATGATCTTGTCCACCGTCGGCGTGCGCGCCAGCAGAGGCGCGTTGCCCTCGCGCAGATCGCTCAGGCCCCATCCGTCGAGGATGCACAGGACGACTGGCTTGGGCGGGCTCATCTGGGATCTGCTCCGGGTTTTCTTGTTTTGCGCCTCTTTAACGCGTGTGACGTCCGGGGTGAACCGTTTTCCTGAACCCACCCCGCTATGCGCAACAATCGGATTGAGCGGGGCCGGGGCCGCGCTCTAGTCATGGGTCATCAAAAGGAGACAGATCATGCATTACATCGCCCTGCCCACCGACACCGTTCGCGCCCTTCAGGCGGGCCAGCCCGACGCCTACGGCCACAAGCCCGAGCGCGCCATATCCGACGGGTCCGGCACGCCCTGCCGCCACTGCCTGCGCGATGTCCCGCAGGGCAAGGAGATGCTGATCCTTGCGCATCGCCCCTTTGACGGGCTGCACCCATACGCCGAGACCGGGCCGATCTTCCTTTGCGCCGATCCTTGCGAGCGCGGCGGCGGGCCGGACCTGCCCGAGGTGCTGACCACTTCGCCCGACTACCTGCTCAAGGGGTATTCCGCGCAGGACCGGATCGTCTATGGCACCGGGATGGTCGTCCCAAAGGACCGGATCGCGGAGCATGCCGCACAGACCTTCGCCGACGACCGCGTCGCTTACGTTCACGTCCGCTCGTCCCGCAACAACTGCTATCTGGCGCGTATCGACCGGGGTTGAGGCAGGTCTTGTCGCGTCCGCGCTCTTTGGGCATAACGGGGAGCAGCACGCCCCATCCAAGGACAGCCCCATGCCCATGAAAGCGCCCGAGACCCGCATCGTGAACACCTGGCGTGTCGCCTGTGATGGCAGCGGCCCGGCTCTGGGCCATCCGCGCGTCTGGCTGCAGATCCCGCAGGACAGCGGCTGGGTCGAATGCGGCTATTGCGACTGCAAGTTCGTGCACATGGATTTCGAGGGCAAGGTCTGAGGTCTCTGCTCCGGCGCACTACTTTCGCGCTGATCGCGCTGCCGGTTCTCTACCTGATCGCGGCCCTCGCGGGCGCGGTCATCCCGGCCTCCGGGGAGAGCGGCGGCGGTCGGCATGAAATATTGTTGGTTCACGGACCGATCCACTACGACTTCCTGCTGCCGCTCGATGCCCAGACCCGTGCGGCCTTCGGCTTTCTGGGCGACAGCGGTTTCGACATCGGCCATCCGGGCGCGCTCTGGATACTTGTCGGCTGGGGCGGGCGGGAGTTCTATACGACCACCCCCACCTACCGCGAAGTGAGCTTCCGTGCGGTCTGGCGCTCGGTGCTGGGCGATGCCTCCGTGATGCGGGTCGATCTGGTGGGGGAGCTGAACCCCGATCTGGAGAAACGCGCGCTGCATCTGGACGACGCTGGGTACGCGCGGCTGTTGGAGGCGATCCGGGGCAGTTTCGCCGCCGGGGTGCCGATCGAGGGCTACGGGGCCTACGACATGTTCTTTCCGGCAAAGGGTCGCTTCGACCTCGCGCATACCTGCAACGACTGGGTGGGCCGTATGATCCGCGAGGCGGGGCTACGGTTCGGGGTCTGGACGCCGCTTCCGGCGGCGGTGAGCCTTTCGTGGTGGATGTACCAGTCATTCTGATGCGCGTGGGGCGGAGTGCGGGACGCTCCGCGGGGAGGTTTATTTTGCAAGATGAACCAGGGGGGCGGCGCGAAACGCGGCTGGCAGCGCGGGGCGCATCGTGGCAAAAGGGGCGCGAAACCTGAGGAGCGCGATCATGTCCGGCACATTCGGCAAAGGCCACCACCTGCACCTGATAGACGGCTCCGCCTTCATCTTCCGTGCCTATCACGCGCTGCCGCCGCTGACCCGCAAGTCGGACGGATTGCCCATCGGGGCGGTCGCGGGCTTCTGCAACATGCTGCACCGCTATGTCGAGGGTAACACCGGACCCGACGCGCCGACCCATGTGGCGGTGATCTTCGACAAGGGCAGCCACACCTTTCGCAACGACATGTACGACCTCTACAAGGCGAACCGGGAGGCCATGCCCGAAGATCTGCGCCCGCAGATCCCGCTTACCCGCGTGGCGACCGAGGCCTTCAACATCGCCTGCAAGGAGAAGGAAGGCTTCGAGGCCGACGACATCATCGCGACGCTGGCCGTGCAGGCGCGCAGGGCGGGGGGGCGTTGTACCATCATCAGTTCCGACAAGGACCTGATGCAGCTGGTGGGCGACGGGGTGGAGATGCTGGACGCGATGAAGAACAGCCGCATCGACCGCGAGGGGGTGTTCGAGAAGTTCGGTGTCTACCCCGACCGGGTGGTGGATGTGCAGGCACTGGCCGGCGATTCGGTCGACAATGTACCCGGTGCGCCGGGCATCGGGATCAAGACGGCGGCGCTCTTGATCAACGAATACGGCGATCTGGAGACGCTTCTGGAACGCGCGGGCGAGATCAAGCAGAACAAGCGGCGCGAGACGCTGATCGAACACGCCGAGCAGATCCGCCTGTCACGTCGGCTGGTGCTGCTGGACGAGAACACGCCGCTCGATTTTACCATCGACGATCTGGAAGTCCGCGCTCCCGATTCCGACACGCTTTTGGGATTCCTGGCGGAGATGGAGTTCCGCACCCTGTCGCGGCGTGTGGCAGAGGTTTTGGGCAAGGAAGCCCCCACGATCCCCGATGCCCCGGTGGCAACGGATGCCCCGCAGGCGGCTGACGTGCCCTTCGATGCGGCGAACTACGAAAAGGTGGGGGATGCGGCGGCCTTGCAGGTCTGGATCGACCGGATTTACGAATTCGGATATGTCGCCATCGATACCGAGACCACCGGACTGGACGAGATGACCGCCGATCTGGTCGGCATCTCGTTGGCGGTCAAGGCCGGGCAGGCCTGCTATATCCCGCTGATCCACAAGGCGAGCCGGGCCGAAGATCTTTTCGGCTCGGACGCCTTGGCAGAGGGGCAGATGAGCACTGAAGAAGTGTTGAAGATGCTGACGCCGATGCTGGAGGATCCCGCGATCCTCAAGATCGGGCAGAACATGAAGTACGACGCGAAGATTTTCGCCCAACTCGGCATTACTGTAGCACCCATCGACGACACGATGCTGATGTCCTATGCGATGCACGCCGGATTGCACGGCCACGGCATGGACACGCTGTCTGAACGCTACCTCGCCCACACCCCGATCCCCATCAAGCCCCTGCTGGGCGCGGGAAAATCCGCCGTCACCTTCGACAAGGTGCCGCTGGAGGACGCCGTCGTCTATGCCGCCGAGGATGCCGACATCACCCTGCGGCTCTGGCAGCTTTTCAAGCCGCAATTGCACCGGGCGCAGGTCACACGGGTCTATGAAACGCTTGAACGCCCTCTCGTGCCGGTCCTTGCGGACATGGAACGGTCGGGGATCAAGGTTGACCGGGATACGCTCAGCCGCATGTCCAATGCCTTTGCGCAGAAGATGGCGGGGCTGGAGGATGGAATCTACGAGCTGGTGGGGCGCAAGTTCAACGTAGGATCGCCCAAGCAGCTGGGGGAAATCCTGTTTGACGAGATGTCGCTGGATGGCGGCAAGAAGGGCAAGACCGGGGCCTATGCCACCGGGGCGGACGTGCTGGAAGATCTGGCGACGGAGCATGAACTGCCCGCCCGCATTCTGGATTGGCGGCAGTTGAGCAAGCTGAAATCGACCTACACGGATGCCCTTCAGGACCACATCAACAGGGACACGGGGAGGGTTCATACCTCCTATTCCATCGCCGGGGCCTCCACCGGGCGGCTCGCCTCCACCGATCCGAACTTGCAGAACATCCCGATCCGCACCGAGGAAGGCCGCCGCATCCGCGAGGCCTTTGTGGCGGAAGAGGGCAAGACGCTGGTCACGCTCGATTATTCCCAGATCGAGCTGCGCATCCTTGCCCATATCGCGGATATTCCGGCGCTCAAGGATGCCTTTGCGCGGGGCGACGATATTCACGCGATGACGGCATCCGAGATGTTCGACGTGCCGATGGACCAGATGACCCCCGACATCCGCCGCCGCGCCAAGGCGATCAACTTCGGCGTGATCTATGGGATCTCGGGCTTCGGCCTTGCCCGCAACCTGCGCATCCCGCGCAGCGAGGCGCAGGGGTTCATCGACCGCTATTTCGAGCGGTTTCCGGGCATCCGCACCTATATGGACGACACCAAGGCCTTCGCGAAGGAACATGGCTACGTGCAGACGCTCTTTGGTCGGAAAATCCACACGCCCGAGATCAACGCCTCCGGCCCGCGCGCCGGCTTTGCCCAGCGTGCGGCGATCAATGCGCCCATTCAGGGCACGGCCGCCGATGTGATCCGGCGCGCGATGATCCGGATGCCTGCGGCAATT
>JBBSJO010000149.1:0-10611 GCA_038257185.1 Rhodobacterales bacterium | reverse complement strand
GCGGCTTCATGCCGATGGCGGTTCAGGCCCAGCTGTTCCGGGCCGAGAACTTGCTGATCGTCGCGCCGCTCAACGCCACCGACTTGGAAGTGATTGAATCGCGAGGCCAAGGCCCGCGCGGCATCTGGTGCGCCGCCGCGAATTATGTCCTGACCCACCGCATCGCAAGCCCCGAGGGTCGGCTTTACATCAAGACGCCGCGCGGCCCCTCGGTCAGCGGGGCGGGTCGCATCGGCGTCGTCTTCACGACAAGGGCAGACCGCCTTGCCTCGGCTCCGCTCCAGTCCTATTCAGTCTCTGTACGTCAGGCCGGGATGGGCCTGCCGGTTGTTCATGCATATCAGTTCTGCAAGGACTACATCATCGACCCAAAGGACCGCCTCTGACCCGTCTGGAGCCTGAGATGCCACACCGCCTGCCCACCCTGTTCCTGAGCCTGCTTATGACCTTGCCGGTCGCCGCACAGGCTTTCGAGGCGCGAAACGAGGTCGCCGTGACTGCGGCGCCGGGCGGATTCATGGTGGACAACGACGGCGAGAGCGGCGCATCCGGCATGTGGTGCGCGGCGGCTGACTATGCCAGTGAGGTACTCGGGCTGCCGGCCTCGGACCGGCTCTATATCGCGCAGGGTCGCGAGCCGGGACTGGGGCAGCGCGATCCGGTCCTGTTCACCACGGACCCGGCAGGGGTATCATCTGCACCTGTGCTGATCGTGGGGGCCTCCTTGCGCCGCGGTGGCGCGTCGCTGAGCATTGGTCACGCCCTGCAGTTCTGCATGGGTCCCGGACGGAGCCGCTAGCGCATCCGGCAAAGACCGCGCATTGCCATTCCTCAAAGGCTGCGCCACCTTTGCCCCATGCAGAACGAATTCCGCGTCAACACCGCAGGCCAAGGACTTTACGAATTCACCCGGCCCCTTGCCGAATGGCTGAGGGGGCAGGGCGATGGCTTGCTCACGCTGATGATCCGCCATACCTCCGCCTCCCTGCTGATACAGGAAAATGCCGACCCAGATGTCTGCCGCGACTTGCAGACCTTCTTCGGTCTGCTGGTGCCCCCGGCGGACGACCCTGCGATGCGCTACCTGCGCCACGTGATGGAAGGCCCGGACGACATGCCCGCGCATATCAAGGCAGCGATGATGCCCGTCAGTCTGTCGATCCCGGTGCGCGCCGGGCAGATGACGTTGGGGACATGGCAGGGGATCTACGTATTCGAGCACAGAAAGGCGCCGCACGTCCGAAAGGTGGCAGCGCATTTCGCCTGACGGTCCCAAAAAGACCGCTCCAAGAAGCTGCGGGGCAAACCGGGCAGTGGCGGCGACGATGAGGGCGTTGGTGATATGAACATTGCCGTTTCGCTGGGCTCATCTTCCCACGCGTCGTAATTTCGTTGGGTTCATGTCACAGTGCCTCACGCAACATCTAGCGGTAGAATTCGCCTCTACCCAAAACCTCGCGGCTGACCTATACGTATGGAGAAGTGGCTGAAAAGGCCCACAAGTGAGGCAGGATAGAAGAGGGGACCGGCAATGCGCTGCCCGTTTTGCGGAAATATCGACACTCAGGTCAAGGACAGCCGACCGGCAGAGGATCACGTCTCGATCCGGCGAAGACGCTTTTGCCCGGCCTGCGGCGGACGTTTCACAACCTACGAACGCGTGCAGTTGCGCGATCTGGTAGTGATCAAGACCTCCGGCAAGCGCGAAGACTTCGACCGCGACAAACTGGAACGCTCCATCCGCATCTCGATGCAGAAACGCCCCATCGACCCCGAGCGCATCGACCAGATGATCAGCGGCATCGTCCGAAGGCTGGAAAGCACGGGCGAGACGGACGTCAATTCCAAGCAGATCGGCGAGATCGTGATGGAGGCGCTGGCCCGTATCGACACCGTGGCCTATGTCAGGTTCGCCAGTGTTTACAAGAACTTCCAGGCCGCAGATGACTTCGACAAGTTCGTGAGCGAACTGCGCCCCGACCCGACCCCGGAAGAGCGTGAGAACTGACACCCGCTTCATGGCGCTGGCCCTTTCGCTGGGCCGGCGCGGACAGGGGCGCACCTGGCCGAATCCGGCGGTCGGCTGCGTCATCCTGTCGGGTGGGCGCATCGTCGGACGCGGCTGGACACAGCCCGGCGGCCGACCCCATGCCGAAACCGAAGCCCTGACCCAGGCCGGAGCGGCTGCGCGCGGCGGCACGGCCTATGTCACGCTGGAACCCTGCTCCCATCACGGGCAGACGCCGCCCTGCGCCGAGGCGCTGATCGCTGCCGGTGTCGCGCGGGTCGTCGTGGCCACCGTCGACAGCGACCCTCGGGTCAGCGGACGCGGGATAGACCTGCTGCGCGCGGCAGGCATCGACGTCACGGCGGGCGTGCTGGAGGAGGAGGCCTTCTTCGACCACGCTGGCTATTTCGCACGCACCGATCTGGGCCGCCCGATGCTCACGCTGAAGCTCGCCACGTCGTTTGACGGTCGCATCGCAACCGGCACCGGAGAAAGCCAGTGGATCACCGATGGCGCCGCGCGCCGCGTGGTCCACGGGATGCGCGCGCGCCATGACGCGGTGATGGTTGGCGGCGGCACCGCGCGCAAGGACGACCCCAGCCTCACCATCCGCGAGATTGACACATCGCATCAACCCGCCCGCGTCGTGATTTCCCGCCGTCTCGACCTGCCCCTGATGAGCAAGCTTGCGCGCACCGCCCGCGATGTGCCGCTGATCCTTTGCCACGGGCACGACGCCGACACGACGCTCATCCATACCTGGCGCGATCTGGGCGCTGTCCTGCTGCCCTGCGCCGCGCGCAACGGTCAGCTCGATGCCGCCGACGTTCTGCAACAACTGGGTCGCCACGGATTGACGCGTGTTTTCTGTGAAGGGGGTGCCGCGCTCGCCGCTTCGCTGATCGAAGCCGACCTCGTGGATCACCTGATCGGATTCACCGCCGGTCTGATCATCGGCGCCGAAGGCCTGCCCGGCATCGGTGCGCTCGGCCTCGCACGCCTCGGTGAAGCCCCGCGCTTCCGTCTGCACCGCACAACGCCCGTGGGCCCAGACGTGCTGCACCACTGGACGCGCTGATCCTTCTTCACTTGGCCAGAAAAACACGAGAATCCGCTCACCGCCCGCGCCAGAGGTAGCTCCGGCTCGCCAACACTCCCTGCGCCTTCGCCAACAGCCGGTTTGCAGGCCCCGGTCGCGGCACAGTCCCTTGCGCCAGCCGCTCCACGATCACCTCCACCGGGCCGGGCAGCCCACTCACTGGATCACGGTAGCGCGGATAGTCGATGAGCGCCGCATGCACCAGCCCCTCAAGGCTCACGTTGCTGCGCCGTCGCGGCGGCACGTCGCCGCGATCCTCGGTCAGGCCCCAGCCCGCGTAGAACGGCGCGCCGAGGGTCACCACCCGCACCCCACGCAACAAGGCCTCGAAGCCGAGAAGCGATGTCATGGTCCAGACCTCCTCGACCTGATCCAGCAGCGCGATCGGGTCCGCCCGGTCCAGTACGCGGTCCGCCAGCGCCGAGGCGTCGATGGCACCGCTGCGCAGGCCCGCCTCCACATCCGGGTGCGGTTTGTAGAGGATCACCGCATCGGGGCAGGCTGCCCGCGCCGCTTGCAGCAGTGCGAGGTTGGTTGAGACGTCACTGGTCCCGGTGCGGATGGAGGCATCGTCCTCCACCTGCCCCGGAACGAGGATGCGTTTGCCATCGGGAAGCCCGTCAAGGTCGCGCGCGCCCTGAAGGTTGTACTTGCTCAGCCCCGCCGCCCTGAGCGCGTCGATCAGGGCCCGCGCGCGCAGCGCCTGATCCGGGCGCAACTCTGCGCGCTTTTCGATCCATTTTTCCAGTCGGCTGGGGCGTGTGGGGTCGTAGTAAATGCCAAGGTCGTCGCAGACCAGCGACAGCGGCGGGATCAGGTCCGCTCCCAGCCCGCGCGAGCGCAGGAAGCCATCCTCGATCCGCACCGCGTCGGCGTGCCCGACATCGGCCTTTCCAGCCCAGACCATCCAGGGGCGCTCAAATGCCCGTGCCTTGCCCGGATCGTCCTCGAATACCATCCGCCTTTGCCGGCCGAAGAACTGCTGCAAGGGCCGGCGCTTCCACAGCCGCATCTTGGACGCGACCCAGCCCTGCCGATCCTCGCGCCAGGCGCGCGTCTGCGCCGCGAGCGCCTCGATGGCCGTTTCCAGATTGCACAATTCATCCCGGCAGGGATCGTACCACTTCGGATAGAGGATCATCGCGGCGGCAAAAAGCTGCGCCCGTGTCAGCACCCGCTGGCGGCGCTGTACGGGGAATTCATCCTCCGTCAGGCCCCATCCGGCATAAAAGGGTTGCCCGAAGACGCGCGGACGGTGCCCGGCAAAGATCGCCTCGAAGCCCATCTGCGAAGACAGGGTATAGACCCCCACCGCCCCCTCGAAGAGCGCCGAGGGGCTGACCGAAGCGCCAAGGAGGCGGATGCGGTCGTTCTCGTCCTCCGGTCCGAAGTACCCGGCCCTGTGCCCCTGCAGGGTTTCGGGATGCGTCTTTATGATCACCTTCGCGCCGGGGTGTTCCTCCTGCGCAAAGACCAGCATTTCAAGGAAACGGCCCCGGTCGGCCCCAGAGGCCGTCACACTGGCGTCTCCCCGCGTCTGGTCGATGACCAGCACATAGCCCGGCGGCGGGGCAGGGGTGGCAGGGTCGAAGGCGGTGTATTTCGTCAGATGCGCTTCGGCCATTCGTGCCATCGCGCCGCGTGCGCGGTTTAGCAGGGCGGTGTCGTCCAGCGGATGGGTGGCCAGCAGCACTTCGAGGTCGGAGGGATGCGCCGGGTCGAAATGTGCCCGGCGATGGTCGATCAGCAACCCCAGCGGCGGCTCGCCCGCGCGACCGGGAAGGAGCGAGCGCAGCATCGCGTCCTCGACGCGCACCACGGGCACGCCGCGTTTCTGTGCCACCCCCAGCCCCCGATGGGCGGTGGGCGAATTGCCCCAGACGGCAACGGCATCGCCTGCGCGGGGCAGGCCGAGGTGCAGGGAATATCCCGATAGCTGCAAGATCCGCCGCACGCGCTTTTGCGTCAGGAACCCGCCGTTATAGACAAAAAGCCGCCGAACCCTTTCAGGAACGGCGGCGGGGATGTCGTAGGTTTCCGGCCCGAGAGCCACTTGCGCCGCGTCAGTCGCTTGTCAATGTCGACAGGCTCGCCGCCGACCCGGCCGTGCCGGTGATGGCCGAGATGACCTTGCCCCACTGGGTGAAGGGTGCTTCGGTCACATAGAGCGTGTCGCGGTCGCGGATGACGAAATCGCGCGCCTGGAACATGCCGTTGGGCTTTGTCAGGTCGACCACATAGACCATCCGCTGGGTGCCCTGAAGGTCGTTGCGGCCCAGCACCTGTGCCGCGATCTCTTCCGGTTCGTTGCGGAAGACGAAGACGCCGGTGGGGTCAGCCGTACCTGCATTCAACCCGCCGACCTGCGCGATGCCCTCCAGCAGCGACAGGTTCTGTGTGTCGAAACGGACCTGCGCCTGTCCTCCGGTCGCGCCAAGGGCGGTGAAGGAGCGTGTGTCCTCCTCGACCAGGATCTGGTCGCCTGCCCGCAGCGCGATGTCGAGGCTGGGGTCCTTGTAGAGATCCTGAAACCAGATCTTGTCGCGCATGTTGCCCCGCACCACGGTGACCTGTGCGATCTCCGGCTGGATCGTGACGCCGCCCGCGCGCGCCAGCATTGTGGCTAGGGTGCGGGTGGGGCGTTCGATGGGATAGACACCCTGCGCGCCGACAGAACCGATCAGCGACACGGTGGAGCCATCACCGGCAGCGCGGCGCACCTCTACCTGGGGGTCGGGCGTCTGTTCGCCCAGCTTGCCGGTGATGATGCGGCGGATCGCGTCGGGGGTGTTGCCGGAGGCCTTGATGCGGCCCGCGTAGGGAATGAAGATGAAACCCGAGCCGTCGACCTGCACTTCTTCCAGCAGGGTCGCCGGTGCGCCCTCCACGCCCAGAAGCGGGTCGTCGACGTTTTCATAGATCGTGATGCCCAGCACGTCGCCGGGGCGGATGGTGTCTGAGCCGAGTTCCGACGCGTTGATGAACTGGCTCGAGAAGCCCAGGGCCGGTGTCACGGCGATGGCGCGGGTCACGCGGTCGTTGACCTCGACGACAAAGGCATCGCCTTCCTTCTGGACCGAGCCCGCATAAATCTGCCGCTTGTTGGGTCCGACCTGCGGCAGACCACATGACGAAACGACGGCCAATGCCGCGATGACTGCGATGGGACGCGACCACCGGTAATGTACGGATTTCACTGCCCGGTCTCCTCGACCTGTTCTTGTTCTGCCTCGAATTCGCCGATTAATTCGACGTAATTGATCAGACGCTATCGCAGGTTCATCCGAAAATCTAGATGGTTACGGGCAAAGCTTCATGTCACGGCACGCAACTGTTGCCTTGGGGCCGCGGTCCCGAGCTCCAGTGCTTCGTAGGGATCATGGGGGCCGAGCATCATGTCCACGACCTGCCGCAACAACTGCCGCCGTCCCCGCGCGGCATAGAAACCGCCCGGAATTTGCGAGGTTTCAAGCAAATAGCGCCGGAAATCCTTGTAGGCCTTGTTGTCGGGCCGCGTCGCTCCTGCAAAGAATGCCGGCAGCGGCTGGTCCGACACGAACTCCGGCTGGGAATAAACCGCGCGGCCAAAGACCTTGAGCGGAATTCCGCGCCACAGAACCTGCTGACCTGCGGTTGAATTCACCGTGACGGCACTGCGCGCGTCGTTGAGGAGCTGTGCCAGCTTGCCACCCCGCACGTAATGCACCCGGTCGCCCACGCCGCGCGCCCGCGCCAACCGCCGGATCTCGCGCCGCACGGGGACGCGGCCATCCTCAAGCGGATGCGCCTTCACGACAAGGTGGTGATGCTTTGGCGCGCCGCGTGCGAAACCGTCGATCACCAGTTCGAGGAAATCCGACATCGTGTCGAAGGGGGAATGCATCTGGAAGGAACTGTCATGCTCCAGCTGCAGCAGCGCCAGGTGGTAGGGAAAGCCGCCCATGCGGATGCGCAGGGTCGCGATCAGCCGGTCCGCCGCGAGAAAGGGCATCAGCAGCAGACGCTTGACGTAGAGCTGGAATTCCTTGGTCACCGTCAGGCTGCGGTGCGGGCGGAAGTTGCGGTAGTCGCCGTTCCGGAACATCACGAACCAATGATAAAGCGCGCCGTAGAAGATGTGGTGACGCATGTCGCCCCAGTGGCCGGGAGGCAGGGGGGCCTCCATGTCGGATTTCGCCAGCGCTTCCTGCATCTGCGGGATGGTCATGTCCATCAGGCGGGAATTGCCGTTGGTGCCGCCGCGTTCGTAGGTGACCCAGTAGGGGCGCATGTAGCCTTCCTCGAAGACATGCACCGTCAGCCCGCGGGCGCGGGCCTCGGCCACCGCCTGTGCGTGAATGAAGCGCGTGTCGCCGTAGAGCACGATGTCCGTCACGCGTTTGTCGTTCAGAAGCGTGGTGAAGGTCGCGGGCCAGTCGTCACCGGTGCCACGGAAGGGAATATAGCTGCGCGGATGGAACCAGAAGGCGCGGTCGCCGGCATTGAAACCCACACGCCAGACTTCTGCCCCCGCCAGCCGCAGCATCTTGCCCAGTCGGTTGAAGAAGGGGCCGTGCGGCCCCTGCAGGAAGAGGAACACCCGGTTGTCTGGGGCGGGCATCGGCATCGTCTTCCTTCTCACTGCGCGTTTCGGCATCTTTTCAACATATGACATGGGCCAAAATATGGCCCACCCCGCCTTGCCAGGTTCTTAACGCGGGGTTACTTCAGGAGAAGTCTAATCAAGGAGCGCGCCATGTTCACGGGAATTGTCACCGACATCGGCACGGTCATAGCGCTGGAGCAGCAAGGCGACCTGCGCGCGCGCATCCGCACCGGCTATGACACCGGAAGCATCGACATGGGCGCTTCCATCGCGTCGGACGGCGTCTGCCTGACGGTCGTGGGGTTGGGCGCGGATTGGTACGAGGTGCAGATCAGTGCCGAGACGGTGGACAAGACCAACCTCGGCGGCAATGGCTGGGCTGTGGGCAAGCGGCTGAACCTGGAACGTGCGCTCAAGGTGGGCGACGAGTTGGGCGGGCACATCGTATCGGGCCATGTCGACGGCGTGGCCGAGGTGGTGGCGGTGCGCGACGAGGGCGACAGCACCCGCGTGACGCTGCGTGCACCGCAAAGCCTCGCGCGGTTCATCGCGCCCAAGGGGTCGGTGGCGCTGAACGGCACATCGCTCACGGTGAACGAGGTCGACGGGTGCGATTTCGGCATCAACTTTATTCCGCACACAAAGGAAGTCACCACCTGGGGCGACGTGGCGGTGGGCGATCCGGTGAACATCGAGATAGACACGCTGGCGCGCTATGTCGCGCGGCTGGCGGAAATGTCATGAAGCCCGTGGTGGTCTCCTCCTGGGAAGACCCCGGCGGCACCCACTGCGTGGATGTGCTTTCGCATGACGATGGCAGTTTCGGCTTTACCCTGTGTCGGCGCGACCCCGACGATGGCCACGGCTGGCGCCACCTGGGCGACCCCCTCGCCGTGCGGTTCCTGACGCGTGCAGCGACAGAAGACGCCGCCCGCGCGGCGGCACCATGGGTGATGGCATGATGCCCGGTATCGGCCACAATCAGGGCCCGACGATGGAACGCGGCCAGAAATGGCGCACCTTTCAATGGCAAAAGGCGCGGGCGGAGGCGATGCCGAAAGCGATTCCGCTGATGGTAGTGAAGATGCACGTGGCGCGTGCGCATCAGCTGGGGCTGGATTACCCGACCTATGCCGCCGTGCGGAAGGCCTCGGGGCGCGACATCATGGCGTTGCTGTTTTCCTCCAACGCCTTGGGTGTCTTACGCACCGACGCGCCGCAGATGCCACTGGCGCGGGCGGCGGCGCTGGAGGCGGTGAAGGGGGCGCAGAAACTGGCTTTGGTGCACGTGCCAATGAAGGCGGACAGGGTGCAGGAGGCCAATACGGTTCTGGATCGGGTGGCAATGGCGCCGAAGTTCACCGACAGTTGGGCGGAGATGCACGCGCACCTGCGCGAAGTCCTCGGAGCGGGTAAACTGGTCGGCGATCAGGTATTGATTATCGGGGATACCGCGCTGGAGCGTGACTGGACAACGGCGGCACGCGCTGCGGGGTATCTCGAAGCGGAGCGCTATTTTTCGAGGTAGTCCAAGGGTGACGCCATCCCGGGCCCGCACTCGGATTTTGCCTGGGGTCGCCCCCTCCATCGCCCGGCACTCAACCGTCGCACGCATCATTCCGCATCTGACCGTCGCCTGTCACAATTTCCTAGGCGCATTCGCGCTCGTTATGTATCACGGAAGCCCAACCCCACAGGCGACCGGAGCACAGAATGGAAATCCCCTTTACGACCAGACGCATGCTGCAATTCGGCGACTGCGACATCTCCGGCACGGCCTACTTTCCGTCCTACCTCAACATCCTGAACGGCGTGAACGAGGAATTCTGGCTGCACCTGGGCTTTCCATGGCACGAGATGATCTGGAAGGAACGCTGGGGGACGCCGACAGTCCACATCACCTCCGACTTTTCCAGCCCCTCCTTCTTCGGCGAGGAACTGACCTTCGAGGTCAGGGTGCTCAAGGTCGGACGCTCCTCCGTCACGATCCACCACGACATCAGCTTTGAAGGGGAAAAACGCTGGTCCAGCACTCAGGTGCTGGCGGCCTCCGACCTCGACAAGCACTGCTCGATCCCCTGGCCCGACAAGGTGAAGGCCGCGCTCATGGCCTGCCTGTCTGCTGCTCCGGCGAGCTGAACAGGACGGGATTGCCCGGCAACTTTGTCGGTGGCGCGTGCTCTGGCGCGCCGCTAGAAGGGGGCAGCGCCGAGGGGAGCACGAGACATGAACACCATCACGCCACAACCGGGCATTATGGAGATCGCACTATATCAGGGCGGGGCCAGCCACGTGGCGGGCGTCGACAACGTCGTCAAGCTGAGTTCCAACGAGAACCTTCTGGGCCCGTCGGACGCCGCCAAGGAGGCCGTCCGGCAAGCCGCGCGCGAGATGCACCGCTATCCCCCGACCGATCACGCCGCCCTGCGCCGCGCGATCGGCGATGTCTGGCATGTCGATCCCGCACGGGTGATCTGCGGGGCGGGGTCGGGCGAGATCCTCAAGCTGCTGGCGGATGCCTATGCGGGCCCGGGCGACGAGGTGCTGTTCACGGAACACGGCTTTTCCATGTATCCGATCTATGCCCATGCCTGCGGTGCCACCCCCGTTGTGGTGCCCGAACGTGAGCGGGTGGTGGATGTGGATGCGATCCTGCGGGCCTGCACCGAGCGCACCAAGCTTGTCTTCATCGCAAACCCTGCCAACCCCACCGGCACGATGATCGGCAAGGCCGAGGTGGCGCGGCTGGCGGATCACCTGCCGAAAGGCGCGATCCTGGCGCTGGACGGGGCCTATGCGGAGTTCGTCGACGGCTACGACGGCGGAGCGGCTCTGGTGGACAGCCGCGAGAACGTGGTGATGACGCGGACCTTCTCCAAGATCTACGGGCTGGGGGGGCTGCGCATCGGCTGGGGCTAT
>JBBSJO010000148.1:0-10868 GCA_038257185.1 Rhodobacterales bacterium | reverse complement strand
GGACGACAACAACGTCGTCTCCGTCGGCTCCCGCGCGATCTGCTGGGCCAAGCGCACGTTGGAAATCTTTGACCGCCTCGGCGTCGGCGAACGGATGCTGGAAAAGGGCGTGACCTGGAAGGTGGGCCGCAATTTCTTCGGGGCGGAGGAGGTCTACAGCTTCGACCTGCTGCCCGAACCCGGCCACAAGTACCCCGCCTTCATCAACCTGCAGCAATACTATGTGGAGCAGTACCTCGTTGAGCGTGCTCAGGAATTTCCCGACCTGATCGACCTGCGCTTTCTCAACAAGGTCACGGACCACACCGACCACGGCGACCACGTAAGCCTCGAAATCGAGACGCCCGATGGCCCCTATACCCTCGAATGTGACTGGTACATCGCCTGCGAAGGGGCGGGCAGCCCGACGCGCAAGCGCATGAACCTGCGCTTCGAAGGCCAGACCTTCGATGAGCATTTCCTGATCGTTGACGTGGAGATGGCGCAATCGCCCTTCGGCACCGAAACCCCCGAACGCTGGTTCTGGTTCGCGCCGCCCTTCCACCCCGGTCAGTCGGCCTTGCTGCACAAACAGCCCGACAACATCTACCGCATCGACCTGCAACTGGGGCCGGAGACGGACCCCAAGCTGGAGGCGACCGAGGAAAAGGTGCTGCCACGGATCAGGGCAATCGTCGGCGACACGCCCTTCCGGCTCGACTGGATGAGCGTGTACAAGTTCCGCTGCGCAAAGCTGGAGAACTTCGTTCACAACCGCGTTCTATTCGTCGGGGACAGCGCCCATGTGGTCAGCCCCTTCGGCGCGCGGGGCGGCAATGGCGGCATCCAGGATGTCGACAATATCGGCTGGAAACTGGCCGCCGTCCTGCAGGGCAATGCGCCCGCGCGATTGATCGAGACCTACAACGAGGAACGCACCCACGGCTCGGCGGAGAACATCCTCAACTCCTCCCGCGCCACGAACTTCATGACCCCGAAAAGCCCGATCGAAGCACTCTTCCGCAATCAGGTGCTGCAACTTGCGCGTCACCATCCCTTTGCGCGTCGGCTGATCAACTCGGGCCGCCTCTCGCAGCCCTGTTCGCTGGCGGGCCTGTCCCTGCAAGGCGCGGGGGAAGCTCCCCTGCGCCCCGGCGAGGCGTTGCTGGATGCGCCCTTGCGGGGAGATCAGGGTGACACCTGGCTGATCCGCGAGGCCCAGGGGGAATTCACACTGCTTGGCTTTGGCGACACCATGCTGCCCCGGATCGCGGGCATCCGCCGCATCGGTATCGGCGGTGCCAAGCAGGAGTATCCCTGTTTCGCGGACACGAGCGGGCATGCCGTGGCCCGCTACGGCACGGCGCATGTATATCTGCTGCGCCCCGACGGCCATGTCTGCGCGGTATTCGACGCAGCCGACGCGCAGGCCATTGCGGCCGCATACAAGACAGCAATGGGAGCCTGAGCGATGGAACTGAAAGACAACCTCGGGGCGGCGGGCGACAGTTTTTATGCAGCCCTGATGGCGGCTCACGAGGGGCTGGACGAAGCGGAAAGCCACGCGCTCAACGCCCGCCTTATCCTGATCCTGGCCAACGAGGTGGGGAATCTCGCGCGTCTGGAAATGCTGATCGCCGCCGCCCGCGACAGGCCCTGAAACCCCGGCACGACTTCATTTGAAAAGACCGACAGATTCGCGCCAGGGCTCCCAATCTGTCAATCCCCTGTCTTTTGTGCGGCTTTCGGGGATGATGATAGAATTTTCCAGATAATTCGTGAGCACGGTAGGGCCCCTCACTGACTGCTCGATACGCTCTCAGGTCAGGTCCCTGCGGACCATGCCATCTGCGGGGCTTGCTCCGGAGCGACATTCCGGGTGGGCCAGATGGCGCTGCCGTTGCAGAACCGCCATTTCTGCCCCTGTCCGAACGAAACGGTCGACCGCGCGCCGCCAACCGGGCGATCCCGGCGGAGACGCAGCGGGCCGACCAAGAACTTGTGATGGGCTTGACGGCACGCCCCTTGGTGATCGACACTCCCGCCGTACCCCCAAGGGGCAATCAGAATAGCAGAACAACTGCATCACCCGACGCCACCAGAAGTCGTCAAAGATGGTCGGCGCACCACGCTGTCCGACCCAACAGAGAGGAAGAACATGAGTTTCTTGACACGTACCGGTAAACCGCTTCCACAATCCATCCTGAATTCCGCCGAAGCCGCGAAGAAAGACCCGATCAACCGCCGCGAATTTCTTGCCATCGCCAGCGCATTCGGGGCAACCGCAGCGACTGCCTATTCGATGATCGGCCTGGCGGCACCCGCAGTGGCTCAGACCGCTGGCGAAATGAAACAGGGCGGCACCGTGCGCTGCCAGATGGCCGTCAAGGCCCTCAAGGACACCCGCACTGCTGACTGGAGCGAGATCGCCAATTTCACGCGCGGTTTCCTGGAGTACCTCGTTATCTACGAGAATGACGGCACGTTCACCCCCGCGCTTCTGGAAAGCTGGGAGATCAACGACGACGCCACCGAGTACACGCTCAACGTCCGCAAAGGCGTGAAATGGCAGAACGGCGATGACTTCACCGCAGAGGACGTCAAGCGCAACATCGAACGCTGGTGCGAGCGGGACGTCGAAGGCAACTCGATGGCGGCACGCTTCGCTGTTCTCATCGACGAGGCTGCCGGCACCGCGATGCCGGAAACGATCGAAGTGGTCGACGATCACACCATCAAGCTCAAGCTGCCGCGCCCCGACATTACGCTTATCGCGGGCATGGCGGACTACCCGGCGGCCGTCGTCCATTCCAGCTACAACCCCGACGACACGCAGAACGCCGTCGGAACCGGCCCGTTCGTGACCGAGTCCTTCGAAGTGGGCGTGAAGGGCGTGATCGTCCGCAAGGAAGACCACACCTGGTGGGGTACCGAAGTCACGGGCGGCCCGTGGATCGACCGTCTGGAATTCATCGACTACGGCGAGGATCCGGCAGCCTTCGTCGCGGCGGCCGAGTCCGAAGAGATCGACATGACCTACCAGGCCTTCGGTGAGTTCATCGACATCTTCAACACGCTGGACGGCTGGAACGAGAACACGATCGCCACAGCCTCCACCGTGGTGGTCCGGCCGAACCAGATGGCCGAGGTCGATGGCAAGAAGCCCTACGCGGACAAGCGTGTCCGTCAGGCGATCCAGATGGCCGTCGACAACGCGATCGTGCTGGAGCTCGGCTACGATGGGCGCGGCATCCTTGCCACCAATGATCACCTTGGCCCGATGCACCCCGAGTATGTTGACCTTGGGCCACTCACCCACGATCCCGCTGCGGCCAAGGCGTTGATGGAAGAAGCCGGAATGGCCGATTTCGAGCACGAGCTCGTGTCCATCGACGACAGCTACCGCAAGGACACGACCGACGCGGTGGCAGCCCAGTTGCGCGATGCCGGTATCAAGGTGAAGCGGACGATCCTGCCGGGTGCGACCTTCTGGAACGACTGGACGAAGTACCCCTTTTCCTCCACGAACTGGAATCCCCGTCCGCTGGCGATCCAGATCTGGGCGTTGGCCTATCGTTCAGGCGAAGCCTGGAACGAGTTCGGCTGGTCCAACCCCGAGTTCGACTCGATGCTGGAGAAGGCTCTCGCGGAGCCGGATCTCGAGAAGCGCAAAGCACTGGCCGGACCAATGGCCCAGCTCATCCGCGAAGAGGGCGTGACGATCCAGGCTTACTGGCAGTCGTTGTACAACCACACGCGTGAAGGGCTGATGGGGGCAAATATCCACATTACCTACGAAATCCACCCCGGCCGGATTTCCTGGGCGGCCTGATCATCAAGGTTGGTGACAATTGAAAGGGCCGCGCTCGTCGCGGCCCTTTTTGCGTTTGGTGAGTTTGCCTCCCGGCCCGGAATCAAGCCGCAGGCGCCGGGCCATCGCCTGCCCGTCCGGCGGGCTGGCGTTATGGTGAGGCTCGGTGCAAGTCGGGGGTAAGCGCCTTGTCACACTAAAAAGAACGACGGATCACCGTCCCAATCGCCACCCCGCGGGCAGTCGACGTCCCGGCGCTCCAAGTTGTCGCATCAGGTATAAAACGGGGCTGAGTCTAAGGTTTGGCCATCCGGAAAATGCACCGCCTCGCATAGGAGTTTTTCGGTGCGGTCCTTGGCCGACGAACCGGAAGCGGAAAGAGCTTTCCGCAAAGCCCCATTCATCGCCGCAACCAGAAATCCATCGTCCCGCTCCTCGCGCGCGACCTTCCCAAACCATGCCTCTTCCCGGATCAGATCCTCGATCAGCGGGTCGATGACCGCTCCGCCGCCACCGGGATAACGATAATAGCCGACACCCCCAGACTTCCCCATCCGCCCCTCCGCCACCATGCGCGGCAGAATCGGACCCGGCCAGGATCGCGCCCTCGCCAGCACCTTCTCCAACCCGAAAAGGTCCTGTGCCTCACAAGCACCCATGCCATAGCCCCATGCCGTCAGCGCCTCGTCAAGTTCCCAAGGGTTGGTGTGGTGCAGCAACAACCGCTCCGCCTCCTGCCAGAACGCCTCCTGCAACGCGGCAACGGGATCACTCATGCCGGATCGAGAAACCGGCGCTTGGCGATCACGGTAAGCAGGTCGTTCAGTGACGACCGTACCGTACGGTTTGCCGTGTTCACCTGCGCCTCGGCCTGATTGTAGAGCGGCGTGCGGAGGCGCAGCAGTTCCTTGAGCTGCGCCATGGCGGCCGGATTGCCTTGCATCGGGCGCACATCGCCCTGCGCCCGGACACGCTGCATGTGCTCCGGCGGGCTGGTCCTGATCCAGACCGTGTGAAACTGCTCCAACACTTGCGCATAGGTCGCGGGTTCCGCGACAATGCCACCCGCCACCGCCAAAATCACCCGGTCATGCCGCGCACTTACGCGCTCCAGCGCCTCGGCTTCCATCTTGCGGTACCCGTCCAGACCGTAAAAGGCCATCACTTCGGACAGGGGCATATCCGCCTCCACCTCGATGTCGCTGTTCAGTTCCACGAAGGGAATATTCAAGGCTTCTCCCGCAAGCCGACCCAGCGTGGACTTGCCCGCGCCGCGAAGCCCTACCAGACAGATACGACCGGCGCGCAACAGCTCGGGATTCTGCGGCGCCAACAGGCTCCGCACTTTCTGCTGCAACCCGCCCGGTGCCTGTCGGTACAGTTCCGCCACCCGCAGCGCGTCGTGATCCATCGGCACATCGTCCGCCAGAAGCGCCTCCATCTTCAGATCGAGCGCAGCCGCCACCCGTTGCAGCAAGAGCACCGAGATATTGCCCTCGCCCGCCTCCAATTGCGCGAGATAGCGGGGCGACACGCCCGACTTCTCGGACAGGACCCGACGGGGGACGCCCTGGGCCTTGCGGGCCTCGGCCACGCGATGCGCAAGCCGGGCGATCAAGCGCATGCCGGGGTCTGAGTCGGTAGGGGTCTCGGCTGGCATACGCACTCAATTCAGGAACAATAATGCAAGTCTAACCGAAGAATGCGCATCATCAACGCCAGTGTGCAGCAAAATGCACTATTTCTCGCGCACCAGCGGTTCGATCACCCGCCGTAACGCCTCCGGCGCGGACTGACTGCGGAATGCGTCTGCGATGGTAAAGACGCAGGTAAATGACCCCTCAAAGCACAGCACCTCGTTCTGATAGGCCTTCATACCGAAGGTGATCGACTTGTTGCCCAATCGCGTCGGATAAGTCTCGCACATCAGCATATGGCGCGGAGTCACCGGGCTGCGGAAATCCATCGCCAGATTGACGAAGGGTGTGCCGATGTTGTTGTCGATCTCCATCTGGAACCAGCCCATGCCGTCGAAGTGGTGCTCCCACCAGGCATTGATCGCATCCAAGGCGAAATACGGCAGCCGCGCAGTATAGGCGATGCGCGCGGGGTCGCAGTCGCCCCAGGTTACATTGATGGGGTGGACGAAAGGTTTGTCGTTCATTCAGTAGGTTTCCACGTGATAGCGCCCGTCTTCACGCATCGAATCGCGCAGGGCTGTCCATTGCTGACCCATGCTTTCGGCAATGGAGGTCATGGCGCGCTCGACGCCTTCTTCCATGCCGCGCAGGCCACAGATGTAGATATGGGTGCGGTCGTCGCCCAACAGCTCCGCCACGGAGTCCTCCTCGGCTACGATGCGGTCCTGGACATATTCCTTGTCCTGACCCACGACGCGGCTGAAGACGAGATGCTGTTTCAGCAGGCTTTCGGGCACCTTCTTGAGCGGTCCGAAGTAGGGCAGACTTTCCGGCGTGCGCGCACCGAAGAACATGGTCATGCCGCCGCTGGCCCCGCTGCGCTGACGCTGCATGGTGAAGGCCCGCATCGGGGCCGAGCCGGTGCCGGTGCAGATCAGCAGCAGATGTGCGTCCGACGCGCTCGGCATCAGGAAGGTCGCACCAAAAGGTCCGGTGACGTTGACGGTGTCGCCCTTTTCCAGATCACAGAGGTAGTTGGAGGCCAGCCCTTTCTCCTCGCGCTTCACGGTCAGAGAGATATTGTGATAGCCCGGCCGCTCCCCGTCGCGAGGACTGGACACGGAATAGAGCCGGGGCAGATGCGCCTTGCCCTCGGCATCCTTGCCCGGCGGGATGATCCCCACCGACTGCCCCTCGAGGACCGGGAAAGGCAGCGCGCCGGGGTCGAGGATGATATGGCGCACGTCGTGGTCCGGATCATCGGTGAGGCGATAGTTGCCCTGCACCTTCATCGCGGCAGGCTTGCCGAGGTTGTACATGTTGATCGCGGGCTTGCTGGCCGTCACCGGTGCCCGCGCCTTGCCGCCAGCGCCTTTGTGAGCTTCTGCAAGAAGCGCGGCGATGGGGTCTGCGGCCTCCTCGGTGGAGGGCGCCGCTTCGATGTCCGCCTGCTCGGGCAGTTCGTCCATCGCGTATTGTTCTTCCAGCGTGTAGGGGGTTTCCACCACGCGCCATTCGTCGATGGAGCCGGTCGGACAGACGGGAATGCAATCCATGCAGAAATTGCAGATATCCGCGTTCACGACAACATTGTTGTCGTCATGTTCAATCGCGTTGATCGGGCAGGTCATCTCGCAGGTGTAGCAGCGGATACAGATTTCCGGGTCGATCAGGTGTTGCTTGACGGGTGCGTTCATGACGGCCTCCTAAAACATGCCGACGTCGTGTGCGTCGGTGACAGGATCGGCGCGCAGTCCGTCCCGGTGGTCGACGGGCTCCCCCGTCCTTTTGCGTTCCGAGTGCGGCATCAAGGTCTCCACAACCCACCCTAGCCAGCGCGGGAGGGGGCTGCAATCACCCGCCGGTCACGTTCTGGCGGTGATCTCAACCGGAAAGCCCTGCATCACCGAATTGCCGATGATGGTGATCCGGCGCGCCTCATCCATCAGGACCCCGGCGTCCTCCGGCTCACCCGTTTCCAGCGCTACACTCAACTGTGCTGACTGTACGCGGACGGGCGTGCGGCCAAGTTCGAGCGTCACTTTGACATCGACCCGGTGTAGCGCGATGCCCTTTTCGTGGGCGAGCGACCGCAGGTCGTTGCAAAAGCATCCGCCGATCGACAGCGCCAGAAGCTGTCCACCGTTGAAGCCGAGCCCCATGCCGCCGTCCTTCCCCTCGGGACGGTCGGCGACGATCGTGTGGCTCCCGGCCCAGCCCATCGCGGCCTCGGTGCCTTCGATATTCGCGAAGGATACGGTAATGGATGACATTGCAATGCCTCAAGCGATGCTGCGGGGGCGGGAGGTTTCCCGCCCCCAAATCCTATCACGCCATGTGCAGCTTCACATACTCATAATCGCCCGGCTTGTTGTCGATCCCGACCTTCGGTGCCGCGATCCACGAGGCATACTTGCCGGGCTCGTAGCAGGGCTTCATCAAAGACTCGACATAGTCGCCATCGGCCTTCGTCGGCAGCCATTCGTCGCGGCGCTTGTGCCATTCGTCGGCCGAGATGATGTTGCCATCGGGGTCAACCGCAACGGTCGAGAACACGCCGATCTGGCGGTGGAAGCCTTCGTGCGGCAGCTTCAGTTCGAACTCCACGCCCGCCTTGGCGATCTGCTTGTTCCAGCGGCCCACGCCACCGGCGGCATCGCGCACGTAATCATCGCGCAGGCGCATGTTGATCGCGGTCAGCGCAGGCACGTCCTCGGTCACGATCTTGCCCTCCTTGATGGAGGTCACGGCGTAGGTGTCGTCCTTGAGCTTGTGATCGTCATCAATCCGCTGCTCCATATAGCGCCCCTTGATGCCGTAGTTGAAGGCATTGGCGGCGTTGGTGGAGACTTCCTGACCGAAGAGGTCGAGCGACAGGGTATAGTGCAGGTTCAGCTTCTTCTGGATCGTCGGCAGGTCGATGACGCCCAGATCGCGGATCTTGTTCACATCGGTCGGGTCGGTGATCCCGGCTTTCTCCATCGCTTCCAGCGTCGCCTGGATCGTTCGGCCCACGCCGGTTTCGCCCACGAACATGTGGTGCGCTTCCTCGGTCAGCATGAAGCGGCAGGTGCGCGACAGCGGGTCGAAGCCGGACTGCGCCAGGCTTTCCAGCTGCATCTTCCCATCGCGGTCGGTGAAGTAGGTGAACATGAAGAACGACAGCCAGTCCGGCGTCTCCTCGTTGAAAGCCCCCAGCATCCGGGGCGCCTCGTCGGACCCGGACGACCGCACCAGCAGATCGTTCGCTTCCTCGCGCCCGTCACGGCCAAAGTACTTTTGCAGCAGATAGACCATCGCCCAGAGATGGCGGCCTTCCTCCACATTGACCTGAAAGAGGTTGCGCAGGTCATAGAGCGACGGGGCCGTCAAACCGAGGAACTTCTGCTGCTCGACCGATCCCGGCTCGGTGTCGCCCTGGATCACGATCAGGCGCTTGAGCATATTGCGGTACTCGCCCGGCACTTCCTGCCAGGCAGGTTCCCCAAGGTGTTCGCCCATCGGGATCTTGCGGTCCTCGACGGCGGGGGCAAGCAACACGCCCCAACGGTATTCGGGCATCTTGACGTAGTCGAACTTGGCCCATCCCTTGGGGTCCACTGAGACGGCAGTGCGCAGGTAGACCATGGATTCCTGGAAGTTCTGCGGAATCAGGTCGTTCCACCAGTTGATGTAACCGGGGTGCCATTTCTCCAGCGCCTTGAGGACCTTCTTGTCCTCCGCAAGGCCCACGTTGTTCGGGATCTGGGTGTCGTAGCTGACGTTGATCAGGTCGAGCATTTGCATTTCTCCTATGTCAGTGCCGGGGTGAACCCCGGCCTACCTGTTTGCCGTAGGCCGGGAGTCATCCCGGCATCCTTGGCATTTCACACACGTTCCATGTTGTACTTGCCGCGCACGCCGGTGCCGTAGCGTTGCAGCGCGCCCTCCGCGCCCACCGCGTTGGGACGCTGGAAGATCCAGTTCTGCCAGGCGGTCAGGCGACCGAAAATGCGGGTCTCCATCGTTTCGGGACCGGCGAAGCGCAGGTTGGCCTCCATCCCCGTCATCGCATCGGGAGAGAAGCTCGCGCGCTCCTCCATGAACAGGCGGACTTCGTCTTCCCAGTCGATGTCGTCGTAGACGTAGGTGACAAGGCCAAGCTCGTCCGCGACTTCCGCCTCCAGCGCCTCACCGATGGAGCTTTTCAGCTTCTCCACCTGCTCGGGCGTGCCGAGGAACCGAGTTTCGAGACGGGTCAGGTCGTTTCCCATCGGGTAGGTGCCGAAGTTACCGTCACTCATCGTGACGGTCGCGGTGTGCCGATTGTCGCCGTCGAAATCCTCCAGCATCATGTAGCTGCGATCCACGGCCCAAAGCAGTTCGGCCAAAGGCCCGGCAAAGCAGGAACCATGCTCCACGAGCGCCACGAGGCTGCGCGAGGTCATGTCAATGCGTTTGAGCAGGCGCTTCCAGTATTGCAGCACTTCCGTCGCCAGCCAGTGGTCCTTGTTCTCCAGCAGCAAAGCCTCATGAGCGATGACCTTCTCGGGGTCGCCCTGGGTCTGGAACTCGATCAGGCCGAGTTCCTTTTCGTTGTTCCGCAGGTGGAGGATCGCGTCGTCCAGTTCGCGCGCGCAGCGCAGCAGCCAAGTATCGGCACCCTCCGCCACGAAGGCCTCCATGTCGGCTGGGGCATCCGCATCCGGTCCCTTGATGGTTACCGTCGCGCGGCGGCCATCGCGGTGCAGGGCAACCTCGACGCAGGAATAGGTCACGCCATCATCCGCAAAGCTGCGGGTGATCGGGGTCAGGTGGATGCCCTTCTCCACGTCTGCCTTGTCCGACTTCGCGGCCATTTCCTTCGCCCGCTCCACCACCGTTTCGTCGAACTTTGAGTTCGGGATCACCTCGTCCACCAGTCGCCACTCCAGCGCGCGCTTGCCTTTTACGCCTTCCTCGATGGAACAGAACACGTCAGCCAGATCGCGGCGTACCTTGCGTTTGTCCGTCACGCGGGTCAGCCCGCCGGTGCCCGGCAGCACGGCAAGCAACGGAACTTCGGGCAGGGCTACGGAGGACGTGCTGTCGTCGGTCAGCATCAGGTAGTTGCATGCCAGCGCCAATTCATAGCCGCCGCCCGCGCACGCGCCCTTGATGGCGCAGATGTAATTTTGCCCCGAGTCAGCCAGCGCCGCCTCGTAGGTATTGCGGGTTTCGTTGGTGAACTTGCAGAAATTCACCTTGTGCGCATGTGCGGCACCGCCCAGCATCCGGATGTTCGCCCCCGCGCAAAAGACCTTCTCCTTGGCCGACCGCATCACGACGACCTTCACTTCAGGATGCTCGAACCGCATCCGCTGCACCACGTCTGCCAACTCGATATCGACGCCGAGGTCATAGCTGTTCAGTTTCAACTCGTAGCCGTCGAAAAGACCGCCCTTCTCGTCTACGTCCAT
>JBBSJO010000147.1:0-10907 GCA_038257185.1 Rhodobacterales bacterium | reverse complement strand
GTGGCTGAGGCGGGGGGGCGCTGCTCTGACCGCACCGGCGCTTCGCTGCGCTTCAACAACGCCGATCCACGGCTCGACGGAGTTGTCGCGGGGGGGCGTGTGGTGCACGGGGCGCTGACCTCGGCCCTTGCGTGAGCGGCCCCATCTGCTACCCAAGGGCAACGGACAGAACAAAGGACACCCCATGACCCAGCGCCTGCACCTTGTCTTTGGCGGCGAGCTTGTGAACCCCACGGAAACCGCATTCAAGAACGTCGAAGACATCCATGTCGTCGGCATCTATCCCGACTACGCCACGGCCTACGACGCCTGGAAGAACGAGGCGCAGCGCACGGTGGACAATGCCCACACACGCTATTTCATCGCCCACCTGCACCGCCTGCGGGACGAGGAAAAACCCGCCTCCCCGACCGAAGAACTGGGATAGTCCCCATTGGCGAAGTCACTGGGGCTGGCGGCCTACCGGGCACTGGCCCGGCGGGGAGAGGCGCAAACCGACCCGCCTGCGCGCGCCCGTCCCGAGGGGGAGCTGGTCTGGATCCACGCCGCCGAACCTGACAACCTGATCGCGGTTCAGGATCTCGCCCTGCGCCTGATGGCTGCGCGGGACGGGTTGGCCGTGATCATCACCCTGCCCGATCCCGGTGCCACCCTGCCGCAAGCGCCGACGGGCGAAGGCATGGCACCGATCTTTTGCACCCTGCCCAACGAACATGTCCAAAGCATCGCGACCTTCCTCGACCACTGGCGCCCGGATACGCTGATCTGGGTCTGGGGTGGCATGCGGCCCAATCTCATTCTCGAAGTGCAGGCGCGCGGGTGTCCGATGATCCTGATCGACGTCGGTGCGGGCGGCTTCGATGGTCGCCGCGACCGCTGGCTGCCCGACCTTACCCGCGTCCTGCTGGCCCGGTGCAGCAGGGTGCTGGCGCGCAGCGATGCCGGACGCAGTCGCCTTGTGAAGCTGGGCGTGCGACCGGATACGATCGAGGTGACGACGCCCCTGATGGCCGGCGGGCAGGCGCTGCCCTGTTCCGACGCGACGCTCGCGAAACTCTCCGCTGCCCTCGGGGGACGGTCGGTCTGGTTCGCGGCACAGGTCCAGCCCAGGGAAGTCGATACCGTGCTGACGGCGCATCTTCAGGCACTGCGGATGTCGCATCGGCTGATGCTGATCCTGAACCCGGCCGCGGCCGAAGACGCAGACACCGCTTGTGAGCAGGCGAAGGGACGGAATTTCAGCGTGCTCCGCTGGGGGGAAGACGTCTATCCCGACGACAACACGCAAGTCCTGATCGCACCGGACGCGGCCGACAGGGGGCTCTTCTTTCGCTTGGCACCCGTTGCCTTTCTCGGCTCTTCGCTGGTCTCCGATCAGGGCGGGTCCGATCCTCTCGAAGCGGCGGCGCTGGGGTCGGCGGTGCTTTACGGTCCGCGCGTGCGGCATTACCTGCCCTCCTACACCCGCCTTGCGGCTGCCGGAGCAGCGCGGATCGTGAACGATTCAGCGGCGCTCGGCACGGCGGTATCACGGTTGATCGCGCCCGATCAGGCGGCGGCGATGGCGCATGCGGGTTGGGACGTGATCAGCCAGGGGGCTGCGCTGACGGACCGGGTGACGGACCTGGTGCAGGACGCGCTGGACCTTCGGGCAGGACAGAGGTGAGCCGCGCACCGGCCTTCTGGCACCTGCCGCGCCCTGACTGGCGGGCGCGGTTGCTGTCGCCGCTGGGGGCGCTCTATGCCCGTGCTACCGCAAGGCGGCTTGCGCGGGGCACACCCAGCCGCGTGGGCGTGCCGGTTGTCTGTATCGGTAACCTCAATGCGGGCGGCACCGGCAAGACGCCCACGGTGATGGCCGTGGTGGAGCATTTGCGTGGCCTCCATCACGAACCACATATCGTCTCGCGCGGCTACGGTGGCACGCTGGCGGGGCCGGTGCAGGTGGACCCGACGCGGCACCGGGCGGCCCAGGTCGGGGATGAGCCGCTGCTGCTGGCCGCCTTCGCCGAGGTCTGGGTCGCGAAGGACCGGCTGGCAGGGGCGCAGGCGGCGGTGGCAGCAGGGGCCACTGTCATCGTGCTGGACGACGGATTTCAGGACCCTGCGGTGCACCACGACATCGCTGTCGTCGTGGTGGACGCGGCGAAGGGCTTCGGCAATTGCCTCTGCCTGCCCGCAGGACCGCTGCGGGAGCCGGTGAAGGTGGGGCTGGCGCGGGCGGATCTGCTGTTGTCCATCGGCGACGCGGCGGCGCAGGCGGCCTTCGATGCGCAGGCCTTGCCAAAGGGTTTGGCCCACGTGCGCGCAGAACTGGTGCCGCTTCAGACGGGGATGGACTGGTCCGGGGCGCAGGTGCTGGCCTTTGCGGGGATCGGACATCCGGAAAAGTTCTTTGCCACGCTGCGCGGTCTGGGGGCGACCCTGGTTCAGGCACAGGCGCTGGACGACCACCAGGCGCTCACGCCCGCCTTGATGAAACGGATGGAGGCGGAGGCGAAGGTCAGGGGTGCGCAACTGGTGACGACAGAAAAGGACGCAGTGCGCCTGCCGACTGCATTTCGGATGAAGGTGATCACCTTGCCGGTGCGTCTGAGGCTCGACGACAGCAACGCCCTTTACACCGCGTTGGATGCGCTGCCGAAACCGACGTGAGCGACCAAAATCTTTCAAAGATTTTGCCCGTTTTCTTTCTAAGAAAACGACCCCTCGCCTCAGTTGTCCTCGCCCAGTTTCGGGGCTGGACGGTGCAGCGCCAGTTCCGCCCCCGAGAACCGGAAAGGCGAGCGCAACCCCGGCACCCCGTCCAGGTCAATCCTCATGCCCCGCGCCTTGACCTGCGGGTCGTCCATCACATCCGCCAGATCGTTGATCGGCCCGGCGGGCACGCCATCGGCCTCGCAGGCCGCCAACAGGTCATCGCGGCTGCGCAGGGAGGTCGCATCGGTCAGCCGCCGGATCATCTCGGGCCGGTTGGCCACACGGTCGGCGTTCCTGGCGTAGTCCGCCGCCTCCGCCATGTCGTCGAGCCCCAGCAGGCGACAGAGCCGCCGGTACTGCCCGTCATTGCCCGTCGCGATGATGATGTAGCCGTCCGAGCAGGGGAAGACCTCGTAAGGCGTGAGGTTCGGGTGTGCGTTGCCCATGCGGCCCGGAGCCCTGCCGGTGGTCAGGTAGTTCATCGCCTGATTGCCCATGATCGCCACGCCGCAGTCCATCAGCGCCATGTCGATATGCTGACCGACGCCTGTCTGCACGCGCTGGTGCACGGCTGCCAGGATCGCGGTCGTGGAATAGATCCCGGTGAAGATATCCGTGATCGCCATGCCGGATTTCTGCGGCTGGCGGTCGGGTTCTCCGGTGATCGACATCAGCCCGCACATGCCCTGGATGATGAAATCGTAACCCGCCCGATGCGCATAAGGCCCGGTCTGGCCAAAACCCGTGATCGAGCAGTAGATCAGGCGCGGAAACTGTGGCGCGAGGCTGGCGTAGTCCAGCCCGTATTTCCCTAGCCCGCCGGTCTTGAAGTTCTCGATCACGATATCGGCGTCGGCGAGCAGTTCCTTGACTTGCGCCTGCCCTTCGGCCGTGCGGAAATCAACGGTGACGGAGGCCTTGCCGCGATTGGTGGAGTGGAAATAGGAGGCCGAGACATCCTCGTCCCTTGTGACGAAGGGTGGGCCCCACTGGCGGGTGTCGTCGCCTTCGGGGCTTTCGACCTTGATCACCTCTGCCCCAAGGTCCGACAGCGTCTGACCGGCCCAGGGGCCGGCCAGAATGCGCGCCATCTCGATGACCTTCAGGCCCGCAAGTGGTGCGGCCATCAGCTTTCCAGTGCCTCGTCGATCAACTTCTTCATGTCCTCGTAGGGCATGTTCGAATACTTCTTGCCGTTGATCAGGAAACTGGGGGTGGAGGAGATGTCATCCGCCTCCGCATTCTCCTTGAACCAGGCGACGAGCGTCTCGGCCTGTGTGCTGTCCTGGAGGCAGGCATCCAGCTTTTCGTTGTCCAGCCCGGCGAGCCGCCCGATCTTGCGCAACTCTTCCACGATGGCCGCCGGTTCACCCGCGCGGGTCCACTCGGACTGGCCCTTGTAGATCAGGTCGGAGATACCGAAGAACTTCTCGGGTCCGCCGCAGCGCGCAACCATCGAGGCCCAGAGGCCGAAACGGTCGAAATAGACCTCGCGGTAGACGAACTTCACCTTGTCCGTGTCGATGTAGTCGGCCTTGAGCTGTTTGTAGGGCCCTTCGGCAAAGGCGGCGCAATGCGGGCAGGTGAAGGAGGCGTATTCCGTGATCGTCACCTTGGCCTCGGCGTTGCCCAGCACCATCTCCTGCACACCTGAGGTATCGACCTCCGCGCCGGTGGTCTGCGCGTTGGCGGCAGAGGCAAGGGGTGTGATCGCGGTGGAGTTGGGGGTGCCAAGCTTGCTGCTCAGCGCCCAGCCGCCCAGGCCCAGCACGGCGACACTGCCGAGTATGAATGTTCTGCGGTTCATGTGGTCTTCCTCATTCGGCTTTTCAGCGATTGGTCCTGTTCAATACGTTCTCGCCCAGACGTGCAAGGGCATCCCTCAGCGAAGGATCGCTCACCGGGCGCGCGGCCTCGGCGGCTTTCTGGCGCAGGGCGGGATCGACGGGCTTGTCGTTGGCTTTCGCCTTGCGGTGGTCGAAGTCCACCTGCCCCTCGGCAAAGCCGCTGGCGGCTGTCTGGGTGATGCGCACCCGCGCGATGGCGTTGTAGCCGTAGACCGCGTTCACCCGCTCGCGCAGCTTTTCCTTCTGCATTTCCAGCATTGGCGCGTTGGCCCCGGTGGTCAGCAAGGTCAGCGTGGCCCCCATACCGCCCCGCCCGTAGCCGATCTCGATCGGGCGGGCGATGGCGGCGGTCTCTTCGCCCACGATCTCCGCCCAGTGGGTCAGCAGGCGCGATTGCGCGAACCCGCGCTGGCCCGACGCTTCGCGGATCTGGGCAGACAGCAGCGCGTCCGTGCGCTTGAAGCCTTTTGTACTGGTGCGCCGTGGCGGCATGATTATGGTCCCCGCATGATCCCGCTTCAACATAGACTGATCCCGGCCCCGCGCTACCCGTTGCCTTCCGTGTGGGGTATAAACATTGCGTGAAACCGCCGGGTCCGGCGATCTGCCGCGCCTCCTTCTGGCATGGTACGACGTCAACGCCCGCAAGATGCCCTGGCGCGTGTCCCCCGCCGACCGCAAGGCGGGCCAGCGCCCCGATCCCTACCGCATCTGGCTGAGCGAAGTCATGCTGCAGCAGACGACCGTGGCAACTGTGAAAGCATACTTCGAGCGGTTCACCGCGCGCTGGCCCACGGTGGGCGATCTGGCGTCGGCGCAGGACGCAGAGGTGATGGGCGAATGGGCGGGCCTGGGTTATTACGCCCGCGCGCGGAACCTGCTGAAATGCGCCCGTGCTGTCGTGGATCGACACGGCGGCGTCTTTCCGGCAGATCACGCCGCGCTGCTGGCGTTGCCGGGCATCGGCCCCTACACGGCCGCCGCAATTTCCTCCATCGCTTTCGATCTGCCGCACACGGTGCTGGATGGCAATGTGGAGCGGGTGATGGCACGGCTTTACGATATCCACACGCCCCTGCCTGCCGCCAAGCCTGAACTGATGACGCGGGCCGAGGCGCTGACGCCTGCGGAGCGACCCGGAGATTACGCGCAGGCCGTCATGGACCTCGGGGCCACGATCTGTTCGCCCAAATCGCCCGCCTGCGGCATCTGTCCCTGGCGTAACCCCTGTGCCGCGCGGGGGGCTGGCACGGCGGCGGAGTTGCCGAAGAAGACCGCGAAGAAGGCGAAACCGGTGCGACACGGGACGGTCTATCTGGCGCAACGGGACGATGGCGCCTGGCTGTTGGAGACGCGACCGGACAAGGGTTTGCTGGGTGGGATGCTGGGCTGGCCGGGCACGGAGTGGATCGACGTCGCGCAGACCCATCCCTGGCAAGCGCCGCCCGTGGACTCGCCTTGGCAACTCCTGTCCGGCGAGGTGCGCCATACCTTCACACATTTCCACCTGATCCTGAGGGTCATGGTGGCCGAGGTTGCGACCGGTACTGATCCCCTGCGCGGGGCGTTTGTTCCGCCCGAGTCCTTCCGCCCCTCGGATCTGCCGACCGTGATGCGCAAGGCCTACGATCTTGTGAAAGGGAGTGGCAAAGCGCCACTTTGAGAGCCCCGCCATTTGCGCTATAATCCTGAAAAAGAACAATTCGAGAGCAGCCCATGGCCGATATCAACCGGATCATACCGCCATCCGAGCTTGCCCGGTTCAGCCGCGCGCTGCCGTTCTGGATGTCGCTTGGCTTGATCCCGCTGGCCTGGTTCTCTGCCACGCAAGGCGGCTGGACCCTCGCCCTGCTGCCGCTGGCAACCTGGTATCTCTTTTCCCTGCTGGACGCCGCTATCGGCCTCGATCTCGACAATGCCGATCTGGCGGCAACGGAAGAGGACATGTTCTGGTATCGGCTGATCACCCTCGTCTGGGTGCCCGCCCAGTTCCTGACCGTCTTCGGCTTGCTGTGGTACGTCACCGGCGCGGATCATCTGGGGACGGCGGAACGGATCTTCCTGTTTTTCGGAGTCGGCGTGATCACCGGCACGGTCGGCATCAACTACAGCCACGAACTGCTGCATCAGAAGAACAAGACGGAACGCTGGCTGGCGGATATTCTGCTCGCGATGGTGCTCTATTCACATTTCCGATCCGAACACCTGCTGGTTCACCACCATTTTGTCGCTACACCCCGTGATCCCGTGACGGCGCATTACAATGAAGGGTTTCATCGCTTTTATCCCCGCGTTTTGCGCCAATCCCTGAAATCCGCGTTCCGTGCCGAGGCCGCGATGTTGGCACGCCGCAATCTGCCCTGGCATGACCTGTCGAACCCCTTCTTCCGCTACTGGGCGTTGCAGGCTGGCTTCCTGCTGCTGGCCTTTCTGATCGGCGGCTGGGCTGGCCTAGGGTTGTTCCTTGTGCAGGCGGGCACGGCGATCTGGCAGCTCGAACTGGTCAATTATGTCGAACACTACGGTCTCACGCGCAAACACCTGGGCGACGGAAAATACGAACACGTCTTTCCGCGCCATTCATGGAACGCGGCGCACCGGGCGTCCAACTGGATGCTGATCAACCTGCAACGCCATTCGGACCACCACTACAAGCCCGACCGCCGCTTTCCCGTACTCCAGACCTACGGTCCGACGGAGGCACCGCAACTGCCCTATGGCTACCCGGTGATGACGACGGCAGCGATGTTCCCGCCGCTCTGGCGGCGCATCATGAACCCGCGCGTCAAGCAATGGCGGGCGATGTATTATCCCGAGATTACCGACTGGACGCCCTATAACAAGCGCACGACACCGCTGCCGCGCTGAGACCGGTCCTTTCGGAGCGACATGCGGTCAGGCCGGACGCGCCTGTGCGACGAGGTTCCCGACAAAGCGCTGCACCGTTTCGTCGTTCTGATTCAGCGTGGTGCCTTTTACCTTGATCATGCCTTGCGTCGGGCGCGACTTCGACGGACGCACCTCCAGAATTTCGGACTGCACGCGCAATTCATCCCCCGGACGCACGGGCCGGGGCCAGCTCAGCTCTTCGAAGCCAGCGCCGATGATGCCGCCTGCGGGGGAGAACTCTCCCGTCGTCAGAAGGCGCATCGTGAGGGCCGCCGTGTGCCAGCCGCTGGCCGCGAGTCCGCCAAAGAAGGTCTTCTTGGCCGCCTCGGGATCGAGGTGAAACGGCTGCGGATCGAACTCTGTGGCGAAGCGGATGATGTCGGCCTCCGTCACCGTCAGGCGACCCGTTTCATAGGTCTGCCCGATCGCGAAATCCTCAAGGTACTGATGTGTCATTGCTTCAGTTCTTCCAACCTGTGCGCCAGATGGCGATGCCGATAACCAGACCGTAGACCAGCATGGCGGCACCGATGGCGATAAAGACTCCCGATGCCCCGAGCGACGTGGTGGAGGTCAGCACGAGCGCACCCACAATGGCCACCGTAATGCGGCTGAGGCTGCCGATGACCGGCCAGAGCATCCGCCCTGCCCCTTGCGATGCGAAATAGAGCGCGAGGCCCAATCCGAAGAAGGCATAGAAGGGGGCGACGATGCGGAAATAGCTGCGGCCTGCGGCGAGCACTCCGGTATCGGTCGGCGCCACGAACATGCCCAGCCAGAGATCCGGAAAAATTGCGAGAACAAGGCCGATGCCGCCAACGATGCCGGCACCCGCCAGCGCGCCGGTCCAGGCGACACGCAGGGCGCGGTCACGGTTGCCGGCACCGATGTTTGCACCCACCATCGCGGTCATTGCGGCACCGATGCCGAAGATCACCGGAATCATCAGGAATTCCAGCCGCGCGCCCAACCCGTATCCGGCCAATGCGTCCTCGCCGTAGCGACCGACGAGGCCCACCATCAGCACCACGGTCAGCACCGTCAGCAACGTGTTGAACGACGCCATGCCCCCCACGCGAAGGATGTCGCGGAAGGCCCATACGCCAACCCGCCCCAGGGCACCCCGGAAATCAAGCCCGATGCGCCCGGTGGCGATATAGGCAATGGCGACAACCGCCCCCGCCGCGTAGGCGAGAACCAGACCCAGAGGCAGTCCCGCCATGCCGAGCGCGGGGAGCGGGCCCCACCCCAGCGCGAAGCCGCCCGACAGCGGCAGCGAGATGACGGAGACGAACAGCAGGAGCAGCGACGGCATCTGCATGTCCCCGGTTCCCCGTATGATGCTCAGCGATGCGTGGCAAAGCCAGATCGTCAGGCAGGCCGGGAAGAACACCATGGCATAGGTGGTGGCCGCGGCAACCGCTTCCGAGCCGCCGCCGAGTAGACTGAATATGGCCTTTCCGAACAGGCCCATCACAAGGGCGAGGAGGAGCGCCATCAGGGTGGCGATGAGCCAGGCCGTGACCGCCAGGGTCGCCGCGCGGTCCGGCTCACGTGCCCCGAGGGCCCGCGCAACCGATGCGGAAATCGCCCCTCCGATGGCACCGGCAGACAGCATCTGCGTCAACATGACCAGCGGAAACACGAGCGCCAGACCGGCCAGCGCGGTGATGCCCATGAGGCTCGCGAAATAGGCCTCCGCGATGCTTTGGACGGCTTGCACGAACATGGCGAGGACGTTGGGCGCGGCAAGTTTTGCCAATGTGGGACCGATCGGTGCTTCAAGCAACGTTCGGGTGCGCGCGGCGCGTGAGGCAGAGGCTGCATCTGGCGGGATCGTGCCGGCCATGGCTGTGTCCGTCATCAATGTGTGCCTCCGATGCTTTGGGTTCTGAAAAGGAACTCACTTGGTTCATAAGTTCCCTTTCGGAACCTGTCAATTGCCGATAGAATGGAATCATGAAATGGAATGACCTCCACAACAGCGCCTGCCCCGTCGCGCGGGGCCTTTCCGTCATCGGGGACCGCTGGACCATGCTTGTGGTGCGGGACTGTTTCCTCGGGGTGCGCCGTTTCGATCAGATGCAGGAGCGTCTTGGCATCACGCGCCACGTCCTTGCCGACCGTCTGCGCAAGCTGGAAACCGATGGCGTGCTGCGCCGGGAGGCCTATCAGGAGCGCCCCCTGCGCCATGAATATCGGCTGACGGACAAGGGCAAGGCGCTTTATCCGGTGCTCGTCACCCTGATCGACTGGGCCAACGGGCATGTGCCCTCGGTCGGCGAACCTTCCGTGACTCTGGTTTCCCGCGAAACGGATATTCCCATCGAACCACAGCTGATCGACGCGCGCACAGGCAATGCCATCGACCATCGTTCAGTGCGGGCCGTTACCTCCGAGTAGCGCCGCGCCGCTGGCTTTACTTCTACACACACAACGAAAAAAACCCCGCCATGAAGGCGGGGTCAAGGTAGGCGCACCCTTTGGGCAAGCCTCGCAAAGAGGCCGCGGGGGCACCGGCGGTGTTCGGAAAGTTTGGAGGGATCAGTCAGTCATCTCTGCCCGTATTTGTTGGCGCAGGATGTCGATGGGGACGTTTTTGCCGTCCTTCTTGTAACACCAGTAGGTCCAGCCATTGCAGCTGGGTGCCTTTTCGTAAGCCGCCCCGACCTGATGGATGGAGCCCTTCATGTCGCTGCCGATCAGAGAGCCATCGGCGCGGACCTTGGCGGTGTGGCGACCGTTTACCGAATAGAGCTGTTCGCCCGGACGCAGCATGCCGCGCTCGACCAACTGGCCAAAGGGCACGCGAGGTTCGGCGCGTTTGGAGGTGGTGGTCTGCAAGGCCTCGCCATCGAAACGCCGGACATTGCCGATACGCTTCAGGGCGACCTTGCGATAGGCCTCCTCGCGTTCGATCCCGATGAAATCACGGCCCAGCATCTTGGCGACTGCGCCGGTGGTGCCGGTGCCGAAGAACGGGTCCAGCACCACGTCGCCGGGGTTGGTGGAGCCCACCAGCACGCGGTGCAGGAGGCTTTCGGGCTTCTGCGTCGGATGCGCCTTGTCGCCGGCATCGTCCTTCAGACGCTCGTGCCCGGTGCAGATCGGCAGCACCCAATCTGAGCGCATCTGGATGCCCTCGTTCAGGGCCTTCAGCGCCTCGTAGTTGAAGGTGTATTTGCTGGCCTCTTCCTTGGACGCCCAGATCAGGGTTTCGTGGGCATTGGTCAGCCGCTTGCCACGAAAGTTGGGCATCGGGTTGGATTTGCGCCAGATCACATCGTTCAGGATCCAATAGCCTGCATTTTGCAGCGCCGCGCCGACCCGGAAGATGTTGTGATAACTGCCGATCACCCAGATCGCCCCATGGGGTTTGAGCAATCGGCGGGCCGCCTTCAGCCAGTCTTGGGTAAACGTGTCGTAGGCGGAGAAACTGGTGAATTTGTCCCAGGCATCGTCGACGGCATC
>JBBSJO010000146.1:0-11003 GCA_038257185.1 Rhodobacterales bacterium | reverse complement strand
GTCTTTGACGCCACGATCACCAGCGTGGTTTCCGGGTTCAGCCGCTTCAGCGTGTCGGAGATATGCGCGCCATCGACGTTGGAGACGAAATGGCAGCGTGGCCCGTCGCGGTAGGGCGAGAGCGCCTGCACGGCCATGGCGGGACCGAGGTCGGAGCCGCCGATGCCGATGTTGATCACATCGGTAACGCCGCGCGCGCGGATGCGGTCCGCGAAGGCGCGCATACGGTCCAGGATCGCGTGGATGCCCGGCATCACGTCCTGACCCTCTACAATCACAGGGCCGCCGTCGAGGTTGCGCAGGGCGGTATGCAATACGGCGCGGCCTTCGGTTTCGTTGATCGGCGCGCCTGCGAACATCGCGTCGCGCTTTGCCGCGACCTCTGACTCCTCCGCCAGTCGGATCAGATCAGCGCGGGTGTCGCGGTCGATGTTGGTTTTGGCATAATCCAGTCGCATGTCGGCGGTCTGGACAGCGAAATCCCCGGCGCGGCCCTGCTCTTCGAAGAGCGACAGGAGGGGGCGGTCTGCAATGGCAGAGGCGCGGCTTTTCAGGCGATCCCAGGTGTCCATCAGTTCGCCCAATGCACGGTCAGGTCGTCGAGTACGGCGGCGACAGGCGCCTCTTCCGGCGAGAGTGTCGCGGCGCGTTCCAGCGCCGCGCGCTTGGCGTCGCCGAAGATCACCAGATGCTTGTCCATCGCCCCCTGCAGGACATGTGCGGGCAGCGTGACGCGGGCGACTTCGCCCTCGGGTTGCACCGGGCAGAGCAGCGGCGCACCCGGTGCAAGTGCTGCTGCAAGTCCCTCGCCACCGGGAAACAGGGAAGCGGTGTGCATGTCGGCCCCCATGCCCAGGACCAGCAGCGAAATCGGCAGTTCGTCCTTCAAGGTCGCGGCGGCTTCGGCGCTGCCTTCGTCTGCAGACATGCCGGGACGATAATAGGGGATGAAGGAAGCCCCGGCGGCCTTGTCCACCAGCAGGCGTTCCCGGATCAGCCGCGTGTTGGATTGCGCGTCATCCTCGGGGACCCAGCGTTCATCGGTCAGCAGGACATGCACGCGGTCCCACTCCAGCGAGATGCTGCTGAGGATGTCGAAGATCGGGCCCGGCGTGCTGCCCCCGGGCACTGCGAAAGAGGCGAATTCATGCACCAGCAGGCTTTTCTTCAGCGCGCCGGCCAGCATATTGGCGACATTCATCGACAACATCTCCTGGTCTGCATATTCGATCAGGTTCATGGGGATACCTTCAGCCATTCGCGGCCATCCCGCCGCATCAGTTCCGTTGAATCGGTCGGACCGTCCGAGCCGCTGTCATAGGGCTTTGGCACATCGTTGCGCGCCTCCCAGCCCTCGATGATGGGATCAGTCCAGGCCCATGCGGCCTCCACCTCGTCGCCGCGCATGAAGAGAGTCTGGTTGCCGCGGATCACGTCCATGATCAGGCGCTCGTAGGCATCGACCTGATCCGCCCCTTCGGGGCCGAGCGCATCGGCGAAGGTCATGTCGAGCGGCACATCCACCAGACGCATGCCGCCGGGTCCGGGTTCCTTGATGGTCACCCCCAGCGTGATCCCTTCGTTGGGTTGCAGGCGGATGGAGAGCACGTTGCGGTGCCGCCCTGCGTCCTCTGCGAAGATTGAATGCGGCGTTTCCTTGAAAACCACCGTGATCTCCGACGACCGTGCCGACATGCGTTTTCCGGTACGCAGGTAAAAAGGCGTGCCAGCCCATCGCCAGTTGCTGATATGGGTCTTCAGCGCGATGAAACTTTCGGTGCGGGTGCGCGCGTCGCCCACGGCGGTGCGGTAGCCCGGATGCTCGGCTTCGTTCATCGGTTCGGCTTGGTACTGGCCCCGGATGATGTGGTGCGGCAGCACGGGATCGAGCGCGCGGATCACCTTGAGCTTTTCGTCGCGCACCGCGTCGGGGGAAAAACGCGCGGGCGGCTCCATCGCGATGAGGCACAAGAGCTGCATCAGGTGGTTCTGCACCATATCCCGCATCGCCCCCGATTTGTCGTAGTACTCACCGCGCCCGCCGACGCCCACCGTCTCGGACACGGTGATCTGGATGTGATCGACGTATTGCGCGTTCCATAGCGGCTCGAACAGCATGTTGCCAAAGCGCACGGCCATGAGGTTCTGTACCGTTTCTTTGCCCAGATAGTGGTCGATGCGATAGATCTGGTCCTCGTGGAAATAGGCCGCCAGCGTCTTGTTGAGCGCCCGTGCGGAGATCAGGTCGCGCCCGAAGGGCTTTTCGACCACGATGCGCGCGTCGTCATCCGCCATGCCCCATTTCTGAAGGCGCTCCGCCAGATCGCCGAAAAGCGCCGGGGAAACGGAGAAGTAATAGGCTTCCACCCTGCCCTCGCCCGCCATCATTTCCTGAAGCGTTGCCCAGCCAGCGTCGCCCTTCGCGTCGATGGCGACATAGTCGATCCGCTCCAGAAAGGCCTCCAATGCGCCGTCTTCGCAGGTGAAACCGCCGCCGAATTCCTGCGTCGCCTCGGCGACCATCTCGCGGTATTCGGCCGATGTCATCTCTGTACGGGCGGCCCCGATGATGCGGGCTTCGGGCGGCATCTGGCCGGCACAGAAGCGCCGAAACAGTCCCGGCAGGATCTTGCGACGGGCCAGATCGCCCGTGCCCCCGAAGATCACCAGGTCAAAGGGGTCGACCGGAATGACACGTGAAACCATCTGATAATCCCTCTGGTTCGCCCGGTGTCAGGCTGTTGGATGCAATGTTAGCGCAAACATACGCATATTCCACGGCTTCACAAGTCTGTGCTCCGCCTTGCCCGGTCTTTTCATGTGCCCAGCTTTCACATAGCACATTTCACAACAATCAATGCGTTGTGACAAGGACCAAACATGAAGGATATGGCAGCCCCGAACGGTGCGAACGCGGGAAAGTTCCGCGATCCCAACGTGACCGCCAAGGGCGAGTCCCGCGCGCGGGTGGCGCTGAGCCATCCAAAGACGCTGTGGTTCAACACCGGCACACTCTGCAATATCGAGTGCACCAATTGCTATATCGCTTCCAGCCCGACGAACAATGCGCTGGTCTATATCACGGCCGCCGAGGTGACGGATTACCTTGACCAGATCGAGGCGCGGGACTGGCCGATCACCGAGATCGCCTTTACCGGCGGCGAGCCCTTCATGAACCCGGCAATGATCGACATGGCGGAAGTTTCGCTGGCGCGGGGCCATGCGGTGCTGATCCTGACAAACGCCATGCGGCCGATGATGCGCAAACCGGTACAGGCCGGGCTGAAGCGGTTGAATGCGGCCTACCCCGGCAAGCTGACCCTGCGGATCTCCGTCGATCACCATCGCGCCGATCTGCACGATCTGGAGCGCGGCGCGGGTGCCTACGACAAGACCCTGCACGGCATGAAATGGTTGCGTGACAACGGGCTCCGGATGGCCGTGGCGGGCCGGTCGATCTTTTCCGAGAACGAGGCGGAAAGCCGCGCGGGTTATGCCGAATTCTATGCCAGGCACGACTTCAGGATCGACGCGCAAGACCCCGGAATGACCGTGCTTTTCCCCGAAATGGACGAGACGGTCGAAGTGCCGGAGATTACCACGGCCTGTTGGGGTATTCTTGGCAAATCTCCCGATGCGCTGATGTGCTCCTCCTCGCGCATGGTGGTCAAACGCAAGGGGGCCGAAAAGCCCGCCGTGCTGGCCTGCACCCTGCTGCCCTACTCCCCGGAGTTCGAGCTGGGCGAGACGCTGGAAGAGGCCGAGGGCGACGTGGCCCTCAACCATCCACACTGCGCGAAGTTCTGCGTGCTGGGCGGGGCGAGCTGCTCCGCCTGAGACGCTGTCAGAGCGTCACGATCTGACCATCGCGCGGATCGGCGCTGCCGTCGGCCAGTGCCGCATAGACTGCGGGTGCGCTGTCCAGACCCTCATGCTCTTGCAGGGTCATCCAGCCTGACGCCTCCGCCGCAATGCGTTTCCACGCGGCACCGATCTCCTGCTGCACCTTTGCCTGGCCCCATTCCTCCGATCGCTTTCCTGCCTGCGCCGGGGCGAAGAAGAACTTTGGCTTGATCCCGGCAAGGAGGAGTTGCGGCTGGAACTTGTCCCAATGACTGAGCCCAACGGCGGCGGAATGTTTCAGATGCCCGTCAAGACGCGTATGCAGTGCCGCCTTGACCTCACCATTGCCCGCCATGTCGACATAGACCGACGGCACCTGCGCCAGCCTGTCCACCGCATCGTAACCGAGCACCTGATCGCAGGCCCCTAGCCCTTCCACGAAGGCGCGGTTGCGCTCGGACGTAAGGCCGACGATCCGGTAGGGTCGCTCGGCAGGCTCCGCCAGAAACTTGCACAGGCCCAACCCGGTCTTGGAGGAGGCACTGCCGATGATGATCTGCTCGGCCCCGAACCAATCGTTATCCCCCAGCCAGTCGAAGAGCAGCCAGGACGTCGCCAGAAGTGGCTGCAACAACGCGCGCATGTGGTCCTGCGCCGGGTCGGCCGGTTTGACGGGCATGTAGAGGTTGTAGATCGCAGGCAATCCCTCGCGGTGCGGGCTGGCATCGCCGATGCCGCCGGGGGCGACCTTGGGGACGATTACAAGCTCCTCTGCCATGGGATAGAAGCCATATAGCCGCTGACCTTCCGTCAGATCGGCGCTGCGGCTTTCCACGACCTTCGCGACACCCCAGACTGGCACGATCCCCTGCCCGTCGATGCCGCTGGGAAAGAATTTCCAGTAACCGATATCGAAACCGCAGGCGGCGTAGGTCACGTTATTCGCCGTCAGCGCGAAATGATCGACCGCCAGCCGCGCCTGCCCGTCGGTGAGCGCCACTTGCGGCACGTCTTCCATCCGTACCCTTTGAATGTTCTTTTGCTCCACCAACAATCTGCGCATCGCCGTCTCTCCCGCATGTATCGCGGCAAGCCTAGCCTGCCCGGCGGGCCAATGCGACTGTCAGTGCAGGGTAAATTCGCCGGTGACGTTGCGCCATTCGCCCGACGACAAGAGCTTGCGGTGGGTGAAGCGCACCGAATGCAGCGGGCCTTCGATCTCTGACTGCCAGAACTCCACAAACTTGAACAGGCGCGGATGGTCCGGCGCGGTGTCGTAGTCCTGCCAGACGAAACTGTTCAGCACATGAACGTAATCGGGCATCCCGTAAAAGAACTCGGCGGTGGTCAGCCCGTAGCCCCGCAGCATCATTTCCGACTCTGAAAGCGACATAATTTACCTCGTTATCACGACCTCATGTCATCAGCTTGAGCCTTAATATTTACTTTTCAATGAAAACAGTGTGTTGGCACTCTCAAACCATTGCTGCCAGTGCGTTTTGGTCACAGGCATTGCACCCGATATGCCCCGTCTGGTATAGATTACCGCAATATATAGAGCATCATAGAAGCTGAGCAGTTCACGTGAGCGATACGCCCGAAACACCTGAAAACGAAGACGAAATGCCGCCCGAGCGGCCCGCCTACGATGGACCCAGCGTCAGCATCGAACAAGAGATGCGCACGTCCTATCTGGACTACGCCATGTCGGTCATCGTCAGCCGCGCGATCCCGGACCTGCGCGACGGGCTGAAACCGGTGCACCGGCGCATCCTTTATGCGATGCACGAGACCAACAATACCCACGACAAGCCCTATCGCAAATCCTCCCGCCCCGTGGCGGAGGCGATGGGCAAATATCACCCGCACGGCGATTCTGCGATCTATGACGCTCTGGTGCGGATGGCGCAGGATTTTTCCATGTCGCTGGTATTGCTCGACGGCCAAGGCAACTTCGGCTCGATGGACGGCGACAAGGCAGCGGCCTATCGCTACACCGAGGTGCGGATGGAAAAGTCCGCATCGTTCCTTCTGGCCGACATCGACATGGAAACGGTGGATTTCCAGGACAACTACGACGGCAAGGACCGTGAACCGACCGTCCTGCCCGCCCGCTTTCCCAACATGCTCGTCAATGGCGCGGGGGGCATTGCCGTCGGCATGGCCACCAACATCCCGCCGCACAATCTGGGCGAAGTGATCGACGCGACGCTGGCGCTGATCGAGAACCCCGATCTGACCTCCGAACAGTTGATCGAATATATCCCCGCGCCTGACTTCCCGACGGGCGGCATCATCCTGGGCCGGTCCGGGGCGCGCAAAGCCTACCTTGAAGGGCGTGGCAGCGTCATCCTGCGGGCCAGAACGCGGGTCGAGGAGATCCGCAAGGACCGCTGGGCAATCGTCATCGACGAAATCCCCTATCAGGTGAACAAGGCCGCGATGATCGAAAAGATCGCCGCAGAAGTGCGCGACAAGCGCATCGACGGCATTGCCCATGTGCAGGACGAATCCGACCGCAACGGCGTCCGCGTGGTGATCGAACTCAAGCGCGACGCGACGGCGGAGGTGGTGATGAACCAGCTCTACCGCTTCACCCCGATGCAGACCTATTTCGGCTGCAACATGCTGGCGCTGAACGGCGGGCGCCCGGAAACGCTGACCCTGCGGAAATTTCTCACCTCATTCGTCGACTTCCGCGAGGACGTCGTGGCACGCCGCACGGCATTCCTGCTGCGCAAGGCGCGCGAGCGCAGTCACATCCTCTGCGGCCTTGCGGTTGCCGTCACCAACATCGACGAGGTGGTGCAAACCATCCGCGCTTCCGCCGATGCGGCAGAGGCGCGCGAAAAGCTGATGACGCGGCGCTGGCCCGCGCGGGACATCCTGCCCTATATCGCGCTGATCGACGATCCGACCCATACGGCGAACGAGGACGGCACCTATAACCTGTCGGAAATTCAGGCCCGCGCCATTCTGGAACTGCGCCTCCAGCGCCTGACCCAGATCGGTGTCAAGGAAGTTACCGACGAACTGGAAGAACTGGCCGGCAAGATCAAGGAATACCTCGAGATTCTCGGCTCCCGCGAGCGGATCATGTCCATCATCTCGGACGAGCTTCGCGAGGTGCGCGACCTATTCGCAGTGCCACGCCGCACCGAGATCGTGGACTGGTCCGGCGACATGGAAGACGAGGACCTGATCGCGCGCGAGGACATGGTCGTCACCGTGACCTCCGGTGGCTACATCAAGCGCACGCCGCTCATCGACTTCCGCAGCCAGCGGCGCGGTGGCAAAGGGGTGAGCGGCATGGCGACCAAGGAAGAGGACGTGGTGACCACGCTCTTCGTCGCTAACACGCACACCCAACTGCTGTTTTTCACGACCGATGGCATGGTCTACAAGCTCAAGACATGGCGTCTGCCGCAGGGCGGCCGTACCTCCAAGGGCAAGGCGATCGTGAACATCCTGCCGATCCCCGTAGGTGTCAGTATCGCCGCCATCATGCCGGTGGACCGGGACGAGAAGGATTGGGACGACCTGCAGGTGGTCTTTGCGACGTCTGCCGGCACCGTGCGGCGTAACAAGTTGTCGGATTTCACCAATGTCATGCGCAACGGCAAGATCGCAATGAAGTTCGAGGACCATCACGCCGAGACCACGCTGATCAACGCGCGCATCGCCTCGAACGACGACGATGTGATGCTGGTGACGAACTCCGGCCGGGCAATCCGCTTCCCCGCGACCGATGTGCGGATCTTCAACAGCCGTGCCTCAGTCGGGGTGCGGGGAGTGCGGCTGAACGGCAAGGACAAGGTCGTATCGATGTCGATCATCCGCCATTTCGACGCCACTTCCGATGAACGTGCCGCCTATCTCAAGATGCGCCGCGCCATGGCAGGCATCGCGGACGATGCGGAAGAGTCGTCGGATGAGGAAGAAGGCAACGCCAACATGCCGCTGCCGCAGGAACGCTATGCCGAGATGTCCGCAGCGGAGAACCTGATCCTTACGATCACCGCCAAGGGGTCGGGCAAGTTGAGTTCCAGCCACGACTACCCCGTGCGCGGGCGCGGCGGCATGGGGGTGACGGCGATGGACAAGGCGATGCGCGGCGGGCAGATCGTTGCCTCCTTCCCCGTCGAGATGGACGACCAGATCATGCTCGCCACCTCCAAGGGCCAATCGATCCGCGTGCCTGTGGAGGGGATTTCCTTCCGTTCACGCAGTGCCGGGGGCGTCAAGGTCTTCGATACCGGTCGCGGTGAGGAAGTCGTCAGCGTCGCCTGGATCGCGGATCAGGGTGATGAAGCCGTCGTACTGGACGAGGGCGGCGAGGAATAAGACCCCCGACTGCGCGGGTCACGAACGAAAAGGGCTGCCCCGTTCATGGGGCAGCCCTTCGATCTTGTGAGGGACGTCGGAAGCGGAATCAATCGACCATACGCGGACATGCGTCGGTGCAGGTGAAGCCCTGCTTCAACGCCATGTCGCCCAGAGTCAGGATCCTGAGGTCGTAGCCGTGCTCGACCCGCTGTTGCCCGCGACCGCGACCAGCACCAGTGCGCCGACACCAACCGCAGCGCCTGTTGCCAGACCGGTCCCAGCCCCCAGAAGGCCACCGCCGGCACCGGCACGAATGCACTGGCGGGCGCGCACACCGTCAACGGTCACGATCTCGTTTTTGCAGGCATAGATGACGCCGTTCCCACCTAGGACCTCAAGCGGGAACTCGGCATTGCCAGAGCTGCCCTGTACGGACTGTTGCGTCGTGGTCTGGGCGAAAGCAGCGCCGGCACAGAAGGCCAAGGCTGTCGTTGCTGTAAGAAGTCGCTTCATGGTCAGGATCTCCCGGTACGATTGAATAGATAGCTTGACCTAACATGGACAACGGGAGCTGGCAAACATTGAGCGGCTAAACTTGGCTTCTGATGAGCAGATCTCTGCTCTGCCCAAGAATTAAGCCATGCCGTTTCGGACATGGCTTGTCTGTAAGTTCCTGTGGCGCGGATAATGTGCCGCTGCGGAGACGTGATGGCCGCAGTATCAGGGGTTTGTCGTGGTCGTGCTCGAATTGCCGTTCCCGGCGGCCGCGACCAGTACCAGCGCGCCAATACCGAAAGCAGTACCGGCAGACATGCCGACACCTGCACCCAGCAGGCCGCTACCGTCGGCGCGGATGCACTGGCGCGCGCGCACGCCTTCGACCACCACGACCTCGTTCCTGCAGTTGTAAGTGACGCCATTCCGCCCCTGTACCTGCAGCGGGAAATCGGCGTCGCCGGACTGGCCAATCACGGAATGCTGCGATGTTGTCTGAGCGAAGGCGGCCCCGGCAGTCAGTGCGAGTGCGGCCGTAATGGAAAGGATATGTTTCATGTGGTCTGGGCTCCCAAGGAATGGATATGCTTCTTATCGGACATATCGCATGTTTGCGTTATCACGAAAAGCATAAGAATTCAAATACCTGCCTATTATGGCATTGATAACACTACCAGCGGGTGGCTCAAAAAGTTCCGGCAAAAAGCCGCCTGTTCCAAGGATATGAGGTCAGAGCGCGTAAATTTCGGAAAATTTTGCTTTCAGATACTGCAACAGCGGCGCTTCTGAGGGGGCTTTGCCGGTGGCGCGCGCGATGACGTCGCGCGGCTCGTAAAGCCCGCCGTGGGTCTGAAGGTGCGTGCGCAGCCAGCGGGTCGCGTTCTCCGTCTCGCCTGCCGCGAGATCTTCCTGCAATGTCGGGACGGCGTCGCGCAGCGCCTCGAAAAGACCGCCGGCGTAGACGTTGCCCAGCGTGTAGGTCGGGAAGTATCCGAAAAGCCCGACGGACCAGTGCACGTCCTGAAGCACACCGTGCGAGGGGCGGTCCACGCCGTAACCGAAATCCGCCTCGAAGCGGTCATTCCAGGCGGCTTCAAGGTCGTCCGGTGTCAGATCGCCCGCCATCAATCCGCGCTCCAGATCAAAGCGCATCAGGACGTGCAGGTTGTATTGCAACTCGTCGGCCTCCGTGCGGATGAAGCCATCCGACACGCGGTTCACGATACGATAAAAAATGTCGGCATCCTTGACGCCGAAATCCCCAAATGCTTCCTTCATCTGCCCGAACAGCCATCCCGTGAACGCGCGGCTGCGGCCAAGCTGGTTCTCGTAGATGCGGCTCTGGCTTTCATGTACCCCCATCGACACGCCGCGCCCCAGCGGGGTCAGCAGATAGGCCTTGTCGATGCCCTGTTCATAGGAGGCATGGCCGGTCTCGTGGATGGTGGAATAGAAACAGTTGAACGGGTCCAGCGCGTTGGTGCGCGTGGTGATCCGCACGTCGAGGCCGGAGCCGGACGCAAAAGGATGCACCGCCTTGTCCACACGGCCCATGCTCATGTCATAGCCGAAGGTCTTTGCCAGTTGCCGCGTCAGCTTCATCTGGGCGGCCTCGTCAAAGACACCCTCCAGTACCGGGGGCGCTTCGGCTGCGCGGACGGCCTCACGCAGGCGGGTCAGTTCCGGGCGCAGTGCGCCGAACATCGCCTCAAGCTCAGCGGCGGTGGTGCCGGGTTCGTAGTCCTGCAACATCGCGTCATAGACATCCCCGCCGGCCGCCAGCGCCTGCCCCTCTTCACGTTTCAGCGCGATCACTTGCGTCAGCGTTGGCAGGAAGGCCGCGACGTTCTCTTCGGCTCGGGCCTCGGCCCAGATGCCCTGTGCTTCCGATGTCAGGCGCGCCAGTCGGGCCGCAAGTTTCGCAGGCACCTTGCTGGCACGGTCATGGTCCCGGCGGATGTGGCGCAGCTGCGCGCGGCCGACCTCGTCGAGCGTGCTCTCGTCGATCTCCCCCAGCCAGTCCTCGATGCGCGGGTCGATGCGGCGGGCGTGCAGCACGCCTTCCATCGCGGCCATCTCCTCGCCACGCTGCGGGGCGGCACCGCGCGGCATCATGGTTTCCTGATCCCAGCCAAGGCGGCCCGCCACCTGGGACAGCGCTTCGGTCTCTCGCTGGAAGGCCATCAGATCGTCATATGCGGACATGTTCATCTTCCTCGGATGGTTGCGGCGACCGGATAGGCCGACAGAAAGCGGGCGCGCAAGATCAGGACCCAGAGCACGACCGCCAGCGCCTGATGGACCAGTGCGATGTGGACGGGGGCGGCGTAGAGCACGGT
>JBBSJO010000145.1:0-11067 GCA_038257185.1 Rhodobacterales bacterium | reverse complement strand
TTCCGTATGATGTTCAAAAGTCCCATGTGAATCACTCCAATGTCCCCCGTTGCGCATGGCGCTGGGGGAAGGGTCACATGGGTCAATTCTCAATGGAAATTAGGCCGCTACCCGGGTCACTTCTGGGTGGAAATCAACAGATTGATCTCATCCAGCGCCTGCAGCGTCAGGTTCGGGCCCAGCCGGTCGTTCAGCAGCAGACCCTTCCCCTTGCGGTCCTCGGTCAGATACACCAGCCCTGCCGCCATCATCCGCTTCACGTCCGGCGAGGGAATGGTCCTGCCGTTCACGAAGATCCGCTCCGCATGGCCGGGCCGCAGCCCCATCAGCCCCTCGAAAAATTCCGTCCGCCCTGCCCCGATCATGCCGCCGATGCCCAGTACCTCGCCGGGCCGCACCACCAGTGATCCTGCAATGGCACCGCCGTCCACCGACAGCCGCGTGACCTCCAGAACCGGGTCCGCCTTGGCGACACCGCGCTTGGCCGGGTAAAGCATGTCGAGCTTGCGCCCCACCATCTGCTCCGCCATCTGACGCTGGTCCAGCTCCGCGACGGCCCAGGTCCCGATCATGTCGCCGTCACGCAGCACGGTGACGCGGTCGGCCAGCGCCTCCACCTCTTCCAGACGGTGCGAGATATACAGGACCGCAACACCCCGGTCGCGCAGGTCGCGCACGATCCGCAGCAGCGCGTCCACCTCGTCGTTGGCCAGCATCGCGGTCGGCTCGTCGAGGATCACCACCTTGCGGTCATCCAGCAGCGCGCGGGCGATCTGAAACAACTGCCGCTGCGCCAGCGGCTGGTCCCCGACCCTGTCCGTGGGCCGCGCGGTCGATCCGACCAGCGCCAGCACTTCCGCCGTGCGCCAGTTCATCGCGCGGTCGTCCACCATGAACCCCCGCGACAGCTCGCGCCCCAGAAACAGGTTCTGCGCGACGGTCAGATCCGCGGCCAGCAGGATTTCCTGATGCACCAGCACGATCCCCATCCCCTCCGCCTGCACGGCGTCCGCAAAATCGACCTCTTTGCCGTCCATCAAAAGCTGACCCTTGGTGGGCCACGCATGGCCCGACAGCAGCTTCATCAGCGTGGATTTGCCCGCGCCGTTCTCTCCGATGATCGCGTGCACCTCGCCCGCCCGGATATCGAGCGTGATGCCCCGCAACACCTCGATCTGCCCGTAGGACTTGGACAGCCCCCGCGCACTCAGCGCCGCTGCCGCGGCGCTTACCTGCTTATCCATCACCTCGATCATTCGAACGCCGCGACGAGCCGGTCGCGGGACCGGCTGATGTGGTCGTGCATCGCTACATGCGCGGCATCGGCATCGCCTGCGCGGAACGCGGCGACGAGCCGTTCGTGCTCTTCCAGCGCCTCCTGCGTGACGCGGCTGTGAAACATCAGGCGAAAGATGTGCAGGTGAACGTGCTGATCCGCCAGCGCGTGCCGCACCACCTCATTGCCCGCGATCTTCAGAATCTCGTCGTGAAAATGCGCGTCCGCCCGGGCGAATCGCGAATAGCGGCTGTTGCGATCCACGGGCTGTTCGCCCTTTTCCATATCGGCAGCGGCCAGTTCCAAGCGCGAAAGAGTCTCGGGCGTCAACTTCAGGCAGGCCTGCCGCGCGCTCTCGGGCTCGATCATCAGGCGGAAATCGTAGAGGTCCTGGAATTCCTTGTGGGTCAGTTGCGGCGCCGCGGAATAGCCGACCAGATGCGCCTTGCGCACCAGCCCTTCCCGCTCCAGCCGGTTAAGGGCCTCCCGCACCGGCGTCTGCGAAACATTCAGCTCGCGCGCCAGACCGTCAATCGGGATCCGCGCACCAGGAGAGATCTCGAGCGCCATCAGCTTTTCGTAGATGCGCTGGTGCACGCCGTCCGAAATGCTGGTCGGCCGTACGATGCCGCCGACGCCTGCGCGCTCTGCCGAAACTGCCATCCGCCGCCTCCCCATCTGCGTCCTTGACAAGGATAAGGTTAATATCGATACCCTATCGAATGTCAAATACAATATCATATACGATACGATAGAGCGCAGTCTTGCATACCCAGATCTCCGATATTCGCGATCTTGCTTCAGGTGCGGCGTCGAACGCAGCTATGCCGCTTGCCTCGGCAAATTGCCCGCCTCGCCCCCTGCTGATCCTGCCCGCCCGCGCGGCGGCGTCGCGCGCACAGGGGATCGACCTGCCCGACAGATTGCTAACTGAAATCCGTGGCCTTGTGCCCGACTGAACAACAAGAACCGGAGGAGACTACATGGCGTTATTCGGCACAATCAGGGCCCCCAAAGAAATGATTTTCGGCGCGGGCCAGCGCGCGGCACTCGGACGCATCGCGGCGACACTGGGCAAGCGCGCCCTGATCGTCACCGACGAACGACTGGCCGACGACACCCTCATCAAGGACGCCGTCACCCGGATGGAAGCTGCAGGCCTCGCCGTCAGGCTCGACAGCTCCACCCAGCCCGACGTCCCCGTCCATACCGCTGTCGCCAGCGCCGAGGCCGCGCGTGACTTCGCCCCCGATCTCGTGATCGGTGTCGGCGGGGGCTCCTGCCTCGACATGGCGAAATGCGTGGCGATCCTGCTGACACACGGGGGCAGGCCGCAGGACTACTTCGGCGAATTCAAGGTGCCCGGCCCCGTCATGCCGCTCATCGCCGTACCAACGACGGCCGGTACGGGTTCCGAAGTCACGCCCGTCGCCGTGCTTTCGGATACGGAGCGGCAGTTGAAGGTCGGCATCTCCTCCCCGCACATCATTCCGACCGTGGCGATCTGCGACCCCGATCTGACGATGACCTGCCCCGCGTCCCTGACCGCCGTTGCCGGTGCCGACGCCCTGACCCACGCGATCGAGGCGCTGACCGCCATCCGCCGCGATCCGGTCCCGGGGCTGGCGCAGGACCGCGTCTTCGTCGGCAAGAACGCCGCGTCGGACACCTTCGCCCTGCGCGCCATCTCGCTGCTGTGGGAGAGCCTGGAAACCGCCTGCACCGACGGCTCCAACGCCGAGGCGCGCGCGAACGTCATGTTGGGCGCGACAATGGCGGGCCTTGCCTTCGGCGTGGCCGGGACGGCGGCGGCGCATGCCATCCAGTACCCCGTCGGTGCGCTCACCCACACCCCGCACGGCGCGGGCGTCGCCTGCCTGATGCCCTACGTCATGGCCTGGAACGCGCCCGCGATCGGCGCCGACCTCGACCAGTTCGCAAAGGCCACCGGCCTGCGCGACGGCGCCGCGGTCATCCCCGCCATCGCGACCCTCTTCGAACGGATCGGCATCCCTCCGACCCTCAAGGACCTCGGGCTCGCCGAAGACCGCATCGACTGGGTCGCGGAACAATCCTGCGGCATCGGGCGGCTGATCGAGAACAACCCGCGCCCCCTGCCCCTCGCCGACATGCAACGCCTCGTCAGCGCCGCCTACACCGGCGACCGCGCCGCCCTCGCCTCGAACTGATCGGAGAACAGAACCGTGCTTGATACCCAATTCACCGGCTACGCCGACCCGCAGCTCCACGCCGAAGGCCTCTTCATCGGTGGCACATGGATCACGGGCGGCGGCATTCCCGTCACCGACCCCTCCAGCGGCAACACCCTCGTCGAGGTCGCGGACGCTGGCATCGAAGACGCAATGCACGCCGTCGATGCCGCCGAAGCGGCGGCGAAGGGCTGGCGCAACACGCCGCCCCGCCAGCGCTCCGAAATCCTGCGCCGCTGGTTCGCCCTGATGACCCAGCACGCTGAGGAACTGGCCCTTCTCATCTCGCTGGAGAACGGCAAGGCCCTGACCGACGCGCGCGGCGAGGTCGCCTATGCCGCCGAATTCTTCCGCTGGTACGCGGAGGAAGCCACCCGCATCCCCGGCGAATACCGCCACACGCCGAACGGCGCGCACCACATCCTCGTCGACCACGAACCCATCGGCATCGCCCTGTTGATCACGCCGTGGAACTTCCCCGCCGCGATGGCCACGCGCAAGATCGGCCCCGCGCTGGCCGCCGGCTGCACCGTCATCCTCAAACCCGCCTCCGAGACCCCCCTGACCGCCTACGCCATGGCGCGGCTGGGGGCCGAGGCGGGCGTGCCGCCGGGCGTGGTCAACGTCATCACCACCACCAATCCGGGTCCCGTCACCAGCGCGATCCTCGCCGACCCGCGCGTGCGCAAGCTGTCCTTCACCGGCTCCACCGGCGTGGGCCGCACCCTGCTGGCCGAGGCCGCGAAAACCGTCGTCAGCTGCTCGATGGAGCTCGGCGGCAACGCGCCCTTCGTCGTCATGGACGACGCCGACCTCGACGCCGCCCTCGACGGCGCGATGGTCGCCAAGATGCGCAACGGCGGCGAGGCCTGCACCGCCGCCAACCGTTTCTACGCGCAGTCCGGCATCCACGACGCCTTCGTCGCGGGCCTCACGACGCGGATGAAGGCGCTGAAACTCGGCGCGGGTTACGCGACGGGCACCCAGTGCGGCCCGATGATCACCACCAGGGCCGTCGACAAGATCGACCGACTGGTGGCCGAGGCGAAGGACCGCGGCGCCCGTGTCACCACGGGCGGCGCACCGCAGCCGGGCTCGGGCTTCTACTACCCGCCCACCGTCCTCGAAAACGTCTCCCCCGACGCCGCCATCGCGCACGAGGAGATCTTCGGCCCCGTCGCCGCCGTCTACCGCTTCGACACCGAAGAGGAAGCGATCCGCATGGCCAACGACACCGAATACGGGCTCGCGGCCTACGTCTACTCCCGCGACATCACCCGCGCGATGCGGGTTGGCCGTGGCATCGAAACCGGTATGCTGGGCATCAACCGTGGCCTCATGTCCGATCCGGCGGCCCCCTTCGGCGGCGTCAAGCAAAGCGGGCTCGGGCGCGAAGGCGGCGTGACCGGCGTGCTGGAGTTCATGGAACCGAAGTATTTCGCCGTCGAATTCTGACGGCGCGAGGGAGGCGACGATGCCCGAACCGGATCTCTACCGTAACCGGGATTTCATCCCCGATTTCGACTCTATCATGGCGGAAACCGAGGCCCGCAGCCGGGAGGTCACCGCGCGAAACCGGATGGAGCGCGACCTGCCCTACGGCCCCGGACCGCGCCAGACCTTCGACCTCGTCTTCCCTCCCGGCACGCCCACCGACGCGCCGCTGCACATCTTCATCCACGGCGGCTACTGGCGTGCGGGCAGCAAGGACAGCCATACGCTGGTGGCGACTCCGGTGCTGGAGGCGGGAGGCATCACCGCGCTGGTGGGTTACGACCTGATGCCCGGCACGCGCCTGCCCGCGATCGTCGCGCAGGTCCGCAATGCGGTGCGCCACATCGCCGCCCTCGCTGCGCGCATCGGCGCCGACCCTGCGCGCATCACCGCGAGCGGGCATTCCGCCGGGGCGCATCTGGCCTCGCTTCTTGCGGCGCAGGCCCCCGGCGAAAGTACGGTGCCTCGGCTCACGGACCTCAAGGCCCTGCTTTTGGTCAGCGGCATCTACGATCTGTCCGGCATTCCCGACAGCTTTCTCAGGGACGAGGCGCGCATGACACATGCCGAAGCCACCGATTGGTCCCCGCTTCGAGCCGACCATCAATCGGGCCCCCTCCGCGTCCTCACCCGCGGCGCCCGGGAGACCGCGCCCTTTCAGGAACAGGCGGAAAACCTCGCTTCGCTGCTTACAAAAAGCGGCGGTCGCGTGGAGCTTAGGCAGGAACCGGACCGCAACCATCTCGATGTCGTCCTCGACCTTGCGGATCCCGCGACGTCGCTTGGACAAAGACTGTACAACCTCGTCGCGGAGCCCTTAACTGGCGGCCGTCGCCTGAAGTAAGATCCGATTTCTGCGACCAGGCGATCCGGAAAGTAGTTTCTGCGAAAGCGGTCATTCCTATCTGGGACAAGTGTTGGCCAGCATCTGCCGCATGACCTTCAAGAACGTGTTCAGATTCGGCGCGTCAATCACCGCCAGCAGTCCATTTTCGCGCCCAAAACGGTCATCAGGGACGCATTTCGGTCCTTTGGCACCGCAAAAAAACGCAAGGGTGCGCCTTTCCGAAAACCAGAGCGGATAATACAGTTCTTTCGGTGCCCGGGCGGATTGCAACGTTTCGACTTTATGCAATCCCCAACCGGCAATTCCTTCTGCGTACCAACCCGCCGTCGCTCCGCCCTCACCGTCCGCTACCATCGGCTCGAAGCATTCGAGCGTGGAACTCCACGGCAAATGTCGCGTGATCAACGGCCAGGCTGCCAACTTGCGAATTCAGTGAGTTGAGGTGACAAGACCGATGCTCCCACTCCCCCTATCTCGTCGCGTCGATCAGCGTTGAACTTGTGCGGCGTCTGAACCATCCTCAACAGAACAGGCGACCCCCAAACGGCGTGAGTGCTATGATCGAGATTACCCCACCGATGCCAGAGACACCGCCAGCGGAAACGATCGTCGCGCGTGTGAGGGCCAATGCTGCGGCCCATCCCGAGGATCTGGCCATCGTGTGTGGCGACGCGCGCGTTACATGGGGCTCGTTCAATACACGCATCAATCGGGTCGCCAACGTGTTGCTCGCCGGGGGCCTGCGCAAGGGCTGCAACGTGGCGGTGCTGTCTGCAAATTCGGTCGCATATGCCGAGGTCTTCATGGGTACCCTGCGCGCGGGCGGCTGCATCACGCCCTTGTCGTCGATGGCCTCGCCCGAGGCACTGCACAGGATGCTGGTCGATTGCGATGCCAAGGCCATCTTCGTGGCGGCCCAGTATCACGATCTGGTGGCAGACTTCATCGACGATCTGCCGCTCAAACGCTTTGCCCTGGATTTCGAGCGGGACGGATACGCTGGATACGAGGCTGAACTTGCGCAGGCCGCCACGACCGATCCCGACATCCCCATTGGGATGTCCGACGCGTTCAACCTGATCTATTCCTCCGGCACCACCGGCACGCCCAAGGGCATCCTGCACAATCACTGGATGCGGGCGGCGCAGATGGACCGGGTCTCGCCCAACGGCTATGACGACAACGCGCGCACGCTGCTCTCGACGCCGCTCTATTCCAACACCACGATCGTCGCCTTCATGCCGACGCTCTTCGGTGGATCGACGGTGCATCTGATGCCGAAATTCGATGCCCGGACGTATCTGGAGATCGTCCAGCGCGAACGGATCACCCACACCATGCTGGTTCCGGTGCAATACAAGCGCATCATGGACGTGCCCGATTTCGACGCTTTCGATCTGTCGTCGATGCGTGTGAAATTCTCCACCTCCGCCCCCCTGCGCGCGGACGTCAAGAAGGACGTGCTCGCGCGGTTCCCCGGCGGGCTGCTGGAATACTACGGCCTCACGGAGGGCGGTGGTGTCACGGTGTTGGCCGCACACGAGTATCCCGACAAGCTGCACACAGTCGGCAAGCCTGCGCCCGGCAATGACATCCGCCTCATCGACAGCGAAGGCCGCGAAGTCCCGCAGGGCGAAGTGGGCGAGATTTGCGGGCGCGGACCAACGATGATGTCGGGGTACTACGGCCGGGATGACCTGACCGCAGACTACATCTGGCGCGATGCCGAGGGGCGCATCTATTTCCGCTCGGGCGATATGGGTTCGTTCGATGAGGACGGGTTTCTGGTGCTGTCCGACCGCAAGAAGGACATGATCATTTCGGGCGGTCTCAACATCTTTGCCAATGACCTCGAGCTGGTGCTGCTCGATGATCCGGACGTGACCGACGCCGCCGTGATCGGGGTGCCGTCGGACGCCTGGGGCGAGACTCCGTTGGGGCTGGTGGTACTGCGCCCAGGTGCCACCCGGTCGAATGGGGAAATCCTCGCGCAGGCCAACGCGCGGCTTGGAAAAAGCCACCGCCTGTCCCGCATCGAGGTGCGCGATCACCTGCCCCGCAGCACCATCGGCAAGATCCTCAAGAAAGACCTGCGGGTCCCCTATTGGGAAAAGGAAACACAGTGACAGACCGAACGATGGACGGCGCGGAGAGCTTGCGGATGTGGGCGTGCAAGACCCCGGCCCCGCTGATCCTCTGAGGGACATCGAAATGGCCCCGACCCTCAAAGACCTGCCACAGATACAAATGCTGCTGGATCGGCCCGCGATGGCCGATCTGGTGACGCGCTATAGCCACGTCGAGGTGGTCGAGGTGCTGCGCGGGATCATCGGGGAGGTGCGGACGGCAGTTCTGGGAGGTGATGCACCCGCCCTGCCGGATTTCGCCAGCGCCGACTTCGCGGCGCGTGTTGCCGAAAAGATCGAGGCGGGCCGTGCGCCCAGTCTCGTCCCCGTCATCAATGCCACGGGTATCATCATCCACACCAATCTCGGCCGCGCGCGGCTCGCCCCTCAGGCGGTGCAGGCAATGCAGGTAGCAGCGTCGGCCCCCTCAAATCTGGAGCTGGATCTGGCGACCGGAAAACGCGGCGCGCGACATGCCCATGTGGAGCGTCTGATCTGCGAGTTGACAGGGGCGGAAGCGGCGGTGGTCGTGAACAATTGCGCGGCAGCGGTCCTGCTGAGCCTCATGGCGACCGCGCAGGGACGCAGCGTCGTCGCCTCGCGCGGGGAGTTGATCGAGATCGGCGGCGCGTTCCGCCTGCCCGACGTGATCGCCCAAAGCGGGGCAATTCTGCGCGAGGTCGGGGCCACCAACAAGACCCGCATCGCCGATTACGCAGCCGCGATTGACGACAGCACTGCCGTCCTTCTGAAAAGCCACACCAGCAATTTCCGGATCGTGGGCTTCACCGCAGCACCGGACCGTCGCGACCTGGCGAAACTTGCGAAGGAACACCGCGTCATTTTGATCGAAGATTTGGGCAGCGGGGTGCTGATCGATCTGTCGCCCTACGGGCTTCCCGACGAACCTGTGGTGCGCGATATCCTGAAAACGGGCGTAGATCTGGTCATGTTTTCGGGCGACAAGCTGCTCGGTGGACCGCAGGCGGGCATCATCGCGGGGCGGCGCGATGTCGTGGCGGCGCTCAAGGCGCATCCGCTCATGCGGGCCGTGCGCATCGACAAACTCTCGCTGGCGGCACTCGAGGCGACCCTGCGGCTCTATCGCGCGCCGTTCGACCCGGTACGCGACATTCCCGTTCTGGCAATGTTGTCGGCCAAGGTGAGCGACGTTGAGGATCGGGCGCACAGGCTTGCGCAGATGCTTCGCGATGTCGGGGTGAAGGAGGTCGAGGTCAGCGCGAGCGTCGCCTATGCCGGCGCGGGGTCACTACCTGATCAGGATCTGCCGAGTTTCGCAGTCGCAACCGCATTGCCCGGCATGACAGCCGACCATCTTGCCGAAGCCCTGCGCCGTGCCGCCCTGCCCGTGATCGGCCGTATTGCGCAGGGAAACGTGATGCTCGACATGCGCACGGTTACCGAGGATGAGGTGCCGCAAATCGCCCGCGCCTTCGCGCAGATACTGGCGGCATGAACACGTGCTGCGTGGTAGTGATCGGCCATGTGGATCATGGCAAGACCGCCCTTGTCCGCGCTCTGACGGGGATCGAGACGGACCGCCTGCCCGAGGAAAAGAAGCGCGGGTTGTCTATTGTGCCGGGCTTTGCCCATGCGACCTATCCGGGCGGTATCGTCGATTTCGTCGACGTGCCGGGGCATGAGGATTTCATTCAGGCCATGGTGTCAGGGGCCAGTGGCGCGCGCGCTGCCCTCCTGGTGATTTCCGCGACCGAAGGGATCCGCCCGCAAACGCTGGAGCATCTGGAGATTGCCGCTGCACTGGCTATCGAGACGACCATCGTCGCGGTCACGAAATCCGATCTGCTTTCGACGCAAGATCGGGAGCGACGGATTTCCGAGATACGCAAGGTCCTGTTCGAAATCGACCTTGGGGATGCAGCGATGCTCGCGTCCTCTGCACTCACCGGCGAGGGGCTGGAGAGCCTGCACACCAAGTTAGAGACGCTCCTCAGACAGCCGTCGCACCGCGTGGCCCCACCGCATGCCTATTTGCCGATCGACCGCGTGTTCAGCCTTTCGGGCCACGGGACCATCGTCACGGGGACCCTGACGGGCGGCGAACTGGTGTCGGGCGCGCAGGCGCAGCTTGTGCCCCCCGGAGTGCCCGTCACCCTGCGAGGATTGCAATCGCGGGGTGCGGAACGGGACACAGTTCAAGCAGGCGAGCGTGTCGCCGTGAACCTGCGCGGTATCGCGGTCGCCCAGATCCCCCGTGGCGCGGTTCTATGCTCTGGCGGGGATTGCGAGCTTTCCTCCTGCATGGACGTCGCACTCACGCTGCCTGCCAGGGGTGCCCACGCACTCAAACACAGCGAACAGGTCCGCGTCCTGATAGGGACAGCCAGTGCCGTGGCACAGGTGCGGCTGTTCAGGACGGATGCGGGCGGTGCCACCTACGCGCAACTGCGGTTTCCCAAGCCGGTCGTGGGATACGCGGGACAGCGCGCGATCCTGCGCCGCCTGTCACCGCAGCAAACCATCGGCGGCGCGATCGTGCTCGATCCCCAAGCGACGCCCGCGCGGTCGAACGATACCCTGCGCTTCGCAATGCTCGCCGGGGTGGAGCGTCAGGACGTCTCGGACGTCGCTGCCAATCTGGCCCGCGCGCAGGGCGGTGCCTTCTCGCTGAAGCAATTGTCGCGGCTGATGCGCAGATCTGTGGAAAACGCGCAGACCGCTCTGGGTCAGGAGTTCGTCACTCTCGGTGCCGACTTGCTCGCCGCTCGGGAAGACATCGCAGACTGCACACTGAAGATCACCGGGGCGCTTAGAAGCCATCACTCTGAACATCCACTGGATGTTGCAGCGCCGCAATCCGTTCTGTCAGGTCTCAAGGCAAACGCCGCGCTGTTGGCGCATGCCGAGAACGAAGCGCTGGAACAGGGACTGATATGTGCCCATGGCACGCGGCTGGCGCTGAGCGGCCATGACCCCCTGTCGCTCCTCACCTCCCACCAGCGCGCGCGGATGGCCGAACTGGAAGCGTTGTTTTCCGACGCCGCCCTTGCGCCGTTCCGCCCTCAGCAGACGGGGCAAGATGCTCACGACCACGACCTGATCACCCTGCTGGTGGATGTGGGAAGGCTCCTG
>JBBSJO010000144.1:0-11067 GCA_038257185.1 Rhodobacterales bacterium | reverse complement strand
TGATGGACTACGGCACCGGCGCGATCTTCGGCTGTCCTGCGCACGACCAGCGCGATTTCGAGTTTGCCACCAAGTACGGCCTGCCCATCATCTCGACCTTCCTGCCCTCCGAAGAGAGCGACGAGACGCTGACCGAGGCCTATGTGCCGCCAAAGACAGAGAAGGTCTTCTACAACCGAGGCTTCGCCGGCGACGCCTGGCAGACCGGGCTTGAAGGCATCGACGCCGCGATTCGCTTTTGCGAGGAAAACGGCGTCGGCCATGGCGTCACCAAGTACCGCCTGCGCGACTGGGGCCTCTCGCGCCAGCGCTACTGGGGCTGCCCGATCCCGGTGGTGCATTGCACCGACTGCGGTGTGGTGCCCGAGAAGAAAGAGAACCTCCCGATCGAACTGCCCTACGACGTGACCTTCGACACGCCGGGCAACCCGCTGGACCGCCACCCCACCTGGCGCGACTGCGCCTGCCCGTCCTGCGGCAAGCCCGCGAAACGCGAAACCGACACGATGGACACCTTCGTGGATTCGTCCTGGTACTACGCCCGCTTCACGGCACCCCGCGCCGACACGCCCACGGTGATGGAGGACGCGGCCTACTGGATGAACGTCGACCAGTACATCGGCGGCATCGAGCACGCGATCCTGCACCTTCTCTATGCACGCTTTTTCGCGCGGGCCATGCAGATCACGGGCCACCTGCCCGAAAGTGCGGTGGAACCCTTCGACGCGCTCTTCACGCAAGGCATGGTGACGCATGAGATCTACCAGACCCGCGATGACCGCGACCGTCCGGTCTATCATCTGCCCGAGGACGTGACCAACGGGAAGCTGGCCGACGGCACAGCGGTGGAGATCATCCCCTCCGCCAAGATGTCGAAGTCCAAGAAGAACGTGGTCGACCCGCTCAATATCATCTCCGCCTACGGTGCCGATACCGCGCGCTGGTTCGTGCTGTCCGATTCGCCCCCCGAGCGGGACGTGGAATGGACGGCCTCGGGGGCTGATGCCGCCTTCAAGCACCTGTCGCGTGTCTGGAACATCTCCGACCGCGTTGCCGCGATGAGTGCAGGCTCGGCAGGAGACGGCGACGACGCGCTGCTGCGCGCGATGCACAAGACGATCCACGACGTGACGATGGGCATCGAATCCTTCGGCTTCAACGCGGCCATCGCCAAGCTCTACGCCTTCACCGCCACCCTGCAGAAATCCAGCGCAGGGCAGGCGGCGCAGCGCGAAGCGATCATGGCGCTGGCGCAACTCATGTCGCCGATGACGCCGCACCTGGCCGAAGACATCTGGGCAGCCCAGGGCGGCGCAGGCCTGATCGTGACTGCCCCCTGGCCCAAGGCGGACGAAGCGATGCTGGTGGATGACACCGTCACCCTGCCGATCCAGATCAACGGGAAACGTCGCGCGGAAATTCAGGTCCCCGCGGACATGTCCAAGGAAGAGGTTGAAAAGATCGCTCTCGCGCACGAAGCTGTCATTCGGACGCTGGATGGTGCCACCCCGAAGAAGGTGATCGTTGTGCCGGGACGGATCGTGAATGTCGTTGCTTAGCAGACGAACCCTGCTGCTCATGCCGCTGGCGCTGGCCGCCTGCGGATTTCAGCCCGTCTACGGCCCCGGCGGCGCGGGCACCGCCTTGCAGAACCGGGTGCTGGTCGACGCGCCCACCGACCGCGACGCGTACGTGCTGACGCGCGAGATCGAGACCCGGCTCGGTCGCGCGGCCAACCCGGCCTACGGCCTCGCGGTGACAATCGCGACGGTCGAACACGGGCTCGCCATCGACCGCGCGGGCAATACGCAGCGCTACAACCTTGTCGGCACCGCCTCCTACGCCTTGCGGGACCTGACCTCCGGACAGATCGTGACTTCGGGCAAGGTGGAGAACTTCACCGGCTATTCCGCCACCGGCACCACCGTGGCGACGCTCGGCGCGGAACAGGACGCGCAGGTGCGGCTGATGACGACCCTTGCGGATCAGGTCATCGCGCGGCTCTACGCCGCCGACCTTCCGGCATGAAACTGACCCCGCGCGACGCGACCGCCGTCTTCGCGCGGCCCGATCCCGCCCGCACCGGCATCCTCGTCTACGGCGGTGACGCGATGCGCGTGGCGCTGAAGCGACAGGAATACCTCAAGAACCTGCTCGGCCCCTCGGCGGAGGAGGAAATGCGTCTCACCCGCATCCCTGCCGCCGACCTGCGCCGCGACCCCGCGATGATGCTCGACGCGATCAAGGCTGTGGGCTTCTTCCCCGGTCCCCGCGCGGCGCTGGTGGAGGAGGCCAATGACAACGTGGCGCAGATCCTGATCGACGGGCTGGCCGACTGGCAGGCGGGCGATGCACAGATCGTCGTCACCGCCGGGGACCTCAAGAAAACGTCGAAGATATTGAAGGCCTTCGAGAGCCACAAGAACGTCTTCGCCACCGCAATCTACGATACGCCCCCAGACCGGGCCGAGATCGAACGCATCCTCAGGGACGCGAAGCTGACCCCGCAACCCGACGCCATGGCGGCGCTCAGCGAGTTGGCCCGCGTGCTCGATCCCGGTGATTTCCGGCAGACAGTGGAGAAGCTGACCCTCTACAAGCTCAGCGATCCCAGTGATGTGACGTCGGAGGACGTGGCCGCCTGCGCCCCCACCTCCACCGAGGCGGAAGTGGACGACATCCTGCATGTCGTGGCCGAGGCCCGGTCCGCCGACATCGGGCCGGTGATGAACCGTTTGCAGGCGCAGGGGGTCAACGCGGTCACGCTCACGATCATGGCCACGCGCCATTTCCGCACGCTCTACCGCATTGCCGCCAACCCCGGCGCGCCGGTCTATGGCGTGCGGGACCGCGACCGCGCGATACGGCAGGCCAAGAGCTGGGGTGCAGCCAAGCTCGAAACCGCTCTCGGCGTGCTGACCGATACCGATCTCACCCTGCGTTCCGCCGGACAGCACGCCCCCGCGCTGGCGCTGGTGGAACGCGCTTTCATCCGCCTGGCGATGCTGGGTGCGCAACGCTGAACCCCGAAAAGGACACGCCAGATGTACACAGTTGTCGGAGCCATCAAATCCCGCGCCTTCCGGGTCATGTGGATGCTGGAGGAGATGGGTGTTGCCTACGATCACATCTCCTGCGGTCCCGGGTCCGAACCTGCGGTGAAATACAACCCGCTGGGCAAGATCCCTGCCCTGCTGGACGGCGACGAGGTGCTCACCGATTCGGTGGCGATCATGACCTATCTCGGCGACAAGCATGGCCAGCTGACGGCCCCCGCCGGAACGCCCGCGCGGGCGCGGCAGGACGCGCTGACCTTCTGGCTGATCGACGAATTCGACGCGATTCTCTGGGCGGCGGCCAAGCACAGCTTTGTTTTCCCCGAGGAACAGCGTGTACCCCAGATCAAGGACAGCCTGAAAGCGGAGTTCATGCGCTCCGCTGGGAAGCTGTCAGAACGGTTGGAGGGTCCGTTCCTCATGGGCGACGAGATGACCCATGCCGACATCCTCGCCGTGCATTGCATCAACTGGTCCATCGGCGCGGGCTTCCCTCGGGTGGACGACAAGCTGGGGCAATGGGCCAAGACGATGCGGGGCCGCGACGCGTTCAAGGCAGCGCAAACCAAAGGCGACTGAGACCGCCGGGTCAGGCCTTCGACAGCCAATCGGAGGCACCCTGCCCCGCCCATCGGCCTGTCGCGAGGCAGGCCGAGATCAGGTAGCCGCCAGTCGGCGCCTCCCAATCCAGCATCTCGCCCGCCACGAAGACGCCCGGCAGGTCCCGCAACATCAGTGACGGGTCGATGGCGGAAAACGAGACCCCGCCGGCGGTGGAGATCGCTTCGTCCATCGGGCGCAGACCCGCGTGGGCAATGGGCAGCGCCTTGAGCGTGCGGGCGATGGCGCGCAGCCCGTCCGGCAGGGGGCGTGCCATTTCCTGCATCAGGGCGATCTGCGCCGGGCCGAGCTTCAGCGTCTTGCGCAAATGGTTCGAGAGGCTCGCCTTGCCGCGCGGGCTGGTCAGTCGCGTGGTGATCTGCGGCACCGTCGCGTCCGGCATCAGGTCGAGCATCAGCGGATGCCCTTCGCGCACTCCACGTGACACGCTGTAGATGCCGCCGCCTTCGAGGCCGTGGCGCGAGAGCGTCGCTTCGCCGCGCGAATGGTACGGTCCGCTGGTCCAGGCCGCGCCCTTGATCGGGGTGCCGAAGTGGCGCGCCATGTGATCGGACCACGCGACCGCGATCCCCGCGTTGGCCGGGGTAAAGGGGGCAAGCGCGATGCCTTTCGCCCCGAGGATATCGGCCCATGCGCCGGTGGACCCCAGCCTGGACCAACTTGCCCCGCCGAGCGCGAGGACGGTGACGTCGGGTGTCAGGCTCTGCGGACCCTGCGGCGTATCGAAGACGAGCGCGTCGCCGTCCCATCCCTGCCACATCCAGCGCGTGTTGATCTGTACACCCAGTTCGCCAAGGCGGACCAGCCATGCGCGCAACAGCGGCGAGGCCTTCATCGCCTTGGGAAAAACACGTCCCGTGGAACCGGTGAAGACCTCCTGACCCAGCCCCCGCGCCCAATCCTGCACCGCGCTGGCGTCGAAGGCGTCAATCATTGGGGAGAGCGGGCGAGCCGCTTCGGTAAAGGCCGCGCGGAAGGCGGCGGCGTCCTCTGCCTTGGTCAGGTTCAGCCCCGACTTGCCCGCCATCAGGAACTTGCGCCCGACCGATGGCCTGGATTCGCATATGGTGACGGCATGCCCGGCACCCGCCAGCACCTCCGCCGCCATCAACCCGGCGGGGCCTGCACCTATGACGACAGCGTGGCTCATGAAGGCGTGAGGGTGCGAGAGGTCATGCGGTGCCTTGTCAGAGAGGTAAGCTGCGCCATCCTCTTGCAGGACCGCACCGGCAGGAGCAAGCCCATTGGACCAGACCGACCCGATCTGCCCGCTTTGTGGCCGCCCCATACCGCCGGGTGTGGCGCAAAGCCAGCACCACCTGATCCCCAAGCTGAAGGGCGGCAAGGGCGGCCCGGTCGCGCTGATGCACCACATCTGCCATCGCGAGATCCACGCGACATTGACGGAGGCAGAGCTGGCGCGGGACTACAACACGCCCGAGGCACTGCGGGAGCATCCGAGGCTGGCGAAGTTCATCGCCTGGGTGCGAAAAAGGCCACCGGGGTTTCGCAGCAAGGTGCCGGGCGGGATGCGCAAGCGGTAAAGGTTACTGCGAAGGAGGCTGGGCTGAAGCCGGGCCTGCGGGGCGGATGTCGGCCTGCCCCCCGTTTGAGTATGCGGCACGCAGGCCGGGCTTCAGCCCGGCCCTGCCGCACCGGCCAGGTCACTCCGCCGACGCACCACACATCCGCTTGATCCCTGTCGCGATCTCCGGTGACGCCGCTACGGTATCGGCGGCCAGCATCCGTGCCTCATTCATCAGCGCGTCGGGCTCCACGATCCGGTCGACCAGCCCGAAAGCATAGGCCTCATCCACCGTGATCTTTGCCCCGCCCATCAGGATAAGCCTGGTCCGCGCGGGGCCGATCAGGGCTGCCATACGCGCGGGGTCTGAGGGTTGCGGCAGGAAGCCGAGCTTCATCACCGGATAGAAGAACTTGGCCCCCGGCACCGCGATGCGCAGGTCGCAGGCCAGCGCCATGCCCATCGCCCCGCCCGCGAGCGTTCCGTTCATCGCGGCAATGCTGAGCCCCGGCAGGGCAGCGATAGCACCCGACAGGCGTTCCCAGACCTCGGAGCGGGCGAGCCCGCTCCGTGCTTCCTCAAGATCGGCGCCTGCACTGAAGACGCGGCCATTCCCCGTCAGGATCACGGCGCGGGCGGATTGCGCCTCTTCCATGATCTCCGACAGGCGCACCAGCATGTCGTGGGTCAGCGAATTGGCCTTGTCGGGGCGGTTCAGCGTGACCGTCCAGACGTCACCCTCGCGGTCGAGGTCGATCACGTCAGGCCCACCGCGCGGCGCACGCCCTCGTCGCGCAGGGAAATCTCGTCGCCGAGGTAGCGGTCGGCATCGGCACTGCACATCCACAGCAGTGCCTTCGCGGGCCAGTCGGCGGGGATGTGATCCTCCCAGTCCATCTGGCTGACAGGGTTGATGCCGGAGGCCTTGATCTCGCGCTGCATCTGGGTGGCGACGGTGCCCGGCGAGAGGCCGATGGCCCGGATGCCGTGCCCGCGCTCTTCCTCGTGGACGCAACGGTTGAGCATGTTCACGGCGGCCTTGGAGGCGCAGTAGTGGCTCCAGGCCTCGATGGGATGATGGGCGGCCCCGGAGGAGATGGTCAGGATCGATCCGCCGCCCGCCTCCTTCATCACCGGCAGTGCTGCGCGGATGCCGTTGAAAACACCCTTGAGGTTGATGTCGATGACCTGACCCCAGGCGTCGGGGTCGGCGTTTGCGACATGCGAGATCGGCTCGATGACGCCCGCGTTGTTGATCAGGACGTCGAGCCCGCCGAAAGCCTGTACGGTCGTTTCCACGGCTGCAAAGACTTCCGTATAGCGCGCCACATTGCAGGGCACCGCGATGGCGCGGGAGCCGATTTCGCCCGCCAGATCGGCAATCGCCTCCTGGCTGCGGGCCAGCAAGGCGACGTTGGCACCCGCGGCGGCAAAGACCCGCGCGGCTTCGGCCCCGATGCCGCGGCTGGCCCCCGTGATCAGAACAGTTTTCCCGGTCATATCCATCGCATGGCTCCGATCTTGCGGTTTGAGGTTTTGCGTCACTTGCGGGCCTTGTGGTAATCTGCGAACGACCCGTGGTCCACCCCCAGCCTCGCGCTTGACGCTGAACGGGCTTTGGCACAGTCTGCCGCCACCCGATACCGTAAAGGAATTTGATAATGGCCCGAATTTCGACCGCACCCCTTGCCCTGGCGTTTCCCCTCGCGTTCCTGTCCCAGGCGGCCCTTGCCGACCTGACCCCGACCGAAGTCTGGGGCGACTGGAAGACCTACATGCAAGGCATGGGATACACCATCGATGCCACCGAAAACGCGAGTGGCGGCAACCTGACTGTCAGCGACATCAAGCTTGGCTTTCCGATGCCGGACGATGGCGGCAGCGCCAGCATCGCGATGGGAACCCTGACCTTCAATCAGAACGCGGACGGATCGGTCGCGATCGTCATGCCCGAGGTGCTGCCGGTCGTCGTGGACGTCAATGCCAAGGGCCCCGACGCCAAACCGGTCAAGATGACCATGTCCTATAGCCAGACCGGCCATGCGATGACGGCCAGCGGGTCTGCCACCGACATGACCTACGACTACACCGCTCAGACCATCGCGCTGAAGCTGGACCAGTTGCAGGTCGGGCCGGACTCCTTCGGGGAGGAAAACGCAAAGATCGACGTAACAGGCACCGACCTGAGCAGCGTCACCAAGATGTCCATCGGCGACCTGCGGAACTACAGCCAGACGGGCACCATCGCGGCGGTCAACTACGACATCTTCGTGAACAACCCCACGGACCCCAATCAGGTCAAGCTGGCAGGCAGCATGTCGAACCTCACGGTTGAAGGCGGGGGCACGATCCCGCTTGTGATCCCGGATGCCAGCGACATGGGCGCGATGCTGAAGGCGGGCTTCGCCGCGAGCGGGACCTTCACCTATACATCCGGCGTTACCGACATAGAGGTGACGGACCCGGTCAACGGCAATTTCGCTGCCAAGTCGACGTCGAGCAGTGGCAAGCTGGGGGTCGAGATGGGTGCAACCGGTCTGTCCTACCTCGGGTCGCAGAACGACCTCGCGATGAACGTCACGGCTGCGGGCCTGCCCTTCCCCATCGACCTCAGCATGGCCGAGAGCGGCTTCAACCTGAAGATGCCGGTCAGCAAGTCGGACGAGGCACAGGATTTCGCCTTCGGCATCACGCTGGGCAATTTCAAGATGTCGGACATGATCTGGGGCATCTTCGACCCCCAGGGCCAGTTGCCGCGTGATCCGGCGACGATCAAGCTGGACCTGACCGGCCAGGCCAAGCTGTTTGCCGACATCCTCGATCCGGAAGCGGCAGCGAACATGGCTGGCGCGGCACCGGGCGAGGTGCAGTCGCTGAAGATCAACAACCTGCAGGTGGATGCCGTCGGTGCCAAGCTGGACGGGTCCGGTGATTTCACCTTCGACAACACGGACAAGACGACGTTCCCGGGCATGCCGAAACCCGTGGGCACCGTGAATCTGGCGCTGGTGGGCGGGAATGCCCTGCTGGACAAGATCGTGGCGATGGGCTTCGTCCCGCAGGATCAGGCCATGGGTGTGCGGATGATGATGGGTCTCTTTGCGGTGCCGGGCGACGCGCCCGACTCGCTTAAGTCCAAGATCGACTTTACCGAAGACGGTCAGGTGCTGGCCAACGGCCAGCGCATCAAATAGCGCCCCCTGCGGGTCAAGTGACAAGGGGCGCGCCGAAGGGTGCGCCCTTTTGCTGTCGGACAGGAGTGACCTTTCATGGGGAAACGGATTGACGTCATCTGGGAACGCATCGACCTGCCCGGCCATGATGCCTGCACGATTGAAAGGGCAGATGACGGCTGGCAGATCAGCGGCATGGCGGTCTGGGCCGAGGACGGAACCGTCTCGCGGATGAGCTACCGGGTCACACTCGCGCCGGATTGGGCCACACGCAGCGCGCGGGTGGCGGGGGTGTCAGGCGGGCGCGACATCCTGCTGGACCTGTGGCGCGATGCGCAGGGGCTGTGGTGGTCCGGATCAGTGCAGATTGTCTCCGTCTCTGGGTGCCTTGATGTCGATCTGGGGTTCACCCCGGCCACCAATACCAACGCGTTGCGACGTATGGCGTTGGAACTGGGGGCCGCGGTTGAAACGACGGCCGCATGGCTCGACACGTCGGACTGGCAGATCAAGCCGCTGACGCAGCACTACAGGCGCATGGATGACACACACTATCGCTATCGCTCGCCGTCGCATGGTTACGAAGCGACCCTGACCACGGATGAAAATAGCGTCATAACGGATTATCCGGAGCTGTGGCGCAGCGCCGGCCCCACGCAATAATCGCCCCTCCCCTTGCCCCAGCGTCTGCGGGCGTTTACGTGACGGGGCAATCCCGGACCGGAGCGAGCCCATGACCCAGCCCCTCGATGCGCTGACCACTTCCCTGTTGCAGGCCGCCCGCAAGGCAGGGGCCGATCAGGCGGACGCAATGGCGGTCCGTGGCACATCGCTATCGGTGGACGTGCGCGGCGGGGCGCTGGAACAGGCGGAACGATCCGAGGGCACGGACATCGGGTTGCGGGTCTTCGTGGGCAAGCGGTCGGCGAATGTCTCGGCCTCCGATACATCGGCACGGACCATCGGGGAGATGGCAGAGCGCGCCGTCGCGATGGCCCGCGAGGCACCCGAGGACCCCCATTCCGGCATCGCGGACCCCGATCAGCTTGTGCGGGACTGGGACGTCGGAGCGCTTCAGCTTTGCGATCCCGCGCCCGAACCCTCGCCACAGGCCTTGCAGGAAGACGCCACCCGTATCGAATCCGCCGCCCTTGGGGTCAGGGGTGTGACCCAGGTATCGTCTGCCAGCGCAGGCTACGGCCGCCAGAGCATCTATCTTGCCGCCAGCAATGGGTTTCAGGGCGGGTATGAACGCACAAACCGTGGTCTGTCGGGTGTGGCCATCGCCGGGACCGGCACCGGGATGGAGCGGGACTACGACGGCGACAGCTGCATCTTTCAATGCGATCTGCGCACACCGGAGGACATCGGCACCTCCGCCGGAGAGCGGGCGCTGGAGCGGCTGGAGGCGCGCAAGCCGCCGACGGGGCAGTTCCCGGTGCTCTTCGATGAACGCGTGTCCTCCAGCCTGATCGGCCATCTGCTGGGCGCGATCAACGGCATGGCCATCGCACGGGGGGCATCCTGGCTGCGCGATGCGATGGGGCAGCCGGTGCTGCCCGACCACCTGTCGCTGATCGAAGACCCCCACCGCGCGCGCGCCAGCCGCTCCCGCCCCTTCGATGCCGAAGGTTTGCCGACCAGGCGTCGCGCCATTGTGGAGGACGGTGTGTTGCAGGGCTGGACACTCGATCTTGCCAGCGCGCGCAAGCTGGGTCTGGCACCGACAGGCAACGCGGCACGGAGCACCTCGGGCGGACCCTCTCCCAGCACGTGGAACATTGCCCTTACCCAAGGCAGCGCCAGCCGCGCCGATCTGATCCGCGACATGGGGACCGGCCTGCTTGTCACCTCGATGATCGGCAGCACGATCAATCCCAATACGGGGGATTATTCGCGTGGTGCGGCGGGCCTCTGGGTCGAGAATGGCGAGATCACCCATGCGATCAACGAATGCACCATCGCAGGCAACCTCCGCGACATGCTGCGCGCGATCGTGCCCGCCAATGATGCGCGGACGCATCTGGCACAGGTGGTGCCGTCGCTGCTGGTTCCGGGAATGACCCTTGCCGGCGCATGATCTGCCCCTGCTGATCGACGCGGCGCGGATGGCGGGGCGGGTGGCGACCAGTTTCGTGGGCACCACCGCACAGCGCTGGGACAAGCCCGAAGGGGCAGGCCCCGTGACGGAAGCCGATCTGGCGGTGAACGACCTGTTGCTCTCGACGCTTTGCGGGGCCCGGCCCGACTATGGCTGGTTATCGGAGGAGACCGAGGACAACGAGACCCGGCTCGCGCGCGACAGTGTGTTCATCATCGACCCCATCGACGGGACCCGCAGCTTCGTCGAAGGCTCCAACACCTGGGCGCATTCGCTGGCAGTGGCCAAAGACGGCGTGGTGACGGCGGCGGTGGTCTACCTTCCGATGCGCGACATGCTCTATGCCGCCGCCCTGGGCGAGGGGGCGACCCTGAACGGCTGCGCCATCACCGCCTCGGAAGAAACCGAATTGGGTGAAGCCACTGTGCTCGCCGCCAAGCCTGCGCTGCTGGCCAATCACTGGCAGTCCAGCGTCATACCCACCTTCAAGCGCAGCTACCGCCCGTCGCTGGCCTATCGGCTGGCCCTTGTGGCGGAGGGGCGCTTTGATGCGATGATCACCCTGCGCCGCAGCTGGGAATGGGACATCGC
>JBBSJO010000143.1:0-11088 GCA_038257185.1 Rhodobacterales bacterium | reverse complement strand
GATGGCAGTGCTGGATGTGATTGAGCAGGAAGGTTTGCAGGAAAATGCGCGTGACGTCGGGGCTTTCCTGAAGGACGGCCTGAAGGAGATCGCCGGACGCGAGGCGGGGATCGTCGATGTCCGGGGCGCCGGGCTGTTCCTCGCCGTCGAGATTGCGAAAGACGGTGCGGCCGACGCCGCAAGAGCGGCTTTCGTGGTCAATCATCTGCGCCGGAACGGTGTATTGATCAGTGCGACAGGGCCCGGGGCAAACGTGCTCAAGATCCGTCCGCCGCTGGTGCTGCAACGACCCGAGGCGCAGTTGTTCCTCGATGCCGTTGATGCGGCCTTCGCCGCGGTTGCCTAGATCTTAGTTTACAAAGGAGAGTCACATGTCGAAACCACAGGCAAACGCCGTCCCGCTGGTCGAGGACGACAGGGTGCGTGTCACCCGGTTCGAATTCCAACCCGGCGCGGAAACCGGGTGGCACACCCATGAATACGACTACGTCATCACCGCGATTACGGATTGCACCATGGAACTCGAGTTGCCGGGCGGCGAGGTGCGGCAGGCTCAGGTGAAATCCGGCGAAGCTTACCGCCGCGAGAAGGGCGTGAAGCACAACGTGGTGAACGGTGGTGCCGCGACAATGGTCTTCATCGAAGTCGAGTTGAAATAGGCGACTTCGGCTTCGTCACTTGAGCCCGACAAAGGCTCGTAGAGGCGCGCCTTCTGCGGCGCGCCCGCAAGTCACCCGTAAAAGTATTGCGGCAGAAACGTCGCGATACCCGGGAAGAGGATAATCAACAGCACTCCCAGCAGTGTCACGGCCACGTAGGGGAAGACAGATGCATAGATGTCGCCCATCGTCACGTCCGGCGGGGCCACGCCCTTGAGGTAGAACAGGTTGAACCCGAAGGGCGGGGTCATGTAACCGACCTCCATCATGATGATGAAGAGGATGCCGAACCAGATCGGGTCGAAGCCCGCTTCGCGGACGATGGGCAGGAAGACGGGCAGGGTGATCAGCATGATGCCTACCGGGTCCAGCACCATGCCGAAGAAGAACAGCACCATCAACATGAAGAACAGCGACCCCCAGCGACCGCCGGGAATGTAGGACATGACATCGACGATGAGGCTTTGTGCGCCTAGGGCGGTGTATGCGGTGGAAAAGGCATGCGCCGCGAAGAGGATCCACATCACCAGCGCCGTGAGCTTGAGTGTCGCGATGGAGGCGTCGTGGATGACGTTCCAGCTTAGTTGTCGGTTGATCAGCGTCGCCATCAGAGCGCCGAAGACGCCGATCGCGGCGGCCTCGGTCGGGGTGGCGAAGCCGCCGAAGATCGCGCCGAGGACGATGGTCACAATGAGAATGGGCAGGATCACCGCCTTGAGCGAGGTGAGCTTCTGGCTCCAGCTCGCGCGTTCCTCCGGGGGGAGGGCGGGGCCGAGTTCCGGTTGCAACCAGCACCGCCCGCCGATGTAGATGGAGACGAGCACGAAGAGCGTCAGCCCCGGCCCGATACCTGCGGCAAAGAGGCGGCCCACGGAAACCTCCGTCAGCAGCGCATAGAGGACCATCAGGATCGATGGCGGGATAAGGATGCCCCAGCCGCCACCCGCGTTGATCGCGCCAAGGGCGAGCTTCTTGTCGTATCCGCGTTCCAGCATCTTGGGCAGCGCGATGGTGCCCATCGTGACGACGGCGGCACCGGAAATGCCGGACATGGCGGCGAAGATCACGCAAATCAGGACGGTGCCGATGGCCAGCCCGCCGCGCAGGCCCCCCCACCACTGGTGCATCATGTCGTAGAGGTCATTCGCGACCCCCGATTTCTCGAGCAGGATCGCCATGAAGACGAAAAGAGGGATCGCCATCAGGGTGGGCGATTGCATCGTCTCCCACATCTTCGAGGCCAGCAGGTAGAAGCCGAGCGGCCCCATCTCGAAATAAAGGAAGACGACCGACACGCCGCCCAGCACGAAGGCCAACGGGGTGCCGAGCATCAGGAAGAGCAGCAGGCAGCCGAAGAAAAGGATCGTCAGGAGTTCCACGCTCATCGCTGCATCTCCTGCCGGTCGGCGGGCAGTGGATCGGACTCACCCGGTTTGCCGAAGACTTCGGGCGGGACCGGCAACCCGCGTAGCACACGGATGTCGGCCCAGAGACGCACGAGACCCTGCAAAAGCAGCAGGATGGCGGCCACCGGGATCATCGCCTTGGTGGGCCAGAGCGGGGCTTTCCAGACGGAGTTGGAGCGTTCGAAATCCTCCAGCGACTCCATGGCGATGTCCCATCCCTGCCAGAGCAGCACGCCGACGAAGAGCGCGAAAAGTGGCCATGTCAGGACATCGAGCAGCGCGCGGCGCTTCTGCGAGAACTTGCCGTAGATGATATCCACGTTGACGTGGCCGCGTTCGGCCAGCAGGTAACCGCCGCCGATGATCGCGTAGACGCCGAAGATCAGTGTCGCCAGTTCGGCCGTCCAGATCGTCGGGCTGCCGACGAGGTAGCGCATGACGACATCCGCCAGCAGCAGGGCAAAAATGACCAGCACCGCCAGCGATACCCATTTTCCGATGAATCGATTAACGCGCGTGATCGTGCGGGCCAGCTGAAACATGGCTCAGTCCTCGCTTTGGGTCATCGGCAGGGCCTTGTTGCCAAGGATATGCCGCGCGCCGGGATTTTGGGAAGGGGTGCCCCGCACGGGCGGGGCACCGGATCGCTTCAGACCGGTTCAGACGTAGCCCATGTCCTTCATCAGCGTGCGGTAGATGTCCGCCGCCTTGGCCGCGCGCTCGCCCTTCTGGCCCTCGGTCTCCAGAATATTGGCGGAGGCGGCGGCCAGCATCGCGAGCACGTCTTCGGGCAGCTGCACGACTTCGACACTATCGTTCGCCACGCCTTCAGCCAGCGCGATGGCTTCCTTGTGCTGGTATTCGGCCGAACGCAGGAAGAACCGCGTTTCGATCGTGTCGATGAGGGCGCTGCGCAGGTCGTCGGACAGGCCTTCGAGCGCTTCGAGGTTCAGGATGAAGGCATCGGTCGTCTGCGCCAGCACCGGCTTGTAGTGGTACTTGCAGACTTCCCAGAGCGACATGGACTGTGCGCCGATGGCCGCACCCCAGTGCGCACCGTCGATCACGCCGGAGCTCAGCGCCTGATAGAGCTCCGAGCCCGGCACGAACTGCGGTGAGGCACCGGCGGCGGCCAGATAGTCCAGCATCGCGCCGGAGGAACGGATCTTGAGCCCCTTGAAGTCTTCGGCGGATTCAATCTTTTTCGACACGACCATTTCGGTCGGCAGCACCTTTTCCGACATCAGGTGCACGCCGTCGGGGTTCAGGTCTTCGTTGACCAGCGCCTCTACGCCCAGATTCTTCATCGCGTGCTCCATCTCCCAGGCCTGCCGGAACGTGCCGGGGATGCCATAGGCAAATGTCGCGGCCTGCGCGTTATCGGAGATGTAGGAGGGGCTGATCGTGCCCATCGGTACGACGCCCTTGCGCACGACGTTGTAGATGTCAGGGCCCTTGGCGAATTCGCCGGCACCCAGCAGGTCGAGCTTGAAGGCGCCTTCGGTCTTTTCCTCCAGCTTCGCCGCAATCACGCCGAGGCTGTCGTCGAAGGAACTTGACGCTTTCGGCCAGTGTGCTTGCACGCGCCAGGTCACTTCACCGGCAGCGAGCGCCTTGCCGACGAGGGCCGGCGAGGCGACGGCGGCCAAGGCCGCGCCGCGCAGGACCGACCGGCGGTTCATTCGTGAAATCTCGTTGGACATGTTCTTCCTCCCATTCGTTTCATAACCCGGCAGAACCCTCCTTGGTTGTGCCGGCATCTCCCCGTTTGAAGCGGGATCGTTTCTTGCGCCAATCCTGACAAATGTCCGGATCAGTCTCAACCTGTTTCTTCACTTTGTTTCATAATGCTGTCCGATCCCGGCGCAACGTAGCCAGCACCGGAGACTTGGCGGTTGTTTTGACCGGGCCGGCGTCCTAGCGTGCGCTGCAAAAACCTGAAGGAACACGCCTTGCCAGCCAACAACGGGACAGACCGACTTCGGGCGGCACGATCGGAGCTTCTGGAGGAGGCGGACATCAGGGTTGTGCAGAACCAGTCGCTGATCGACGACAGGCGCAAGCAGATTTGCGACGCAGCGACTGAGCTTTTCCTTGAAAAGGGCTTCGCCGCCACGACGATCCGCGACATTTGCGCACGGTCCAACGTCAATCAGGCCAGCATCTACGACTACATCGCCAACAAGAACGATATCCTGCGCCGGGTGCTGAATCAGCTCTGGTTCCGCGAGGACGTGCAGATGCTGCCGGAAATCCTGCTCGACGATAGCGTTTCGCTGGAAGACGCCATTGCAAGTTTCCTGCGGCAGAGCTGGCAGGTCAAACGTAAAGGCACGCTGCTGGCCTACCGCTGTATCCCGCACCTGCTCCCCGAAGACCGAAAGGCGCTGCGAATCCGCGAGGCTGCGCTGATGAAGGACCTGTCGGACCAGTTGCACCGCAGGCTGGGGCTGCAGGCCGAGGACCAACGCCTCGACATCCTGTCGAACCTCGTGGTGTTCCTGCAGGCTTTCGGCCCGATGCGCGACTGGCTGCACAGCGATATTCCAACCGAAACGGTCATTCGGACCATTTCGGTCGGCGCCGCAGCCATGGTAATGGCAGTAGTGGAGGGGTAGTCCGCTTCGTCAGTTCCCGCTGTCCTGACGACCACGCTTCATGAGGCGGCTGATGAAGATATCTCCAGCACGCGCGCAATTGGGCCGAACACTTCTTCGCCAAGGGCGTGATCCTGGAGACAGGCCGCGCCGAAGTTGTATGCCGTAGGGCTTCCGTCTAAAAAATGTCCGGTTCACCGGCGACCTTGCCGAAGCCGCGTTCAAGATAGTCGAAATCGCAGCCCTTATCAGCCTGAAGGACATGTTTGGAGAAGATCCACCCGTAGCCACGCTCAAAACGTGGTTCGGGGGCCACCCATTCAGCGCGGCGGCGTTCGATTTCTGCATCATCGACGAGCATATCGAGCATCCGCTTGGGCAGGTCGAGCCGCACGATGTCGCCTGTCTTCAGCAGTGCCAACGGGCCACCGACGAAGCTCTCTGGTGCGACGTGCAGAACACAGGCACCGTATGAAGTCCCGGACATCCGCGCATCGGAGATGCGCAACATGTCGCGATGACCCTGCTTGATCAGCGCTTTGGGGATCGGCAGCATACCCCATTCCGGCATGCCTGGCCCGCCCTGAGGTCCTGCGTTGCGGAGAACCAACACGTGGTCAGGGGTGACATTGAAATCTTCGTCATCAATGACCTTCTTCATCTCGGGATAGCTGTCGAAAACGAGGGCAGGGCCTTGGTGGTTGTAGTATTTGGGATCGCAAGCGGCGGGCTTGATCACCGCCCCATCCGGGCAAAGGTTGCCGCGCAAAACCGCCAGCGACCCTTCACGGTAGACAGGGTTGGAAAGGGGGCGGATCACGTCGTCGTTGTAGACAACCGCTCCTTCGAGGTTCTCGCCCAGCGTCTTTCCGGTAACGGTGAGGCAAGACGTGTCCAGCCTGTCTTCCAGCTGCTTCATCAGCGCACGCAGACCGCCTGCGTAGTAGAAATCTTCCATCAAATAGTCTTTGCCAGACGGGCGGACATTGGCGATCAAAGGCGTCGTGCGGCCAAGTGCATCAAGATCATCGAGAGTAAAATCGACGCCCGCGCGACGGGCCATGGCAATCAGGTGGACAACGGCATTGGTTGAGCAGCCTGTCCCCATAGCGGTGATGGCGGCGTTCTTCACCGCAGCGCGCGTGACGATACGGTCTGGCGTCAATTCTTCCCAGACCATGTCAACGATGCGGCGGCCGCATTCGGCCGACATTCTTTGATGACCGGCATCCGGTGCGGGAATGGACGAAGCGCCAGGCAAGGTCAGTCCCATCGCGTCAGTGATTGCTGTCATGGTGGAGGCGGTACCCATGGTCATGCACGTGCCGACCGAGCGTGCAATGCCGCCCTGAATGCCGAGCCATTCTTCGTCGGTGATATTTCCGGCGCGGCGTTCATCCCAGTATTTCCAGGCATCCGAGCCGGAGCCGAGGATCTTGCCCGCGTAATTGCCGCGCAGCATCGGCCCGGCGGGAAGGTAGATCATGGGGACGCCTGCCGTCAGCGCGCCCATAACCAGCCCCGGCGTGGTCTTGTCACAGCCTCCCATCAGGACCACGCCGTCGAAAGGGTGAGAGCGGATCATCTCTTCCGTCTCCATTGCCAGCATATTGCGATAGAGCATGGAGGTCGGCTTGGTGAAGCTCTCGTCGACGGAGAGCGACGGCATCTCAAGGCCGAAGCCCCCAGCCTGTGCAACGCCGCGTTTCACATCTTGCGCGCGTTCCCGGAAATGGCCGTGACAGGAGTTGATCTCTGACCAGGTGTTGAGGATGCCGATGATCGGCTTGCCACGGAAATCCTCTTCGGAATAGCCCAACTGCATCATCCGGGATCGGTGCCCGAAGGACCGCAGATCATCTGGTCCGAACCATCGATTGCTTCTCAGCCCAGCCGAACCCCTTGAATTGCCACGCGCCATGCTCGGTTTCCCGCCGAAATAGTTTACCTATAAGATGGTTGCGCAATCATTCTGTCAGGTCAACTCGAAACGCTTTCGGCAGCGGAGAATTAAGGAACTTCAGACGCAATTGACGGGAACATGCAATTCATGCTTAGAAAACATGTATGCGCAAACATGTGCTGGGGACGGCAACATGGACCCGCGTTATTGATAGCCGTTGTGCTGCGTCTTTCCATATCGGGTTCATTCCTGGAGTGTTGGTCGTTTCAATCGCAGGGTCTATCGTCGATAAGCTCTTGAAAAAAGTATGACACTTGCCAATCCCCGCAGAGACTTGGAAAGTTCGAGGATGGATGCCAAAAACAAAACAGCAGAGAGCCGCAGAGCCGCGCAAACAGCCCCGCGCGGAGTGACAATGGAAGCTGTCGGCCGACTGGCCGGTGTAAGCCAGGTCACAGTCTCGCGGGCCCTGAGCGACCCCGCAAAAGTATCCGTCAAGACGTTGCAGAAGATAAAGGAGGCCATCGCTGCAACCGGGTTTGTACCAAATGGAATTGCGGGCGCGCTCGCGTCCAGCCGGAGCAAGCTGATCACCGCTTTGGTACCTTCGATTACCAACATCATCTACTCTTCGATGATCCGTTCGTTCAGCCAGCATATGCGTGGGGCAGGGTATCAGATCATGTTGTCAGAGACAGGTTTCGATCCTGGCGAAGAAGAGAGCGCCATAGCCGCGCATCTGTCCCGGCGTCCGGACGCGATCTTGTTGACCGGGATCCACCATTCGTCTCATGCCCGAAGAATGTTGCTCGCCTCCGAGATTCCAGTGGTCGAGGTGTGGGATTTCACCGAGTCCCCGATTGATACCTGTGTCGGTTTTCGCCATGCCGAGACTGGCTACGCTGCTGCAGAGTTTGCGATAGAACGCGGATATGCAAAAGCCGCGACTGTCACGGCCGGGGATGAGCGCGCGATGCGTCGAAAGACCGCGTTTGCCGAGCGCTTTTCCAAACTAACAGGCTGTCCAGTAACCGAAGCCAATTTCGAAGGAACAGCCAGCCTGGCAATGGGACGCGAGGGTTTGGCGAAACTTGTCGACGACCGGGGTTTCAGATCAGGTCTTATTTTTTGCAGTTCGGATCTACTGGCCCATGGTGTCCTGATCGAAGCGGCAGGACGCGGCTTGCGTGTGCCAGCCGATATCGCGGTCGTCGGTTTTGGAGATCAGGAGTTTGCTGCGGACACTCAGCCGACCATTACGACAATACGCGTCGATCGGGAAGCTTTTGGCCGGGAGGCCGCTGCCGCACTTTTGGCGCGCCTTGGCGGAGAGCATCGGGGCGGAGCATCAGTTGATTTGGGATTCGAGATTATTCAACGGGAATCGGCTTAGGTTTGGCGTTCCGAACTATCAATGGACCAAGTGACCGATCGGTGCATATTTCAATGAGGGGCAGGCAACAGGATACTGGAATTGGACCCGCAGTCCCTAGTTGTGGCTATCTCTCGGTGACTCATGGGACGATCTCGACCAAGTGTCTCTGTGATCTTTGTCGTCGTGGCTTACGCCTGAAACATCGTCTCGAGGATTCTACGCTCTTCCAGGTACAATTATGGTGGGATAATCTGACGTTGCCCCCTACGCCTAATCCAGTTTGAGATAGACTCTGGCCCAACCGAAAGGACAAGAGATGAAGCGCAGCAGGTTCACCGAAGACCAGATCATCGGCATTCTGAAGGAGCAAGAGGTAGGCGTTTCGGTTGCCGATCTTTGCCGCAAGCACGGCGTCAGCGATGCGACCGTCTACAAGTGGAAGGCCAGGTTTGGCGGCATGGATGTCAGCGAGGCGAAGCGGCTGAAGGGTCTCGAGGACGAAAACGCCCGGCTGAAGCGGTTGCTGGCGGATGCCATGCTCGACAATGCGGCGCTGAAGGATCTCTTGGGAAAAAAGTGGTGACGATGAGCCATGTCGCGCCATTGGTCCGAGCGACAATGGCGAATGCGCGAAGCGGCAAGCGGTCGCGCATCTGGTGGCAAATCACGAGATGAGCGAACGGGGGGCGTGCCGGGTGATCGGCTGTTGCCGGATGACAATGCGCTATGAAGCGGTCCGACAGGATGACCCTGTGCTGCGCGAGCGGCTGAAAGAATTGGCACGGGTTCGCCGCAGGTTCGGCTACAGGCGGTTGCATGTCTTCCTGAAGCGCGAGGGCCATGCGGTGAACCACAAGCGCATGTTCCGCATCTACCGCGAAGAACAGTTGCATGTGCGCCGTCGCGCTGGGCGCAAGCGGGCCATGGGCACACGGGCCCCGATGGTGCTGCCATTGATGCCAAACCAGCGTTGGTCATTGGATTTTGTATCCGACCAGCTGACCCCCTCTCGGCAGATTGCTTCGCAATCGCCTGCCGGGCAATGGACGGTCGCCGCTTCCGGATCATGACTGTAGTCGATGATTGCACGCGGGAATGCCTGGCCCTGATCTCCGACACCTCACTGTCGGGGGCTCGGGTCGCGCGTGAACTGGCGACGCTGTTCGACGCCCGGGGAAAGCCACAGACAATCGTACGCGACAACGTCCTATGTCGGGAACTTCTGGCTGTTTAGGTCAGCAGGTCATGGGGCATCCGGCGAACCGGATGCCCTGTAATCGTTGCCCAGACGGGCTCTGCCGTCAAGAAATGATCTCTTCCATGAGCTGTCACAGGGTACGCGCGATGGCGGCCCTCACCGTCCTCAATACGAGATCCCAAATCCCAAGCAGAAGGCCCGAACATTATCTACGAGGTCAGCGAACTGCCTCCACGGCTGCTACAGAGAGAGGTCCTTCCGCCTGGGCTCACCCCTTCGAAGAAGGGGCGATAGGGTGCGCCGTTTTTGACGACGGCGTGTACGGTGCGCGCCATCCGCTGCCCGGCAGGGCATTGCGCAGCAATGTCCCGAGAGGGTGGCCGCTATCGCCGTATAGGCCTTGCGACGCAGATGCGCATTGTGTCGATCCTTCGAGATGTAGCGCTCGAACTTGTCCCGAAAGCTGTTGGTCCGCTTCAGTACCGCGGTCTGACCGGCCATCCAGAGCGTGCGGCGCAACCGGGCATTGCCGTACTTCGAGATCCGGCTCTGGCCGCGGAACATGCCCGACTGCACGGTGGCGAGGTCACTTACGGCAGATTGCTCCGCAATCGCCTGTCGGGCAATGCATGCCGCAGAACTTCAGGAACTGCCGGTGATGGTGGAAGCGGCGCAGGTCGCCAGCCTCAGCGAGGATGGTCATGGCGTTGATCGGGCCGATCCCAGGAATGGTCGTTAGCAGCTGATAATCGTGGAGGTCCGAAAGTAGTTCGACGGCCCGCGCCTCAATCACATCGCGCTGTCGGATCAGGCTGCGACCTTCTGACAGCACCATGCGGAACATGCGGATGGCATCGGAGTCCGAATGTACCGGCAGCCCGACCGAACCGACCCAGGGGCGTAAATGTCTGAAAGCAGACGCTCTTTGGAGACCTTGCGGCCAACGACCTCCAAGGCATCCACGATGAAGGCCTCCCGGCTCATGACCGTGATCATGTGTGGCGATGGATACTTCTCGAGGAACGCCAGGAACCAGTCGGTCCGCGAGCTTCGGTGAAACCGCTCGGCCTCGGGAAAGTAGAGCGGTAGATAATGAGTCAGGATGCGGTGCCACAGTGCGGTCTTCGAGCGCGAGACGATCTCGTGGGTCTTTGACAGTTCCTGGATGTCGGCCGTCCCGGTCACCAGCGGATCATGGAAGAACTGCACGGCCCCGATCTCCAGCAGATGCAGAATGACCTTGGCGTCCTTGGGGTCGTTCTTGTCCCAGCTGTTGTGCAGGGCCTCGCGCGTTCTCGCCAAGCCAACGGAAGAGACCAGCTTCAGGTCGAACCCGACCAGGCCGAGATGGTGGGCCAAAGCCCGGTGATAATTGCCGGTCGCCTCAAACCCGATCCGTACCGGCAGTTCATAGCTGGCGAGACCGGTGGCCAAGCGCTGGAAATCCTCGAGTGTGTTCGTAATTGTCATGCGGCGGCGGCGCTTTTTGCCGGGAATGCCAATCAGCACCTCGTGCCGATGCTTGGAAATGTCGATGGCGACCAGCACGGTCGCAGCGGTAGAATGGGTGGCGGTCATAGCCGGTCTCCTCAGCAGTGTGGTTGTAGAAAACCACTGTTGAGACCTGAGACCCGGTTATGGCCACCCGCTGCGCAATTTGGGGGCTGCGCAGGCGGCCATAACCTACCAGCAGCCCTCCTTCCCGACGTGCTATGGGACCGAGTTCACTTCAAACGCGATCCTGAAGTTTGTGGATGCCCGCAAGTTTGACTCGCACTACATCGCGCCCGGAAAGCTGACCCAGAATGCGTTCATCGAGAGCTTCAACGGTCGCCTGCGGGACGAACTGCTGAATGAGACCCTGTTCCAGTCTTTGCATCATGCCCGCGTCACGCTGGCCGCCTGGCGCACGGACTATAACACAGAACGCCCCCACTCCTGCCTCGGCTG
>JBBSJO010000142.1:0-11131 GCA_038257185.1 Rhodobacterales bacterium | reverse complement strand
GCACAAGGGCTGGGGCGAGAGCATCATCATCGGTGTGGCCCCGGCGGGGGCGGAGATTTCCACGCGCCCCTTCCAGCTGGTCACGGGCCGGGTCTGGCGCGGGACCGCCTTTGGCGGGGCCAAGGGACGTACGGACGTGCCCAGGATCGTGGACTGGTACATGGACGGCAAGATCGAGATCGACAAGATGATCACCCACAAGCTCAAGCTCGAAGAGATCAACCACGGGTTCGAGCTGATGCACGAGGGCAAGTCGATCCGTGCGGTCGTGGAGTTCTGAATTGAGGCAGGCAGCCGCGCGCGATCAGCGAGGCTGCCGCTCGATCCGGGCTCCCTCGATGGTCTGGCCGAAAAAGCTGGTTCTCCCACGCAGGGTCAGGATGTCCCCCGGCAGAACTCCCTCGACGAACGCGGCGTTCAGGCCACAGAGCGTGATTGTGGCCCCCGTGCTTCCCGATACGTAGATATCCATTCTGCTGCGGCAGTCTCTCAGCCCGGACCGGGCATCGGCTTTCCTGACCACATGGGCCACGTCGGCCACCGGTCCGTCCACCACCATGTGCCACAGTTCCGGAACGGCCCGCGTCAGCCCCAGGTGAAAGGCTCCTCCGAAGATCAGCAGCGCACCCAGCCCCATGATCGCAAAGTCCGGAATGTAACGGCGGATATCGTCGATGCGGCTTTCATTCTGCTGCCAGAAGATCCAGCCCAACGTGACAGTCAGGAGCACGGTGAACAGAGCCGCTGCCGGAACCGAGAGGTTCAGCCAGGCTGCGGAAGGAACGGCTGTGCTGAAGAACCACCCGTAGCCGCCAAGGACCAGAACCATGAGCAACGACCACCCCATAACCTTCCGCCAGGCCTTTGGCCGGGATCCTTGAACATTGGCCCGAACATGCCAGAGCCGGGGGCGCGGCGCAGGACGCAGGGCGCGCACGGGGTCATAGATGTAGCCGGGCCAGATGTAGCAGATCACGAAGGCCGGGATCAGCAACGTCAGAATGAAAGGCTTCAGCGAGGCGGGGGCCGCGAAATGGATCACCAGCAGCGCCGCGCCCAGAATGAGGGCAAAGACAAAACGCACCGGGCCGATGTCCCAAAGGGGCACGACACGCCGCAGCAGGCCTTCAAGCCTTGTCCGGTCCGCGATATACAACACGATTGCGAGAAGGGCAGCGGCAGTGGCGAAGGGGACCATCCTGTCATACTGCCACGCAACCACCATCGCCTTGACCGACGCGAAGGCAAAGAACACGGGCAGCGTACGCGAGGTGATCTGGAGCAGGGTTTGCGGCAAGGGGGCCTCCATCGGTGATCTTGCCTTGCTTGCCAAGACAATGTGACCAGATCGCGGCGGCATCGCGCCCATTCGGCGGGCGACGTGGGTTACCGAAATTGCCGCAAAGTCACACCATGCGCCGGTGCAAGAGGGTTTCAATCAAGACGAGCGCCGACTAATCTGAACCAGAGCGTTCAGCAGGAGTCGCGCGATGCAACTGACCGTCAACGGGGAAAGCCACGAGGTGGATGTCGAGGACGACATGCCCCTGCTCTGGGTGCTGCGCGATGAACTGGGGATCACCGGGCCGAAGTACGGCTGTGGCATCGGGCAATGTGGGGCCTGCACTGTCCATGTGGACGGTATCGCGGTGCGGTCCTGCCAACTGGCGGCGGGGGATGTGGACGGCGAGGTGACGACCATCGAGGGGCTCGGCACGCCCGAGGCATTGCACGCGGTGCAGGCCGCATGGGTAGAAAAGCAGGTGGCGCAATGCGGCTACTGCCAGTCGGGACAGATCATGCAGGCGGCCTCCTTCCTCGATCTCAACCCGGATCCCACCGATGCCCAGATCGATGCGGCGATGAGCGGTAATCTTTGCCGTTGCGGCACCTACCCGCGCATCCGCGCGGCGGTCAGGGCCGCTGCGACCAAAATGCAGGGGGCCTGAGCGATGGGGCGGGCCAGAACCATCGCAAGACGCAGTTTCCTGATCGGATCGGCGGCGATCCTCGGAGGTGTCGCCTTCGGCACCTATATGTACAAGCGCGATCCCGAAAATCCCTTGCTTGCCGGGCTGAAGCCGGGTGAGGCGACGTTCAATCCCTTTGTCAGGATAGATGCCGACGGGGTCACGCTGATCACCCCGCGCGCTGACGTGGGGCAGGGAGCCTATTCGATGCAGGCGCACCTGATTGCCGAAGAACTCGATGTGGACCTTGCCAGCGTGCGGATCGAACCGGGACCCCCTGCTGCCGCCTATTACAACGGTGTGGTGGGGGCAGAGGGAATGCCGATTGCGGCCACGTCGGACACGATGCTGGCAAATGCCGGACGCGGCGCGGCGGACGTGGCGGGTAAACTCATGGGCCTGCAACTGACAGGCGGCTCCTCCTCGGTGCCGGATATGTTCGACCGGCTGCGCCATGCGGGTGCAGTCGCGCGCGAGACGCTGATCTCTGCGGCGGTGGCGCAGACGGGCCTGCCGCGCGATCAGTTGCGGACCGACATGGGCGCCGTGATCCTGCCCGACGGGATGCGGCTGGACTATGCCGATCTGGCGGCGACGGCGGCAGAGACGGACATCGTGCAGGACGTGACGCTGAAAGATCCCGCCACGTGGAAGTACCTCGGCAAGCCACAGATGCGCACCGACATGCTGGCCAAATCCACTGGCACGCAGGTCTATGGCATCGACATGATCCATGACGGCATGGTGCATGCCACGACACGCACCAATCCCGCGCAGGGCGGCGCGATGCTGGGCTTTGATGCGGGCGAGGCGCAGAAGATGCGGGGCGTCAGGGCAGTGCTGCCGATCACCGGGGGCATCGCCGTTATCGCCGACAACACCTGGCGCGCCTTCCAGGCTGCGGAGACGGTGCAATGCGACTGGGACGCCTCACCCTACATCGGCGACACCGAAAAGCAGATCGAGGCCGTCGCGGCGGCCTTTGACGGTGCATTTCAGGACAGCCGGTTCCGGGACGACGGCGACGTGGAAACGGCCCTGACAGGCGGGGGCGTGATCGAGGCGGCGTACCGCGTGCCCTACCTCGCCCATGCGGCGCTGGAGCCGATGAGCGTGGTGGTCCGCCTGTCCGAGGGCAGGCTCGACATCTGGACCGGCACGCAGATCCCGCGCTTCATGCAGGCCAATGCCGCCAAGCGCGCTGGGTTGGGGACCGATGCGGTGCAGGTGCACGTCCTGATGTCGGGCGGGAGTTTCGGGCGACGGCTGGAGGATGACTATGTCCTGCAGGCCGTCGAGATCGCCCTTCAGATGCCCGACATTCCGATCAAGCTCGTCTGGAGCCGGGAGGAGGATTTCACCCACGATTTCCCCCGACCCATGGCAATGGCGCGCGGGCGGGGCCGGGTGGCCGAGGGCAAGGTGGTGGGCTTCGACCTGTCCATTGCCGCTACTTCCACATCGGAATCGCAGATGGCGCGGCTGGGGTTTCCGGCGATGGGCCCCGATATGGCGATCGTGCAGGGGGCCTGGGACCAGCCCTGGGCGATCCCCGATTACCGCGTTACCGGCTACCGCGTGCCCGCGATGGTGCCGGTGTCGTCCTGGCGGTCGGTGGGGGCCTCTGCCAATGGGTTCCTGCACGAAAGTTTCATGGACGAGTTGTGTCACGCCGCCGGGGTGGACCCGCTTGCGGAGCGGTTGCGGCTTTGTAGCCATGACGCTTCGCGCAAGGTGTTGGAGGCGGTGGGCGCGATGTCGGGCTGGGGCGGTACGATGAACAAAGGTCGCGGGCGCGGGCTGGCTTTCGTGCTGTCCTTCGGGGTGCCGGTTGCCCAGGTGGTCGAGGTGACTGATGTGGAGGGTGCCATCCGCATCGACAAGGTGTTTGTCGCTGCAGACGTGGGGCGGATCATCGATCCGGTGAACTTCGAGGCGCAAGTCTCGGGTGGGGTGATCTTTGGTCTTGGGCATGCGATGAATTGCGAGCTCACCTACAAGGACGGGGTGCCGCAGCAGGACAACTTCCACGCCTTCGAGGGGATGCGCCTGCACCAGACACCTGTGATCGAAGTGCGGGGTCTGGAGAATGGCGACAAGATCAGGGGCATCGGGGAGCCCGGCGTTCCGCCTGCCGGTCCGGCGCTGGGCAATGCGATCTTTGCCGCGACGGGCAAACGCATCCGGGAACTGCCTCTGTCGAATTCTGTGACTTTCGCATGAGGCGGCTGGTTGTTGCATTGTACGTGCTGGCGGCGCCCGTCGCGGCGCAGGACACTGCCGTGACCCGCGAGGAAGGACTTGCGGCATGGGAGCGCATCTTTGCCGTCGCGTCGCACCCGCGCTGCACCAATTGCCATGTGGGTGCGCAGCATGTGCCGATGTGGGAAGGGCTGGGATTTGGCGCGCGCCGTGTGCATGGGATGGCCGTGGTTGCGGACGACAGCCGGATCGGGGCCGAGAGCATTCCTTGCAGGACGTGCCATGTATCAAGCGCCCGGGAGAACACCGCACCGCACGCACCGCCGCATATTGACGATGCCTGGAGGCTGCCGCCGGTGGAACTGGAGTGGCTCGACAAATCCAGCACTGAGATATGCATTCAGATGCGCAACCCGGACACCAACGACGGCAACACGATTGCCGAACTGGTGGAGCATCTGGAGAACTCCCGCTTCGTGGAATGGGGGTTTACCCCCGGCGCGGGGCGGTCGGTGCCGCCGGGATCGGTGGCCGAGATCGCGCGCGACGTGGCCGCCTGGGGGGCGGCGGGTACGCCCTGCGCAGGTGACTGAGCGCGGAGGCGCTGCACGGACGGGAGCCTCCGGCGGGAGGTTTATCTGGCAAGATGAAGCAGGGGGGCGGGTCGGTAACTCTGGTTGAATTCGTCCGCTGCGGGGATTTCGTGCTTGCGGCGCGCGATCCAGGCTTGCAGTTCCTCGTCCTTCGACGGGGTCCAGCTTTGGTTCCTGATACTCGTTCAGTATCTTGCGGGCGTCTTTAAGGGCGCGGGCCGTGATCTCCACACTGCAACGGGCGTGCCATTATTTGATGGAGTTGTTGTTGAAACGCTCTGGCAAGAAGAACCGCACCTCCGGCGACGAAGCGATTTCATGCATTTGTGGCGGGAAAGCTTGACGGATCGGGTCCGTCCCTGTCCGGTGGGTCATGGACATTCTGACCGTCAACCGTCCGGTGCCCGTTGCGGGCCTCGAAGACGTTCCCTTCCCCTCGGTGGACGCAGGCAGCCCGCGTGCGCTGTTGGCACGCTGCCCGGTGGCGTCCGAGACGCCGCTGGTGGAAGCCGAGGCGATCGCGGTGGAAGCGGGCGTCGCGCAGGTCTGGGTCAAGGACGAACGCGGGCGCATGGGGCTTGGCAGCTTCAAGGCGCTGGGGGCGGCCTATGTCATCGCCTGCGACGCGGCGGAGGGCCTTGCTGCGGAACAGACCTATGTGGCGGCGAGTGCGGGCAACCATGGCCTTTCGGTCGCCGCGGGGTCGGCGGCCTTCGGGGCGCGGGCGGTGATCTTCATCGCCCGGACGGTGCCAGACAGCTTTGCTGCGCGGCTCGCGGCGCAGGGGGCGGAGGTGCGCCGGGAAGGCGAGACCTACGAGCAAGCCATGGAGGCGGCGGAGGCAGCGGCGCGGGACAATGGCTGGACGTTGTTGTCGGATTCCTCATGGCCCGGATACGTCACGCATCCGCGCCGCGTGATGGAGGGTTATCTGGTGCTGATGGCTGAGGCGATTGAGCAGATGCCGCAGGCGCCTTCGCATCTTTTCCTGCAGGCGGGGGTCGGTGGCCTTGCGGCGGCCTCTGCCGCCTTGGCGCGCGCACACTGGGGCGACGCCCTGCGTATCGTGGTCGTGGAACCTTCCGTGGCCCCGGCGCTGCATGGGTCGGTCGTGGCGGGCTGTCCCGTCCGTTCCTCCGGGTCGGCCAGTGCCATGGGACGGCTCGATTGCAAGATGCCCTCGCTCATCGCGCTCAAGGGGCTGGCACGGGATGCGGACAACTACGTCCTGATCACCGAGGCCGAAGCGGAAGCCGGGGCAGGGACGGCGATGGTGGCGGGCCTCGCCTCCACCCCATCGGGTGCCGCCGGGATTGCGGCACTTCTGGCCGTCGAGGCGCGCCAACGCGCGACCCTGCGGCTGACGCCGGAGTCTGTCGTGTTGTGTGTACTCAGCGAGGGGCCGGAGAGTTGACGGGGGGCGGTGTGAGCATGAAGCCATCGAAGAACGCGGCGATGTCTGCGTAGGCATCCAGCGGCACTACATGCGCCACGTGCTGATCCGGCCTCACGATGACCACGCAGCCTTTGCCGCGATCGACGCCGCGCAGATCGAAGATGTCACCCTTGCCCGTGAGATCGGCGCAGAACGCTTTTTCGTAGTCGATCATGCCGAACCTGCCTTTTCGCGGCAGCAGGAGGGGCGGCAGGTGTTCGAGGGCCAGATCGCGAAAACCCTGCTGGAAGACAGCCCGCACGTCGATGATCGCATCGCGGTCGCGCCCTTCGGGCGTATACTTCAGGACCGGAGACTGCGGGTCGGTCGCCAGATAATGGCAGAGGGAGCGGATCGGTGCGTCCTCCTGCAGCACGTCGCCCGCCGGGCTGAAGGCAAAGAGCCGCCAGCGCGTGTCGGCCGTGACGGTATGCCCCAGATGCATCGGCTTGCCGTCGCTCAGGCGCACTACGGGGGCGGAATGAAAGCGCGTGCCGATCTCGAACCCTGATGCCAGCGCCTGCGATGTCTTTTCGCCAGTTAGCCGTGACGGTGCGTAGGTCACCGACAGCCCGGCGGTATAGCGGCCATTGCGGATGAAGTGCTGCTGGAACAGAGGTGCCCCTTCGCTTTTGCCACTGGTGTCATCGGGCCGCTCGCTGATGATCTTCGACCATTCACGGTCGAAACTGATCAGGTCGGCGGCAACGGCCTGCCGCTCTGCCGAATAGCTGTGCAGGATCTCGGGCGGGGAGCGGCCTTGCAGGACAGAAACCAGCTTCCAGCCCAGATTGAAGGCGTCGCCCATGGAGACGTTCATGCCCTGTCCGGCCTTGGGGCTATGCGTATGGCAGGCATCCCCGGCGATGAAGACACGCGGCAAGCGGGTGCCTGTCTCGTCTTCCGGCACGTCGTCGAACTTGTCTGTCAGCCGCTGGCCGATCTCATAAACGGACCACCAGACCACGTCCCTGATCTGCAGATCGTAGGGTCGGATGATGCGCTGCGCCGCTGCGATCAGTTGCTCGACGGTGATGTTGCGCCCGGCCACCCGCTCGCCCTCGTTGAGCTTGTCGAGTTCGATGTAGAGCCTCACCAGATAGCCGCCCTCGCGCGGAATGACGAGGATGCTCCCCTCTGACGTGGACTGAATCAGCGTCTTGCAGCGGATGTCGGGAAAGTCGGTGACGGCCAGAACGTCCATCACGCCCCAGGCCTTGCTGGCGGAATCGCCGGTCAGGCTGCGCCCGATGGCGCCGCGAACCGTGCTGCGCGCGCCGTCGCAGCCCACGACATAGCGCGCGCGTAGAGTCTTGCGCGTGCCTTCGCCCACTGACGGGGCAAGGGTGACGGTGACGGGGTGGTCGTCGGAGGCAGCGTCTATGGTGATGTCTTCGAGGCTCAGACCATAGTCCGGGACCAGCCGAGAGGGACCGTTGCGCATCAGATCGAGGTACATGTCATGCACGCGGGCCTGGTTCAGAATGATATGGGGCATTTCTGAAAGCCCGTCCTCCACGTCCTGAATGCGGCCGGTGCGGGCGATGTGGTCGGGGTTGTGCGCGTCGGGTTTCCAGAAGGTTGTTTCGTTCACCCAGTAGCCCTGCCGCAGGACGGTGTCGGCAAAGCCGAAGGCGTTGAACATTTCCATCGACCGGCAGGAGATGCCGTCGGCCTGCCCTTTCTCCAGCGGCCCGGGTTTCCGCTCCACGATGCGGGTCGTGATATCGGGAAAGGCGGCAAGCTGCGCCGCCAGGGTCAGCCCCGCAGGGCCGCATCCGGCGATCAGTACGTCGACTTTTTCGGGCAGGGGACCCTGCACCTCTGGCCTGCCCGGTGCCGCGTCACGAATATCAGGGTCGCCGGGGCGAAAACCTTCGAAGTGATATTGCATGGACAGTCCTTCCCGCGTTGTAGGCTCGCTCCCGACAGGATGCTGGTGGCGGGTTAGCGCAAGTCTTCACACTGTACCGTTCACGAAAGAGAAGCGCCATGCGGCGGGAAACACGCACCGTACGGGACAGGTCAGTAACCGACTGCAATGGTGCCCCAAGGATCATGCTCATCACCACGCGCAAGGCGAAATCTGCGGTCGCCGCGCCCGCGGTTCGTCATCTTGGGGTCCGATATCTAGAACTTGTCCATCTGCGGCTCCGGGAATGTCTCAAGCGCCGCCCGCAGTTCGGGGCTGGCGGCGGCATGGTCCTCTATCGCGATGCCCTCGCGCGCTGCCTCCGCGGCCTGACGCAGGGCGACCACGCCTGCCGCGGCTCCGCCCGTGTGGCTCAGGATGCCACCCCCTGCGCAGAATATGAAATCGTCGTTTCCCAGCAGGGCGCGCGCTGGCGCCACCTGCCACACGGTCTGGCCGGACGAAAAGACCGGCATGGCCAGATGTGGCGGCCCCCCGTCGCAAACCGGCCGCTGCACCGATCTGGCTGATTCTGCGACCACGGCATCGGGTTCGGTGAACTTGCTGGCCAACCCGTTGACGTGCAGATGATCCGCGCCGGCCAGCCGCCAGAGTTTCTGCATCACCCCAAAACCGATCCCGATGTCGGGCGAGCGGGAATAGAGGCCCCAGCCGGCCCGGTGGCCGTGGAGGGTCATCGGGCTGCGGTCGCGGACGGCGCGCAGGCCGGTCAGTCCGACCGAATGCATGCAGACCATCGCGCAGGTGCCGCCCCGAGTTTCGAGCAGATCGAGATTGCGCCACATCGCGTCAATCTCGTCGGTGATGTTGAAAGCATACATCACGCGCTTGCGGGTCCGCTGGGCGTGGTCGTCCAGCACCTGCATGACCTTGTCGACTCGCTCGGCGAAGGGACAGTGCGGCCCGTTGGCTTGAAGTTCGTCATCCTTGATGAAGTCGATCCCGGCCTCGGCCAGGGTCTTCACAAGTGCTGCGGTCTCCTCCGGGTTCAGGCCGACGCTGGGCTTGATGATCGTGCCGATCAGGGGGCCCTCGTGCCCGCCTAAAAGATCGCGCGTCCCCCCACCACCAAACTGTGGTCCGGGGTGATCCGTCGCGAAGACGGGCGGCAGGTCCACGTCCACAAGCCGGATCGCCGAGAGTTCGGCGAGTTCAAAGAGGTTCCCCGCCAGTGTGGACAGCAAGGTGGGAAGCGACGTGCCGAAGTTGTCGGTAGACCAGCTGACCTTGACGCGGCCGCGCTCGTATCTGTCGCCTTGCAGGCGACAGGGCAACGCGGGCTGGGTGGCATATCCGGTGATCTCGATGCTCTCGACCCTTGCGGCGGAACGCTCGCGAAGGGCGTCCGTCTCGGCTGCCAATCTCACGAAGGTGCCTGTCGATTGCTCTCCGGCGAGCACCGCCGCGGCGCGGGACAGGCCGACGGGCGTTTCGATGTCGTAGGTTGCCGTGACGCGTGTCATCGGGCACCGCCACCGTTGCGCACCCAACCGAAGTAATCCTCGCTGCCCATCTGGCCGCCTTTCAATGCAAGTTCCAACCCGTCCATCGGCCCCGTCGCATGCGCCCGGAAGATTGCGGCACCGGGAATGGTTGGGGCAAGGGCCGTCAGCGCGAAAATCCCGAGTTGGCGGGTCGCGTGACCGGACGTATCGCCGCCCGAGACCACAGCGCGCCGTGCAGTGCTGCGGTCAAGTATCTGGCGAAGGCAGAGACCAAGCGCTTCTCCGACGCTCTGATTGGCGGCGGTCATATCTCCGTTTGCGGCGGAGACGGCGGCGCGGAAGCGGTCGATGGCAGGATCATCTGGTCCCTCGGCGGTGTGGATCAGCGGATCGCGCCCTTGCGAGAGGGCCGCGAGGGCTGCCTCGGTCGTGCGCCCGATCTCCGCTTCCAAGGCGGCGGCATCCCCGCAGACCTGCGTTGCGTCGAAAGCGACTGTGCAAAAGCCGTTGGCCTTCGACCATGCGATCTGTGCTGCGGTGGTGGGGGAGACGGAACCGGACACCACGACCATCCCATCTGCCGGCCCGATGCCTGTCGGTGGTGGGCAGGGGGCGAGTTCGCCCGTTTCCTGCCAGTGCCGGACCAGCGCATATTCGACACCCTGCGATCCGACCACGAAGGGATTGGCGGCGCGATTGGACCAGATGTAAGCCCCTGCTGCGACTTCGGATGCGGAATCGATGCAGTCCAGCGTCACCGCGTGGATCGTGCCCTTCGACGCGGTCGGAGGCGTCGGAAAGGTCCCATTTGCCAGATCCTCCAGCGAGATGCAGTCGATCGCCAGCCGGGTGGATTGGCGCGCGATGTGGCGGGCCACATCAGATTCGTCCATTGGCGTCACTGGATGCCGCGACATGTCAGGGTGACGGTCCAGCCTGTGAACACGGTCTCCGGCTGCTGCGAACAGATGCCCGAAGCACTGGTAGCGCCGCAACTGGGGTGCGGCGATCAGGATCGGGACAAGGCCGGGTGAAAACTGCCCTGCGGCAATCTCCATCGCCCGGCCGATGGAGCCGGTCTGAGGGGAGGAATCGAGTGTCGAGCAGACCTTGTAGTGCAGGATGCCGGGGTTCAGCGCCTTCAGACGTGCCAAGATGCCGGGCAGTTCGGCGTCCAACCATGTGGTCGATTGTGCCCGTGCGGTGGAGGCGACGCCGATCCCTTGCAGGCCGGGATAGAGGGCCAGTTGCTCCTCCGTCGGCGGTTCCAGAAACAGCATCGACGGGAGGCCTGCGAATGTCAGCACCTCCATCGTCGCCGCCGCACCTGTAAAATCGTCCCCGTACCAGGCGATACGCGGTCCGGAGCGGGTGCCCGTCTGCGGCGCGGGTGAAGCATGGGTTGACATACTCAACTGCTTAGTAGCTTATCATACCAGTTGTCAAATCATTCTGCGCCCTGAGCGCGCGGGCGGTCGGGGGAGAGACACATGGCAAAACTGGCTTTGTTTGGTGCAGGCGGAAAGATGGGGATGCGTCTTGGGGCAAACCTC
>JBBSJO010000141.1:0-11238 GCA_038257185.1 Rhodobacterales bacterium | reverse complement strand
TGGAGGGCAAAAGGATGGCAACAGACTCAACACCGTCCGCGTGCACGGCGTTTCTCGAACCCGCCGCCGTGGCCAGCAGGCTGCCGCCCTACGGATAGATCTGCACCGTCCATGAGTTGGAGCCCGAGGCCGCTCGATATCTGCTCTCCCGGCTTTCGCTGCCGTGAATGCCGAGATCTTGACGATCCCCGTCGAAAGTCTGTCACAGAATTCGGCGACGCAGGAAGGCGGAAATGACCTCGCCCAAAATGACCAGCCCGATGATGGCAAGCAATATCGTCGCAACCTCGGGCCAGTTGAAGGTGTCGATGGCCCCCTGCAGGACAATGCCGATGCCGCCTGCGCCCACCAGGCCCAGAACGGTGGATTCGCGCAGGTTGATATCCCACCGCAGAATCGCCACTGCCCAGAATGTCGGCATCACCTGTGGCACGATGGCATAAACGATTACCTTGAACCTCGACGCGCCCGTGGCCTCCAGCGCCTCGACCGGGTGGGTATCGATCTCTTCAATTGCTTCGCCCAGCAGCTTGCCGACAAAACCGATGGAGCGGAACATGATCGCGATGATGCCTGCCACGGCGCCGGGGCCGAAGATCGCCACGAAGAGCAGTGCCCAGATGATGGTATTCACTGACCGCGATGTCACCAGGATCAGGCGACCGAGCCACAGGGTCGCGCGGTTCGGGGTGGTGTTCTGCGCCGAAATATAGGCGACAGGCAGCGAAAGCAGAACTGCGATCGTGGTGGCAAATGTCGCGATGTTCACGGTTTCCCACAGCACCAGCAGGATGTTGGCAAGGTTCGTAGGGTCCGGCGGATACATTCGTCCGAACAGGTCGCCGATCTGCTCCGGCGCGCCCCAGACCCAAGCCCAGATCACTTCGATTGAAGTGAGCGCCCAAGCGATGACCAGTGCGCAGCCGAACAGGATGGCATAGCGCGTCATCCGTTGTTTCAACGTGAAACGGGACCAGTCGTCGCGCCCGAATTGTTCCTTGATCGACGTCATTGGATGCGCTTCCGGATCATACCGCTGATGGCTTCGGAAAACAGGATGACGCCGACGATGACGATCGTGATGGCAAGGGCAAAGTCGTAGTCGTACCGACCGAAGGCATTGGCCAGCGTGGCGCCGATTCCTCCGGCACCGACGAGGCCGACCACAGCAGAGGCGCGCAAATTGGAGTCTAGCTGGTAGATCGTGAGACCGATCTGGCGCGGCATGATCTGCGGAAAGATCGCGTAGAAGAGGGTAGGAAGGTACGGTGCGCCTGCCGCCCTCAGTGCCTCGACCTGGCCGAAGTCGATCTCCTCGATCCGTTCAGCCAGCATCTTGGCGACAAAGCCGATCGAGTAGATGATCAGTGTCAACACACCCGCGAAGGGGCCGAATCCCACAGCTTTGACAAACAGGATCGCCACGATCACAGGATGAAAGCTGCGGGCGATGATGATGATGGCCCGGCCCAGATAGAAGACGGGCAGGGGGGCCACGTTGCGCGCGGACATGAAGGCGATCGGTATCGACAGAAGCACGCCGCCTGCCGTTGCCAGCACCGCGATCTTGAGGCTTTCGAGAAAACCGTCGATCAGCAGCCCGCTGCGTTCAAAACTGGGGGGAAAGGCCCCACCAAAGATCCTGCCCGCACGGCCTATGCCTTCGGCGACACGGTTCCAGTCGATGGGCATGGTGAGGCCGACCCAGCTGAAATAGCCGATCACGCCAAGGTAGAAGGCCCATCGCAGGATGGGGTTGGCAATGAAGGGCGGTTTGCTCCAGGTGTCTCGCGCCTCGCTCATGATGCGGCGGCCATTTCGCCGCCGCGGTCGGCGTGCGGGCTACCGGCATAGATCTTATCCATTGCTGCCTCGTCGAGCTGCCCGGGCTTGTCGTCGAAGATGATGCGGCCGTACCGCATGCCGACGATGCGGTCGGTATATTCCTTGGCCTCGGTCACATTATGGATGTTTATCAGAACGGGCAATTTAAGTTCGCCTGCCAGATCGCGCAGCAGGCCCATGATCTGCTCGGACGTCTTGGGGTCGAGCGACGCAGTGGGCTCGTCCGCCAGCAGTATCTCGGGCTGCTGCATGAGCGCGCGAACGACACCCACGCGCTGACGCTCGCCGCCCGACAACTGGTCGGCCCGTGTGTTGGCGTATTGCGCGATGCCCACGCGCTCCATCAGCTCAAAAGCGCGCCGGATGTCTTCCTTGGGATATCGGCGCGAAATCGCGGCCCAGGTCGAGATATATCCAAGCCGCCCGGACTGAACATTTTCCATCACGGTCAGGCGGTCGACCAGATTGAACCCCTGAAACACCATGCCGATCTTCCGCCGCGCGGCGCGCAGGTTCTTGCCCCGGAGTGAGGTCAGTTCGGTCCCGTTCAGCACGACAGACCCGGAGGTCGGTTCAACCAGCCGGTTGATGCAACGCAGCAGCGTACTCTTACCCGCACCGGAGGAACCGATGATCGACACGACACTTTCGCCTTCGATGGTCAGGTCGAGGTTCTTGAGGACCGGGTCGCCGGACCCATAGCGTTTGACGAGATCAGTAATCTTGAGCATTCAAAGACTTTCGTTGCGGGACCGGCCAATGGGGCCGGTCCCGACGAGGAAGGATCACTCTTTGGCGAGACCTTGGGGCGTGTATTCTACGCCGTTGGCCTTCTGGATCTGGCGGATGACGGCCCACTGATCCTTGTAGGTGATCGGAACGAACTTGCTCACACCGCTGAATTCCTCACCCAGTGCGGTCCCGGCGAAATCAAAGCTGAAGAACGCTTCCTTGATCTTTTCCTTCAGTTCGGGGGCAAGGTCATGCGCAACGCCGTAAGAGGTCGTCGGGAATGGATCGCTTTCCCAGATGATGCGGACATCGGCAGGATCATAAAGACCACGCTCTGCCATGCGGTCGACGACTTCGGAGGCAACTGGAGCGGCATCATAATCTCCCGCGACGACACCAAGCATGGACTGGTCATGGCTGCCGGAATAAGTCACCTCGTAGTCCTGATCCGGCACGACGCCTAAGTCGGGGAACAACGCGCGCGGTGCCTGGTTTCCAGAATTCGAGGTCGGCGAGGTATGCGCAACACGCTTGCCCTTGAGGTCAGGCATTTCCTTGATGTCGCTGTCGGCCTGAGTATAGACCTGCAGTTTGTAGCCGAACTGGCCGTCCTCGCTGCCCATGATGGCGAAGGGCTCAACCCCGGCGAGGTTCACGGCAAACGGCGTGGGCCCCGTAGAGAAGCCCGCGATATGCAGGCGGCCAGACCGCATCGCCTCTACCTCGGCGGAGTTGGACTGCACCGCGAAAAATTGCACGTCCTTTCCGGTAACTTCCTTGAGATGCTCGATAAAGGGCGTCCAGATATCTTCGTAGATCGCAGGGTCTTCTACAGGTGTATAGGCAAAGACAAGCGTGGACGGGTCCTTGAGCTGGCTTGCGTCTGTCGGCGCATCCGCGACAAGGTCGCCGTTGGCATCGCAGTACATCTCGTCGAGTGCACCGCGCTCTGCACAGTTGTCCTGCGCGAACGCACTGGTTGCAGTCAGTGCAAAAGCGGTCCAAAGCGCCGCGCCGAAAAGTGTATCCCTAGGCATGTTATTCTCCTCCGATTGTACGATCGCGCTCTCCCGCGCGTAACGAATGTCTCTGATACGATCATTAAAATCTGTCATCTACAACATATCTTGCAACACGTTCTGCCATTATGAACATCGGGTCGTTGGAATGTTCGGCTGGCAATAGAGGCTGACAAGCGGAACCTGCGAAAGCAAGAGCGGCATACAGATACCGATGGAACTCAGGCTGGTACCGCATGTCCGCGCGTCGGAACTGGCCGCACGAAGCCGCCCTGAAGAAGCTCGCTCCGGGAATCGAGCATCGCAGTCATGAAGGTCTCAACGAAACATCTTCCGCCCGCGCCGCCACACCCTGTCTGCCGCTTGCTGCCGTCGACCCGGATTCGACGCACATTGGTTCTGGGACGACAGTACGCGTGAGCTGAAGGCTGCTTGATATCTGTTGCCGGGGCGATGGCCGCCCTCACGATCCCCCTCTTTTTGGCCCTAAATATTCTTGGGGGTTTGGGGGGCAAAGCCCCCCATCAACCAGAAATGGATCGAATGCGGCGCAGCCGCTCCGCCGGACTACAGTGCCAAAGACACCCAAGCCGCGTTGCGTTTACCCGATCTCTGGCAGGCGTCGATGAAGGCAACGCCTTTGAACCCGTCCTGCACCGTCGGGAACACCACGTCTTCCGGCACCCCAGCCCCCGACCGCCGCGCTGCAATGGCACTGGCGGCTTCACTGTAGATATTGGCGAACCCTTCGAGGTAGCCTTCAGGATGCCCCGGCGGCACACGTGTCACGCGACCGGCCGCTGCTCCGGACCCGGCCCCGCCACGGGTGATCAGGCGCTTTGGCTCCCCAAGCGGCGTGTGCCAAAGCTGATTGGGGTTCTCCTGGCTCCATTCCAGCCCGCCCTTGGTGCCGTAGACCCGCAGCCGCAACCCGTTCTCGTTGCCCGGCGCCACCTGTGAGGACCAGAGCATGCCCCTGGCCCTGCCGGAAAACCGCAGCATGACATGGCAATTGTCATCGACCCGGCGTCCATCGACAAAGGTGTGCATGTCCGCCGCCACCTCCACCGCGTCCTGACCCGAGACGAAACAGGCGATATTGTAGGCATGCACTCCGATATCACCGATGCAGCCGCCCCCCGCCTGCGCGGGATCGGTACGCCAGGCGGCCTGCTTGTTCTCCACCACCTCCGTCATCCAGTCCTGAGGGTATTCGACCTGAACCACCCGCAATTCGCCCAGCACCCCGTCGGCCACCATCTCGCGGGCCTGCCTTGCCATGGGATACCCGGTATAGTTGTGCGTCAGCACGAACAGCGCATCGGATTTCTCGGCCGCCTTCACGAGCTTGCGCGCGTCCGCCAGGGTGGAGGTCAGCGGCTTGTCGCAGATCACATGGATACCGCGTTTCAGGAACTCCCGCGCGACGGGGTAGTGCAGGTGGTTGGGGGTGACGATGGCCACGGCCTCGATCCCGTTCTTCAGCCGCGCCTCGCGCTTGGCCATCTCGACGTAGTTGTCATAGGCGCGATCCTCCGCCACACCGAGGTCCGCAGCACTCGCCCTGGACTTTTCTGCCGTAGAGCTGAAAGCCCCCGCCACCAGCTCAAACCGGTCGTCGATGCGGCTGGCGATGCGGTGGACGCCGCCGATGAATGCATCGCGCCCACCGCCAACCATACCCAACCGTATGCGCGCCTCCCGCTGTTCCGTCTTTCCCTCGATCGCCATCAGTCCAGCCCCAGCATCTTGCGGTTCGTGGCCTCGTCCGGCCCGGCCCCCGCGAAGTCGTCAAAGGCGCGCTCGGTGACGCGGATGATGTGGTCCTTGACGAACTGCGCGCCCTCCACGGCACCGTCCTCGGGGTGCTTGATCGCGCATTCCCATTCGACCACTGCCCAGCCGTCGAAGTTGTTGGTCGCCATCTTGGAGAAGATGGAGGCGAAATCGACCTGGCCGTCACCAAGGGAACGGAACCGCCCCGCGCGGTTCTCCCAAGACTGGAAGCCGCCGTAGACGCCTTTGCGGCCCGTGGGATTGAACTCTGCGTCCTTGACGTGGAACATCTTGATACGGTCCGCATAGATGTCGATATGGTCAAGGTAATCAAGGCATTGCAGCACGAAATGCGAGGGGTCGTAGAGCATGTTGCAGCGCGCGTGCCCGTCCAGCCGTTCGAGGAACATTTCGAAGGTGTCACCATCGTGCAGGTCCTCGCCGGGGTGGATCTCGTAGCAGACGTCAACGCCATGCTCCTCCGCCATGTCCATGATCGGCCGCCAGCGCGCGGCAAGCTCGTCAAAAGCTGTTTCCACCAGCCCCGCAGGCCGCTGCGGCCAGGGGTAAATATAGGGCCAGCAGAGCGCGCCGGAGAAGGTCACGGTGCGGTCGATGCCGAAATTACGCGAGGCCTTTATCGATTTCTTGACCTGATCGACCGCCCATTCCTGCCGCGCCTTGGGGTTGCCCTGTACTTCGGGTGCCGCGAAGGCATCAAAGGCAGCGTCATAGGCCGGATGCACGGCGACCAACTGGCCTTGCAGATGCGTGGACAGATCGCTGATCTCGATCCCGTTGTTGCGGGCGATGCCTGCGATCTCGTCGCAGTAGTCCTTGCTCTCGGCCGCCTTGGCGAGGTCGATCATGCGGCCGTCCCAGGACGGGATCTCAACCGCTGCATAGCCCCAGTCGGCGGCCTGTTTGGTGATGCTGTCCCAGGAATTGAACGGCACCTCGTCGCCCGCGAATTGGGCCAGAAACAGCCCCGGTCCCTTGATCGTCTTCATGTTTTATCCTCCCGTTGATGTCTTACTGAAGCCCTGCGGCCTGCAGTGATTTTCGGATGTGGGTATAGCCCTCGCGGTAGACCGCTTCCGGGCTTTCGGCGAAGTCGCGCCAGACCTTGGTGGCGGCGGCGAGGTCGGGCAGGCCGCGCCCGAAAGCCTCGATGGTCAGCCAGTCGTCATAACCGATGGCCTTGATCGCCGCGAAAGTTTCGGCCCATGGAATATTACCGCGCCCCGGCACGCCCCGGTCGTTTTCCGAGATGTGGATGTGGTGCACCACGTCGATGTTGCGGGTGAGGGCGGCAATGGGGTCCGCTTCCTCGATATTGGCGTGGAAGGTGTCGTACATGGCGCGGATGTTGGGGTGGTCGATGGCGCGGATGTGGTCGGCAAGCGCGTCCATCGTGTTTAGCAGGTAGCACTCGAATCGGTTCAGCGCCTCAAGGCAGACGGTGACGCCCTGATCCCTGGCGGCGGCCCCGATCTCGCGCTGGACGGTGATGGAGCGGTCGAGTTCCTCTGCCGTCGGGCCTTCCCCGCTGAAATGGCCTAGCGTCGAATGCAGCGGGCCGCTGACCCGGTCGGCCCCCAGAGCGGCGCAACAGTCGAGCACCCACTTCATGCGCTCGACACCGGCCTTGCGCGTGGCGGGGTCGGCCGAGATCAGGTTCTGCGCCGGATCGCCATTGGCTGCGACGGCGGTCGCCTCCAGCCCGATGTCCGCCAGCATACGTTTCGTTTCGGCAAAGTTGGCGGGGGTGCCTTCGAAGATCGGGATCTCCACCCCGTCGAAGCCCGCAGCCTTGATATCTCTCAGAAGGGGGGCGTGACCGGGGGTGATGTGTGTCGTCCACAGGAACATGCACATGCCAATCTTCATCGCGGTCTTTTCCTCCACTATTTTTCAACTGGTCATACCAAATCTCGGAGATTGGTCAATCTGCTTGTTCTTGAAACGGCATTGCGGCGCCGCCAACATAGCGCGATTTTCGCGTTTTGGAACCATATATACCGTCCCGCTGGCCGTGAGATTCTTTCCGAGACCCCCTTGACCGCTTTTTCCACCCGATGCTAACTGGTCTAACCACATTCGGCAGGGAGGGGCAACTGGGTGCCGACCTGCCGCGCAGGGATTTCAAAGCATGGGGGGAGCAACATGCATCTTTCGACTCACAACTGGATGCGGGCGGAACCGCTCGAAACGACGGTCCGGCGGATCAAGCAGTATGGCTACGAGAGCATCGAGATCTCCGGTGAGCCGGACCAGTATGACACGAAGGAAACGCTCAAGCTGCTGAAGGACCACGGCATGCGCTGCTGGGGCGCAGTGACCCTGACGCTGGGAGAACGCAACCTCGCGGCCAAGGATCAGGGCCAGCGGGAACGGTCCGTCGATTACGTGAAGTCCGTGCTCACCATGGTGAGCGAGCTGGAGGGTGAGATCATCACCCTGGTGCCGGCCACGGTCGGCAAGGTCGTGCCGGACGGCACGCCAGAGGAGGAATGGGGCTGGGTCGTGGATGCGACAAAGGAATGTTTCGCCCATGCGCAGAAGGTCGGCGTGAAGATCGCGGTGGAGCCGCTGAACCGCTTCGAGACCTATCTCTTCAACCGATGCGCGCAGGCGCTGGCGCTGGCCGATGCGGTAAGCCCCGAGGTCGGCGTCTGCCTCGACGCCTTCCACCTCAACATCGAGGAGGACGACATCTATGACGCGATCCGTCTGGCGGGCGACCGGCTGTTCGATTTCCACGTCGCGGACAACAACCGCTTCGCCGCGGGTCTGGGGCATCTGGACTGGCCGAAGATCGTGAAGACATTGAAGGAGATCGGCTATGACGGGGCGCTGACGAACGAATTCGTGGCGCCGGTCGACCGCACCCCTGCGGCACCGTATCCCGATATGGTGGACAAGAACCCCGGCGACATATCGCCCGAGCAGCTGAAGTTCATCCAGGACCACGGGTCGAGTGTGCTGACGGAGGCCTTCTATGCCCGGCAGATGGAGATCACAGCTGAAACAATTCTGCCGCTGATCAAGTGACAGGGACAGGCCACGTTCCGGCTGCGGCGCATTGCGCAGCGGCCGGGCGGGCAGGGGAGCGGTCATGCGGATAACCTCAGCCGAGGCGTGGTGGGTGCAGATCCCCATCGAGGCCGACAAGCAGCACGTCAGCGATTTCGGTCGCCTGCGCACCTTCGACGCGGCCATCCTGAAGCTGACCACCGATGACGGGCTGGTCGGCTGGGGAGAGGCCAAGAACGCCGCCGGGAGTGCTGGCAGCTACGGCACGCTGGTGCACCTGCTGAACCACGAATTCGGACCGCGCGTGATCGGGCGCGACCCCGCGGACATCACCTATATCTGGGAAGATCTCTATAACGGGGTACGGGCGGAGACGGCGCGCAAGAGTGGTCAGGTGATGCCGGAACTGGCACGACGCGGCATGACGGTGGCTGCGATCAGCGCCATCGACATCGCGCTCTGGGACATCCTCGGCAAGGCGGACGGCAAGCCGGTCTGGCAGTTGCTTGGCGGTCGGAAGGCAGACCGGTTGCGGGCCTATGCTTCGGGGGGATGGGCCGACAAGGACGCGATCGGGGCGCAGTTGCAGGGGTATGTCGACAGCGGCGGCTTCGACGGCGTGAAGATGCGCGTGGGCGTGATGGACGGCACGCCGCATCGCTCGGCGGAGCGGGTGAAGGCCGCGCGCAAGGCGCTCGGGCCGGGCGTGGATATCATGGTGGACGCGCATGGCACCTTCTCGGTGGGGGACGCGAAGCGCTTTGCCTATCTTGTGCGCGACTGCGATCTGGCCTGGTTCGAGGAGCCGGTGACGGGGGACGACAAATGCGGCATGGCGGAGGTCCGGGCGGCGACGCATATCCCCATCGCGGCGGGGGAGTCGGAGGCAACACGGTTCGATTTCCGCGACCTGATCACGGGGCGCTGCGCGGATATCCTGCAACCGGACCCGGCCTGCTGCGGCGGCATCACTGAGGCGATGCGGATCGGCACTTTGGCCTCGGCGTTCAACCTGCGCCTGGCCCCGCACCTCTGGGCCGGCGCGCCCTGTTTCTTCGCCGGGTTGCATGTCTGCGCAGCCTCTCCCGCGAGTTTCACGGTGGAGTTTTCTCTGGGCGCCAACCCGATGATCCACGACCTGTCGCGCCACCCGGTCTTGGCGAGCGACGGCATGATTGCAATCCCGGAGACCCCGGGTATAGGGCTTGCGATGAACGAGGACGTGATCGCGAAATTCGCCCACAAAGGATGACATGCAGGAGAACGAGTTCCTACCCACTCTGGCCTCGCACCTGATCAGCGCGGCGGAGGGCAACGCGGGCAAGGCCCCGTCGGAGCGTGAGCTGGCCGAGCATTTCACGGTGAGCCGGGGGCAGGTGCGCGAGGCGCTGGCGATCCTCGAGGCGATGCAGGTGATCGAGCGGCGGGCGAAATCCGGCATCTACCTGCGCACTGACCAGCGCGGAATCGAGCAGATGGCCTTCTTTGCCCGCGCCGGTCTGCCGCTCGCCCCGCGCCAGATCTACGAGGCGGTCGAGGTGCGCAAGATCCACGAGATCAAGGCCGCCGAGATGGCCGCCGAGCGTGCGACGGAGGAGAACTTCGCCACGCTGGAACAGGTGCTGAAGGATTCAGAGTCGCGCATTGCGGCGGGGCAGGGGCTGGCTCAACTGGATCATGCCTTTCATCTGGAGATCGTGCGGGCGACGCAGAACGAGGTTTTCTATAACCTTTGCACCACGTTCTACGTGCTCAGCCAGAGCCGCCTGCCGGTCTACTTCCAGAAGGGCGAGCGCAATCTTCAGTCGCATCGTGAACATCTGCAGATCTACGAGGCGCTGAAACGGCGCGATGGCGCGCTGGCGATGGCGCTGATGAACTCGCACCTGCGGGGGGCGATGAGCTATTGGTCGGAGCTGCTGGAACCGGCCGGAGCGGTACCGCTGACGGATTCGGCGGAATGATTTTCTCCACCCATGTGCTGCACCCGGAGGTGACGGCGGCGCTGGAGGCGCTCGGTGACTACCGCGTGAGTTCCGCGCCGACGCCAGATGCCATCGCGGCGGAGAGTGCGGGGGCGGAAATTATCGTGGTGCGCGCGCCGATTGCGCCGGAGATCGTGGAGCGGGAGGACGGTCTGCGCGCCTGTGTGCGGCATGGGGCAGGTCTCGACATGATTCCCGTGGAAGTTTGCACGGCCCGGGGTGTGCTGGTCGCAAATGTACCGGGCGCCAATGCGGTAACGGTGGCGGAACACGCGATCTGGTCGGCGCTGGCGCTCTTGCGGCAGTACCCGCAGGTGAACACCGACCTGCGCGGGCAGGGCTGGGAGGCCGGGCGCGAGCATTCCAACGGGGGTCGCGAGTTGTCGGGGCGGACGGTGGGCATCCTCGGGTTCGGCAACATCGGGCGCGAGGTCGCGCGGATGGCGGGACAGGGGTTCGGCTGCCCGGTCATTGCTTTCACACGCAGTCCCGACAGGTTGCCAGAGGGGGTTGAGGCGGTCTCCTTAGAGGCGCTGCTGGCGCGGTCGGATGTATTGGTGCTGTCCTGTCCGCTGACGGAGGAGACGCGCGGGATCATCAGCCGCGACGCCCTCGCGGCGATGCGTCGCGGGGCGATCCTGACCAATGTCTCGCGCGGGCCGGTAACGGACGAGGAGGCACTGGTGGAGGGACTGCAATCGGGACATCTGGGCGGTGCTGCGGTTGACGTTTTCGGCACCCAGCCGCTGCCCTCCGATCATCCCTTCATGGGGCTGCGCAACGTGGTGCTGACGCCGCATATGGCGGGGATCACGGAAGAAAGCATGCTGCGGATGGGGCAGGGC
>JBBSJO010000140.1:0-11285 GCA_038257185.1 Rhodobacterales bacterium | reverse complement strand
TGACACATTCGACGCGGTGCACGGCCAGCAGCAGTTGCGTTTGTTCAATTCCTATTACGATGAGTATGGCTTCCAGCCCATCGTCGTCTTTGACGGGGACGGTCGTCTCGTCGGAGCGGTGTTGCGCCCGGCCCGGCGCCCCAAGGGCGCTGAGAGTGCAGCCCACATTCGCCGATTGATACGCCAGATCCGCAAACATTGGCCCAAGACGGAGATTCTGCTGCGCGCCGACAGTCACTATTGCACGCCACAGGTTCTGGATCTGTGTGACAGGCTTGGGCTGCGCTATGTCTTCGGTCTCTCCAAGAACAGCCGTCTGGCTGAAAACATCCTGCCTCTGGAGGCGTCTACCGCGGAGCGATACGCCCGCCATCCCGGTCAAAAGCAGCGCCGCTTCAAAACCTTCTCCTATGCAGCCCGGTCCTGGTCAAAACCCCGCCGTGTCATCGCGCGTGTCGAGGTCAGCCCAAGGGGGCGGGACACACGCTACATCGTCACCAATCTCGAGGGGGGCCGCGGCAAGCATCTCTATGAGAAGGTCTACTCCGCCCGAGGCCAGGCCGAGAACCACATCAAGGCTTGGAAGGCGCATCTCGCCGCTGACCGGACATCGTGCTCGAAAGCCAACGCCAATCAGATGCGCCTGATGTTGCATGGTGCCGCCTACTGGATCTGGTGGACCCTCCGCGCGGCCTGTCCAAAGCGTTCACCGTGGCGCCGCGCCCAGTTCGACACGCTCCGCCAGAATCTCGTCAAGCTCGCTGCCACCATCGTCGAGAAGAAGACCCGCATCATCGTTACCCTGCCGGCGTCCTGTTCCCGGCAAGGGCAATTACGCTTCCTTTTCCATGCCCTCGCGCCACCAGAACCCGCCTGACGCCAAGCGCCCCGCACACCCTGAAACATCAACCCACATAACCCAAACCAAGCAACCGCCCAGACTGCAAAGCCGGACGCAGACATCGACTATTCTTCAGAGACCGAGGGGGCGGGAAAAAGGCTGCCAGCACCGAAAACTGAAGCCTCATGAATTATGGCGGCTAACACACACATCACCGCTCGAATGGGAGCACATAATCCTATCCGGCGACTTCGACTGGCATTCTGGTGCTGCTGAGCGTAAAATTGCGCGACCATTGCACATCAGGCCCGCCAGAGATTGGGGAACCTGATTAAGTTCGCCCAATGTTCTCGCTTAGAGTAATCCTACGCACAAACCTTTCCGATGGGGCCATGTTGGTCGTTTGACATCTGTGGAACAAGCCAACCGGCCGAAAGCAGAAGGAGACCGGAATGATACTGCCCCGGAGGTCGGTGCATTGATTGGATGAGGGGAGGGCCGCAACGCTATCGCCGGATACTCTTTCTCTCAACCCAATTCAAGGTCGTTTACCTCAAACACACGACCCATTGGCTGATGCAACTGTCAATGCCCGGTTGTCCGGTTGCGTATCCATGGCAGGATGAACGGCGTCAGATACATCGGCACCTGATAGCAGCCGATTACCAGAAGCAGGTCGGACGAGAGCCCCGCAGGCAGCACTCCCAGAAACAGGGCTGCGTTGCGATTGCCTGCCGCGACCGCGACTGCCGTTTTTTCCGTGGCGTCGGGCCAGAGTAGGCATGCAGTGGCCTGAAGGCCGAAATTGACGGCAAAGACCAGGGCCATGATCGCGAGGAAGTGGCCGGGCGTGTCACGGATCGCATCCGCGGCGGCGGACATCAGGCCGACCACGACCAGACCCATCGCAACCGCCGTCAACGCGTCGATCCGGGCGAGCGAGGTCGGTGTCGGCCGGATCCATCCCGTGCGGCGCAACACCAGTGCCGCGGCCGCTGCACAGCCAATGGCGAGAAGCAGCATCGCGGCCGCCCCGGCGATCTGGGCGACTGTGCCGAATGCGGGGATGAGCGCCAGCACCGGTAGGGCGGTCAGGGGCAGGACGAGGGTGCCAAACACCGTTTGGCGCAGGGCCAGATCGGGCACGCCGCCCGCCAGCGCCGTGATCGGCGCCGCTCCGGTGATCGGGGCTGCGGCAAGGATCAGGACAAGCGCCTGCGCCCAGATTGCGCCCTGCAACCCGAGGGCGGCAAAGACCCCGAACGCGGCCAGCGGGCATGCCACCTGCAGGGTCAGGGTAAGGCCCGCGATCGGCACCAGGCTGCGGCGGGGCAGGCGCAGGGCATCGGGGCCGATCCGCAGGATGCTCAGGAACAACAGGGTGATCACCAAGGGCCAGATCGCCGGGCGCATCGCCTCTGCCACGTCCGGCAGGCCAAGGCCCACGGCCAACCCGAGGATCAGCGCCATCCGGCCCCGCGCGGCGATTGCCGCGGCCAGCGCGTCCATCAGAGGGCTGCCGCAGCGCGCGACGCCTGATCGTAGCTGCCCGACAAGGTGCGCATCAGCGACGCCATGCGGCTCAGGTCGCTGGGATCATAGCCAAGCTGGCTGGCCGACTGGACCAGCAGCGCCTCCCGCACCTCGCCGTAGCGACGGCACAACGCGGCCCCTTCCGTGGTGATCTCAATGGTCTTTTCCTTGCCCTGACGCCCGGCACGCACCAGATTGGCGGCGGTCAGTTTGCGGATCGCGTAATTGGCTAGATGCGTGTCCTCGATGTTAAGGATCAGGCAGACCTCGGCCAGCGTCTTGGGCCGGTCGCGGTGATGGACCAGATGCACGATCAACACCTCCAGCGGCGACATGGCGGGGCCACCGGCGGCGATCATGCAGCGGGTCATCCAGCGATGAAAAGCCTGCCCCATCATGGTGATGGCAAACTCCACCTCGCTGAGCGCGGGCAGCGACGAGTTGGCCAGATGTGCCGAGGACACGACCGGGCCAACCCCGGGTTTCAGAGGAATATCGCTCATCGTGACATCATGGTTGAGGGCAGCCACAGCGCGATCTCGGGGAAGACGGTTAAGATCACGGTGGCTAACACAAGGATGAGAAAGAATGGCAAAGCATAAGCCGCAATGGTGAAGATCTCTCGCCCTGTGATCGATTGCAGCACGAAGAGGTTGAAGCCCACGGGCGGCGTGATCTGGCTCATCTCGACCACCAGCACCAGAAAGACGCCGAACCAGATCGGATCGATGCCTGCCGCCAGCACCATCGGCAGAATGACGGAGGTGGTCAGCACGACGATGGAAATGCCGTCGAGGAAGAAGCCGAGCACGATGAAGAACAGCAGGAGTGCGGCGAGCAGGGCATATTGCGACAGGCCCTGCTCTCCGATCCAGGCGGCCAGAGCGCGCGGGATGCCGGTATAGCCCATGGCCCCGGTCAGGAAGGCCGCGCCCGCAAGGATGAACGCGATCATGCAGGTGGTCACGGCAGCCCCCTGCACGCTGCCCCACACTCCGGCGCGGGTCAGCCCTCCCGACGCCCAAGATATCACCATCGCGCCCACCACACCCACCACAGCCGCCTCGGTGGGCGAGGCGAGGCCGCCATAGATCGATCCGATCACTGCCACGATCAGCCCGACCGTGGGTAGCAGCAGCATCGCGCCTTGCAGTTTTTCGCGCCACGATGCGGCAGGCTCCAGCGGTGGCATACGGTGTTTGTTGAGCGTGGCCCATAGCATGACATAGCCCGCGAACAGGGCTGCAAGCATCAAGCCCGGCAAAACGCCCGCCAGAAACAGCCGCGCGATCGATTGTTCGGTCGCGGCCCCGTAGACGATCAGGATGATGGAGGGTGGGATCAGGAACCCGAAGGTCCCGGATCCCGCCAGCGTGCCAATGGCCATGCGGTCATCATAGCCGCGCTTCTTCAACTCGGGCAGGGACATGCGCCCAACCGTGGCCGTGGTGGCGGCAGAGGAGCCGGAGACGGCGGCGAACAGCGCACAGCCGATGATGTTGACGTGCAGCAATCCTCCCGGCAGGCGGCGGGTGAAGGGGGCCAGCCCCTTGAACATGTCTGACGACAGCCTTGATCGGAACAGCAACTCGCCCATCCAGATGAACATCGGCAGGGCGGTCAGATCCCAGATATTCAGCGCACCCCAGACCTTGGTGGCGAAGACCGGACCTGGCGGCGCAGGGGCCGCCAGCACCATAGCGACCAGTCCCACAGCCATCAGGGCGAACCCGACCCAAAGGCCGAGGGCGAGGCAGACGAAGAGAACGCCGACAAGGATCAGCGACAGGGTGTAAAGCTCCATCTCAGTGCCCTTCCAGCGCGTCGGCGCCCTTGGCTTTTTCAGCGCGCCTGTAGGCTGGGTCATGGCCGCGCAGCGCGCAGAGCAGTTCGTCCAGCAGGGCAATGGCGAAGATCACCAGCCCCAGCGCCATGGCCCCTTGCGGGATCCACAGCGGAATTCGGATCATCCCGAAAGAGACGGAGTTGAATTGCCAGCTGTCGAGCACCTGAAGCCACGCATGCCACGCGGCGAACACCCCGAGCGCGAAGGCCGCGATCAGCACGAAGCAGGCCATCACATGCGCAGCCCTGGGCGGCAGGTTGCCCGATACCATCGTGACCCGCACATGACCGCCGACCCGCAAGGTGGCGGGCAGCGCCAGAAAGGAGGAGGCGACGAACAGGAACCCGCCGATTTCAGCCAGCGAGGGGATCGCTATGCCGATCGCGTCGGCGCCGAACCCCATCAGAACGCGGTCGGTGAGGCGGCCCAAGATCTGGATGAAGACCAACAGCGCAATGGACACCATCGCCACCACCGCCGCAATCATCGCGGTTTGGTAGAGCGTATCGAGCAGTTTTCGCATCACGGGTCTCCGACCAACACGGGATTGGAAAAGGGCCAGAGGTTTCCCTCCGGCCCCAAAGTGCGCTTACTGGCGGTAGGCTGCGATGATTGCGGCACCAGCATCGCCGGCCTGTGCCAGCCATTCGGCTTCCATCGTCGCGCCTGCATCAGCCAAGGCGGCGGCTAGGGCCTCGGACGGCGCGGTGACGGTCATGCCCGCCGCTTCCAGCGCCGCGATCTGAGTCGCGGTCTCAGCTTCGCTCATCTCCCAGCCGCGGGTCTCGGCGGTGGCGGCGGCGTCCAGCAGGGCGGCCTGCTGATCCTCGGGCAGGGCGTCATACGCTTCGGTGTTCACGAAGACTACGTTCTTGGGCAACCACGCCTGCACATCGACATAGACCGAGGTGTAGTCCCAGGCCTGGCTGCTGACGCCGGTGGAGGGCGAGGTCATCATCGCCGATACGCGGCCGGTGGCGAAGGCGGTCGGGATATCGCCCGATTCCACCTGCGTGGCGGTCATGCCCAGGATCTGCGCCAGACGCTCGGTCGCGGTGTTGTAGGCGCGGAAGCTGACGCCTTGCAGGGCGGCGGGGTCCGTCACGTCTTCGGTCAGGTAAAGCGACTGGCCCGGCCATGGCACGGCATAAAGCAGGGTCAGGCCCTGCTCAGCCAGCAACTCCTCGACGGCAGGGCGCGATGCGGTCCACAGAGCTTCGGCATCGGCATAGCTGTCGGCGAGGAACGGGATGGAATCGATCTCGAAGAGCGGGTTTTCGTTCGACAGGCGCGACAACAGGATCTCACCGATGGGGGCAAGACCGCGGCGGACGGAATCGCGGATCTCGGCATGACCGAACAGCGATCCGGCTGAGTGAACCGTGATGTCCAGCTCGCCGTTGGTGGCGGCGCGCACATCATCGGCGAATTGCGTGATGTTAACGGTGTGGAAGATCGCGTCGCTATAGGGTGTGGGCATGTCCCACGCGGTCTGGGCGGCCAGCGGTGTGGCAAGCGCCATCGCCGCAGCGGCTGCTGTCATGCGGATTGAAAAGGTCATGGCAGTGTCTCCTGTTGGAACAATCGTGTTCTGGGTGCCGGTTGTTGACGCGGCGTAAGTCAGAGGTTGACCAATCGCTGATAATTTGTCAACAAATTGCTATTCATAGTTGGGGTGGGCAATATCCTCCAACTGAAACTGGCCCAAAATATGGGCGTTCACGACAGGGGAGACAGGGCCATGGCTGCTGACGCATCGCAAAGCGTGTGGGATTTCTGGATCGACCGCGGCGGCACATTCACCGATGTCGTGGGCCGCGCGCCGGGGGGCGACCTGCAACCCCTGAAGCTCTTGTCGGAAAACCCCGAGGCCTATGCCGACGCTGCGATCGAAGGCATTCGCCGCCTGCTGGGCGGCAACATCGACCCTGCCCTGATTGGCACCGTGAAGATGGGCACCACCGTCGCCACCAACGCCCTGTTGGAGCGGAAGGGCGACCGGACGGTCCTGCTCATTACCAAGGGTTTCCGCGATGCGCTGCGCATCGCCTATCAGGCGCGCCCCGACATTTTCGCCAAGGAAATCATCCTTCCCGAACAGCTCTATGAACGGGTGATCGAGGTCGATGAACGCCTGCTGGCGGACGGATCTGTTGAGCAGGCCCTGATGGCCGAGGATCTGCGTCCAGCGCTGGAGCAGGTGAAGGCCGACGGCATTCACGCTGTCGCCATCGTGCTGATGCACGCCTGGAAGAACCCGGTCCATGAGGTGGCGCTCGCCGCCATGGTGCGCGCCATGGACTTTACGCAGGTCTCCGTCAGCCACGAGGTCAGCCCGCTGGTCAAGCTGATCGGGCGCGGCGATACGACCGTGGTCGATGCCTACCTCTCTCCGATCCTGCGGCGCTATGTGGCGCAGGTCTCGGACGCGCTGGGGGCCACGCCTGCGGGCGAGGCGGGGGCGACGTTGCAATTCATGATGTCCTCGGGCGGGTTGACGGCGGCTGAGCAGTTTCAGGGCAAGGACGCGATCCTGTCGGGTCCGGCTGGCGGCGTCGTCGGCATGGTCCAGACCGCGCGGGAGGCCGGGTTCGACCGGGTGATCGGGTTCGACATGGGCGGCACCTCCACCGACGTGGCCCACAGCGCGGGCGAGTATGAACGCGCGTTCGATACCGAGGTGGCGGGCGTCCGCATCCGCGCACCGATGATGCGCATCCACACGGTCGCCGCCGGCGGTGGCTCGATCCTGCATGCCGATCCGGGGCGCTTTCGCGTCGGCCCCGACAGTGCCGGGGCCAATCCCGGCCCCGCCTGTTACCGGCGCGGTGGTCCGCTGACCGTTACCGACGCCAACGTGATGCTCGGCAAGTTGCGGCCCGAGTTCTTCCCGCGCGTCTTCGGACCCGATCAGGACGAGGCGCTGGATGCCGACGTTGTCGCCGCGCAATTTGCGGAGATCGCGGCGCGCGAAGGCAAGTCGCCCGAGGCAGTGGCCGAAGGCTTCCTGACCATCGCCGTGGAAAACATGGCCAACGCGGTCAAGAAGATCAGCGTCCAGCGCGGCTATGACGTGACGCGCTATCTGCTGAACTCGTTCGGTGGCGCGGGCGGGCAACATGCCTGTTTCGTGGCCGACGCGCTCGGCATGGAGGCCGTGCTGATCCATCCGCTGTCGGGGCTTCTGTCGGCCTATGGCATCGGTCTGGCCATGGTGTCCGATAGCCGCCAGCAGGGTCTGGTGCAGCGCCTTGAGGCCGGAAACAGTGCGGCGATCAACGGTCTGGATCGTGACCTGACGTCCGAGGTCATGGGCGCGCTTACGCAGCAAAGCGTCACGAGCGGCACCACAGTCACGCGGCTTCATCTGCGTTATGAGGGCACGGATTCGACCATCCAGGTCACCTATGACGGCGATCTGGATGCGGCACGCAACGCCTTCGAGGTGGCGCACAAGGCACAGTTCGGCTTCATCAGTCCCGACAAGCCGATCACCGTCGAAGCGGTCGAGGTGGAGGGGTTCGAGGACATTCCGGAAGTGGATGCGGTCATGGCCGAAACCCCGCCGGACCGCACCGCACATACCGACCAGACCGTGCCGATATATTCCGGCGGCGCATCCCATACCGCAGGGGTCTTCCGCCGCGAAGGGCTGTTGCCCGGCGATACCGTCCGGGGCCCCGCCCTGATCATCGAGCCGAACCAGACCGTGATCGTGGAGCCGGGCTGGACCGCCCGCCTGACCGCCGCCGACCACCTGCTGCTGACCCGCCACGAGGCGGCCAGCCGGCTGCGCGCGGCAGGGGCCGATCAGGCCGACCCGATCCTGCTGGAGGTGTTCAACAACCTCTTCATGAACATCGCCGAGCAGATGGGCCTCGCCCTGCAGAACACCGCCCATTCCGTCAATATCAAGGAACGGCTTGATTTCTCCTGCGCCGTGTTCGATGCCTCCGGCGCGCTGGTGGCCAACGCGCCGCACATGCCGGTGCATCTGGGCTCGATGGACCGCAGCGTCGAGACGATCATCCGCCTGAACGAGGGCCGGATCCGCCCCGGCGACGTCTTCGCCCTGAACGCGCCCTATAATGGCGGCACCCATCTACCCGATATCACCGTTGTCTCCCCCGTCTTCGACGATGCGGGCGCGCAGGTGCTGTTCTGGGTCGCGTCGCGCGGGCATCATGCCGATGTCGGCGGCACCGCCCCCGGCTCGATGACGCCGCTGGCGACCACGGTGGACGAAGAAGGCGTGCTGATCGACAACCTCCTGCTGGCCAGTGCCGATGGCTTCCACGAGGCGGAACTGCGCACCGTGCTGACCGACCACCCCTATCCGGTGCGCAACGTGGCCGAGAATATTGCTGACCTGAAAGCCCAGATCGCCGCCAACGAACGTGGTGCTGCGGAATTGCGCAAGATGATCGCAGATTTCGGGCTGGAGGTCGTGCAGGCCTATATGGGCCATGTGCAGGACAACGCGGCGGAAGAGGTCGCGCGCCTGCTCGACCGGTTAGATGATTGCTCCTACGCTTATGAAACCGACACGGGCCAAGTGATCAACGTGGCGATCCGGGTGGACCGTGAAAATCGCCGTGCGACGGTGGATTTCACCGGCACCTCGGACGCGATGGCCAACAACTTCAACGCGCCCGAGCCGGTCACGCGGGCGGCGGTTCTCTATTGCTTCCGCGTGATGGTGGAGGCGCCGATCCCGATGAATGCGGGTTGTCTGCGGCCGATCGACATCGTGATCCCCGACGGCTCCATGCTGAAACCCGACTATCCCCGCGCGGTCGTGGCGGGCAATGTGGAGACCAGCCAGCACGTGACGAACGCCATTTTCGGCGCGCTTGGGACCATCGCCAACAGTCAGGGCACGATGAACAACCTGACCTTTGGCAATGACACCTATCAATATTATGAGACGATCTGCTCCGGCTCTCCAGCGGGGCGCACCAATGCGGGCAAGGGATTTGCCGGTACCAGCGGCGTGCATGTCCATATGACAAATTCGCGGATGACCGACCCCGAGATTTTCGAGATGCGGTTTCCCGTGGTGCTGGAGGCGTTCGGCCTGCGCGCAGGCACGGGCGGGAAGGGGGCCTTTGCTGCGGGCGACGGGACCGAGCGGCGCATCCGGTTTCTGGAACGGATGGAATGCGCCATTCTGTCGTCCCATCGCACCTTGCCACCGCGCGGCATCGCGGGGGGTGGCAACGGGCAGGTGGGCCGAACGGTCGTCCTGCGCAACGATGGCCGCGAGGAGGTTCTGCCAGCCTGCGCCCAGACAAGGCTCGAACCGGGAGAGCGCGTGGTCATCTGCACACCGACCGCCGGGGGATATGGTGCTGCAGAGCCAGTTGATTGATAGGCCCACTTCAAATGGGGCACAGAAGGATTTAACCCGGGAAATTCATGACAAGGCGGTGAGAGTGGCGTAAGGTTCTGAAATTCTGTAGATTTTGAGTGTTGACGCCAATATCTTGAATTTCGAGGAGCCACCTCTCACCATGGACAGATCTACACGCTCTCACCCCCGTTTGTCACCCGTGAATGGCAAGCCGATCCTGCTTGGATTTGATGGCGCCGACATGAGCTCGGACGCCGGGCTGACCCTACTGCGCGAGATCGAGCGCAAAGCCGGTCTGGCCGGTCGTCTTGCGGCCTGCATGGCGGATCCGCGCGACCCGACCAAGGTTCAACACAGCCTGGCCGACATCATTGGGGTCTGATACCGGAGAGTGCAGGATCGTACGTTAAGCGCCAAGCACCCGTTTTCCATAGTCGCGCAGGTTCCCGTTTGGATCGACGTATCGGTAGAGGGTGACGGGGCGAATTTTGAGTTCTTTGCAGAGTTCGCCGACGGATGTGTCGCGGTTTGCCATGGCGGCCTGTGCGAGGCGGACTTGGGCCTTAGTGAGGGCGAATTTTCGACCGCCGGTTCTGCCTCTGGCGCGGGCAGCTTGCAGCCCGGCCATTGTGCGTTCGTGGATCAGTTCGCTCTCAAACTCTGCCAGTGCCGCGAAGATACCAAAGGACAGGCGGCCTGCGGCGGTTGTCGTGTCGATCGCAGCGCCCTGACCCGTCAGCACTTTCAGACCGATACCGCGCTCAGTCAGCATTGTGACGGTCTTGACCAGATGGTGCAGACTGCGCCCGAGCCGGTCCAGCTTCCAGACCACCAGGATATCGCCGGCCCGCAGGGCTTTCAGGCAGGCCTCCAATCCGGGGCGTTCATCTTTCTTGCCGGAGGCCTGATCGGAATAGGTTTGGCTTTCCGGTACATCGGCGGCGTTCAAGGCATCCTTCTGTAGGTCGAGCGACTGGCTGCCATCTGCCTTGGAGACACGGGCGTAGCCTATCAGCATATTTCACAAACGTTCGTTTGTGATGCTTGGGTTCGGCGGTCGCTTTCGGGCACCGGATCTATTCCTTATCTCATATCATAAATAAATATACTCAATACCTCCCATGAAAGCAAAAGAAGCATGGCGCATCGCACCATTCTGACCGAGCGCCAGCGTGCGGCCCTAACCGCTCGAAAACGCGACAGGTTGGACTGCTCAGCAAATCTTCCGGCGCATACCTCGCCCCTCGGATGGGCACATATCCTTCTCACGGGCGAATACAGGTGGCCAAAACAGTAAGCCAGGCGCTTAACGTACGATCCCGCACTCTCCGGTATCAGACCCCAAGGTCAGAGCAAAAACGGCCGCGCGAAGCGCGGGCGTGCCGCCGAGGCGCTACCGCGCCCCCGCCACCACTTCTCTGTTCCTTTGGCCCAGGTTGTGCCCCTTACCCAACCCGCGCAGATCAAAGCGCCAGTGCCACCAACGCCGCGGCAAACACTTTCGGGTCTAGGCCCGCTGCCCATTGCAGTTGGGCTTTCAACTCCCCGGCGTTCTCATTTTTTGCGAGGTTTGCAAGGATGCGTTGCGTTTCGTCAGGACTACCCAGCAGCGCCCTTGCACTTCCAGTCGGTGTGTTCGCGGCGGCGACCATAAACGCGCTCAATATCTGCGTCCCTGTTGCCATCCACTTTCTTGTTCCACTTGCACGGGC
>JBBSJO010000139.1:0-11339 GCA_038257185.1 Rhodobacterales bacterium | reverse complement strand
TTTCTGTCGCGTCGGCTCAGGATTTCCTGCGACGACCAAACGCACCGAGGCCGGCCAGGCCACCCATCAGCAACCAGGCTGCAGCGGGCAGCGGGACGGTCAAGGGGCCAGGCTCGTTCGGGTCGATCGGAGTGCCGCCGATGTTGGCACCGTCAATGGCCATGCTGGAACCCTAGTCAGTATCGTCCCAGTTGGTGACGCCGAATTCCAGCGAATAGGTACCGGCGAGCGCATAGTCTGCATAACCACTGCCATCGGATGTCAGATAGTTGAAGAACAATTGCAGATTGTCGTTTGCCGCCGCGACAAAGCTGGACGTCATCAGGGTAGAGCCGTCTATCGGAGTTCCGGTACGACCCACACATCAATCCGATACACCGACCTCACTTGTGGCGAACTGATTCGACTTGCGACGCTGTTATACGATCGCTGATGGCGATCGGTCGGCCAGGGACCGGGCCGAAATCAATACCCTAGACCTGCACGAACTCACCTTTCTCCGGCAAGTAATGTTGCAAACCGCCTTCTCCGATATCTGTCCAGAGACCGTGCAGCGTCAGAGCCCCTTCTTCCACCGCCGTTTTGATCCAGGGAAAGGTCATCAGGTTCTCCAGCGAGGTCATCACCGCATACTTTTCAAGCTGGCGCTGCTGTTCGTTTTCGTCCGCAATCCCCGCGACCTCCTCGTATTTCGGCCGCAACAGATCCATCCAGCGACCGACGAAGCTGTCCTTCGCTTCCAGATCCGGGGCCTTGCCCTGACACATCTGGATACAGCCCTGCACCCCCCCGCAACTGGAATGACCCAGCACGATCAGATGTGCGACCTTGAGCGCCCGCACCGCGAATTCCACCGCAGCCGAGGTGCCGTGCTGCGCCCCGTCCGGCTGGTAGGGCGGCACCAGGTTGGCGATGTTGCGATGGATGAAGAACTCCCCCTGATCCGCCCCGAAGATCGACGTTACGTGTACCCGGCTGTCGCAGCAGGAGACCACCATCGCGCGGGGATGCTGCCCGTCGGATGCCAGGCGGCGATACCACGACTGGTTCTCGGCATAGCCGGTCGCCTTCCACCCATGATAGCGTTGCACCAGGTAATGCGGCAGGGGTTTCGCGTCATCCATAGCGGTCCGTTCCATCTGTTGATCCTGTCCCGGTTATCCCAAATACCCGTCTAATTCGAGGGAAATCAAACTTGCGGTTCAATCATTTCGTCACCTCTGCGCGCCATATTCCCTGTGTGCCGTGGGGGCGAAAAAAGGGGTGAAAGACATGCAGGTTCTGCAAATCCGACCGATGGAACAAGTGAATGTGAACCAGGATCAGCTGAGCACGCTTTATGCGCAGCTTGGCGAGGCGGGAGCCGAAGACGTCGTCTGCCGCGCGATGGAGGAGCTGGCGCTCAGGATGTCGCATTGCGACAGGCTCTACCGTGACCGCAAGTGGATGGAATTGCGCAAGAATACGCGCTCTCTGGTGGCGATTGCGGACCAGATCGGCATGCATACGCTGGCCCGCGTGGCCCGTGACGTGACCGACTGCCTCGATGCAGGCGACCAGAACGCCATCGCCGCCACGCTGTCGCGGCTGATCCGCATCGGGGAACGCTCGCTCACGGCGATCTGGGACACCGCGGATCTGTCGATCTGATCGCTTGCGGGCGGCGCGGGATCGACTAGGCTGCGGGCGATTGCCCCAAGCCCGGAAGACCCGCCATGCCTGCCACCTTCGCTGTTCCGTCCGACACCACCTTGCCACTATATGTTCTGGCGGAGGATGCGGTGGAGGGCTGGCTGGGCAATCAGTCCACCCGGACCGTTGCCTGGATCAAGGCTCAGGGGTTCACCGGGGCGCTGGGGCAGGCGGTCTGCGTGCCCGGCGACGACGGCGCACCCGTGCGCGCGGTCGCGGGCTACGGGACCCCCGAGGCCCGCGCGCGCGGGCGGTTCCACCTCGCCGGAGCGGCGGCAAAGCTGCCCATGGGCAGTTACCGCATTGAAAGCGATCTGCCCGATGCGGTGCTGGCACAGGAGGCGCTTGGCTGGCTGCTCTCTGCCTACCGCTTCGACCGTTACCGAAAGCAATCCCCGCTGCTGGCCACTCTCGTGGCCCCCGATGCGGTGGACGCGGCCAGGATCGAGGCGCAGGTCGCGGGCGAGACGCTGACCCGCGACCTGATCAACACGCCTGCGTCCGACATGGGACCGCGCGACCTGGAAGAGGCTGCACGGTCTCTTGCATCGACGCATGGCGCGGCGATCGAGGTCATCACGGCCGATGCGCTGCTGGAGCACAACTTTCCGATGATCCACGCCGTGGGCCGCGCCGCCGACCGCGCGCCGCGGCTGATCGATCTGCGCTGGGGGCAGACCGGTCCGAAGCTGACACTGGTGGGCAAGGGCGTATGTTTCGACACAGGGGGGCTCGATATCAAACCCGCCGCCTCCATGGGTCTGATGAAGAAGGACATGGGCGGGGCCGCCGCCGTTCTGGGGCTGGCGCATATGATCATGGCGACAGGCATGAAGCTGCAACTGCGCGTGCTGATTCCGGCGGTGGAAAATTCCATCTCCTCCAATGCCTTCCGGCCGCAGGACATTCTGACCTCCCGCAAGGGCCTGACGGTTGAGATCAACAATACCGACGCCGAAGGCCGCCTGGTGCTGGCCGACGCGCTGGCGCTGGCGGATGAGGAAAACCCGGACCAGATCATCTCCATGGCCACGCTGACCGGCGCCGCACGGGTGGCGGTGGGCCCCGACCTCGCGCCCTACTACAGCGACGACGACGCCTTCGTCAGCGCATTGGAAGACGCCGCCGTCGCACAGGCCGACCCGGTATGGCGCATGCCCTTCCACACGCCCTACGAGGCGATGATCGAACCCGGCATCGCGGACCTCGACAACGCCCCCAAGGGCGGTTTCGCAGGCTCGATCACCGCAGCCCTGTTCCTGCGCCGCTTCGTCACCGACAGCGCTTATGCCCATTTCGACATCTACGGCTGGCAACCCTCGGACGCCCCCGGTCGCCCCAAGGGCGGCGTCGGCCAAGGTACCCGCGCGCTTTTTGCGGCCATTGGTCAGCTGTTGAAGCCATGAGCGATCCGCGCGTAACCCCCGATCCCTCGCGGAATACCCGGCGCGAGGCGGCCCGCGTGACCGCCTCCGTGGCTGACCTTTGTGCAGCACCCGGGGCGCGGCGCGAGAGGCAATTGATCTACGGCGACACGGTCATGGTGCTCGACGAGGCTGAAGGGTGGTCCTACCTGCAAGCGGACCGGAATGGCTACTGCGGTTTCGTCGCCTCGCGGGCCTTGGGCACACCGATAGCGGCTACGCACAGGGTCAGCACGCTTGCCACACACGCATATGAGGGCCCTGATCTGAAGTCATGCGACCGGATGTCCCTCAGTTTCGGCAGTCGGTTGTGCGTGACCGGCACGTCGGGCCGGTTCGCGGACACCGATGCAGGTCACGTGCCGCTCGGTCACCTCGAACCCCTCGGGACGGTCCATGAAGACCCTGCCCGTATTGCGGCTCTTTTTCTGGAAACCCCTTATCTCTGGGGGGGCAATAGCCGTCTCGGCATCGACTGTTCCGGGCTGGTGCAGGCGGCATTCTCGGCCTGCGGGATTCCCACGCCTGGCGATTCCGACCTGCAAAGAACTCTCGGGGAGGACGCCGCGCCGCCTTACCGGCGCAACGACCTGCTGTTCTGGAAGGGTCACGTGGCAATCGTGACTGATCCAGACACCATGATCCATGCCAACGCCCACGCGATGGCGGTGTGTTACGAGCCGATAGAACAGGCGATCCGGCGGATCGAGGAGGCTGGCGATGGCCACGCCACAGCGCACCGCCGCCTTCCCGTTCTTTCTGGCTTTAAATATTCCCCGCCGGAGGCCTGAAATCTATCTGTACGACAGATCAGTCGTTCACTGCGCGGATCAGTTTGCGCTCCAGCACCCGCAGGACCGACTTGAGGTCATGACCCCGCCGCAGCACCTGACCCCCGGTGCCGACAACCGCATACATACCCTGTCGCCCCCGCAGCTTGGGCCGTTTTTCGATCCGGTAGAGAGGAATTTCCGCCGTTCGCCGAAAAACCGAGAACACCGCCACCTCGCGCAGGCAGGAAATGCCGTAGTCGCGCCATTCCCCTGCGGCCACCATACGCCCATAGAGCGACAGGATCACCGAAAGCTCGGTGCGGTGGAAGGCGACCTGTTCAGGAAGCCGCTCGAACGGAGTGACAGCGGGATCAACATGCATCGTCATGATTTGACAGTTGCGCCCTTCGCGCGCCAAATCAAGCCTCAAGCTTGGTCAATATTTCTTGAAAGCGTTACAGAATTATGTCAGATGACGAGATACTGAAACATGAAGGCTCTCTTATGACGCCCCTGGACCGTGCCCTGAAATGCGCCGATCTGATGTTGGAACGCGACGCCGCTTCGCGCGGGCTGGGCATGACGATCACCCATGTGGCACCCGGCGAGGCGACGCTGACGATGCCGGTGCGCCCCGAGATGCTGAATGGCCACGCGATCTGCCATGGCGGGTATATCTTCACGCTGGCCGACAGCGCCTTTGCCTTTGCCTGCAACACCTACAACCAGATCACGGTCGCGCAGCAGAACCAGATCACCTACCTGATGCCCGGCAAGGCGGACGAACTGCTGACCGCCACCGCTGTCGAAGTATCCCGCACCGGCAGGTCCGGCATCTATGATGTGACCGTGACAGGCGAGGACGGCCGCACCGTCGCCCTGTTTCGCGGCTTGTCGCGCAGCATCAGGGGGCAGCTCTACCCGGAGGAGGAACCCACCAAATGAAAGACCTGACACCGGCGAAGGGCAGCCTCGATCCCATCGAGATCGCCAGCCGCGACGAGATTACCGCGCTGCAACTCGACCGTCTGAAATGGTCGCTGCGCCACGCTTATGACAACGTGCCGTTCTACCGCAAAAGCTTTGACGGGGCGGGCATCCATCCCGACGACGTGAAATCCCTTTCTGACCTCGCGAAGTTCCCCTTCACGGTCAAGACCGACCTGCGCGACAACTATCCCTTCGGCATGTTCGCCGTCCCGCGCGAACAAGTGGCCCGCATCCACGCGTCGTCGGGCACCACCGGGCAGCCGACCGTCGTGGGATATACCAAGCAGGACCTTGCCAACTGGGGCATCGTCGTCGCCCGCTCCCTGCGGGCGGCAGGCATGCGCCCCGGCGACATGCTGCACAATGCCTATGGCTACGGCCTCTTTACCGGCGGACTTGGCATCCATCTTGGCGCGGATACGCTGGGTCTTTCGACCACGCCGATTTCCGGCGGCATGACCCCCCGGCAGGTGCGCCTGATCGAGGACTTCAAGCCCAAGGGCATAACCGTCACGCCCTCCTACGCGCTCTCGATCCTCGACGAGTTCGCCGCCCAGGGCCTCGACCCGCGCGCATCCTCGCTGGAAGTCGGCATCTTCGGCGCCGAACCCTGGACCAACGCCATGCGGCTTGAAATCGAACAGGCCTTCGACATGCATGCGGTGGACATCTACGGCCTGAGCGAGGTCATGGGCCCCGGCGTGTCGATGGAATGCGTGGAGAGCAAGGACGGGCTGCACGTCTGGGAGGATCACTTCTTCCCGGAGATCATCCACCCCGAAACCGGGGAGCCCGTGGCCGACGGCGAAATGGGCGAACTCGTCTTCACTTCGCTCACCAAGGAGGCCTTCCCGATCATCCGCTACCGCACCCGCGACCTCACGCGCCTGCTGCCCGGCACAGCCCGCTCGATGCGGCGGATGGAGAAGGTGACCGGGCGCAGCGACGACATGATCATCCTGCGCGGCGTGAACGTCTTCCCGACCCAGATCGAGGAAGCACTGATGGCGACAAAAGGGCTGGCACCGCATTTCCAGATCGAACTCAGCAAGCCCGACCGCATGGATCAGATGCGCATCCTGTGCGAATGCGCCGACGCCTCTGTCACCGCCGACGCGCGCGCGGCGGCAGCAAAGGCGCTCTCCGCTCAGATCAAGCAGACAGTGGGTATATCCGTGAAGGTCGACGTGGCGGATGTGGGCGGCGTCGCCCGCTCGGAGGGCAAGGCCGTCAGGATCGTGGACAACCGCCCGAAGAGCTGACGGGCGTCAACGCTCCCCTTTCCTGCAAGGAGAGGGCAGCGCTCAGCCGCAGGTCAGCGCCACGATCACATCCGTCGTGTCGAGTTGCACGTTCACCCGCGCTGGGTTGAAATCCAGTGTCACCGGATCGCCGATGCGATACAACCGCTTGGGCTGGGGCACGATCAGCGCATTGGGCGCGTCCTTGCCGATCAGGTCGGCATAGGCCGAGGCACCGCAGGTGTCTGCCCCGGATGCGGGCGACGTCGGGGAGGTCGAGGCGACAGGTGAACAGGCCGCCAGCGCGCAACTCAAAAGCAGAATATATCTCATGCCCCGTACCTTGCCATGAAAGTCTCCACCGCGCCATCCACGACGCGGACAAGTTCCGCCTCCGTCACCGATTTGGACACACCGAACATCAGCCGCGGCCAGACGTCGGCCTTGCACAACTCCGAGAACTGGTCCGCCGCCAGTATCCGATCCTCGATCGCAAGTTCCCCCCTGGCCGCGGCTTCGCCGAAGTACCGCACCATTTCGGTCCGCATCACCATGGGGCCGGAATTGTAGAACCGCTGGCCCAGCTCAGGAAAGCGGTCCGATTCGGCCACGCAGATGCGGAACACCTGCTGCCCGAAGGTCGATGTCAGGAAATGCAGGAAATGCATCCCCGCCTGCCGCAGCACCTCTCGCGGCGACCCCAGCATGTCGATGCTGTCGATCGCCTCGCGCGACTGACGCAGGCATTCGGCGTTGGCCACTTCCATGAAGAGCAGCCGTTTGTCGGGGAAATAACTGTAAAGCGTCGCTTTGGACACTGCCGCGACCCGCGCGATCTCGTCCACGCTGGCCCCTTCGAATCCGTCCGCCATGAACACCGTGCGCGCTCCCGCCAACACTTGATCGAACTTGCGGCCACGGCGGACCTTCGGGGCTGATGCTGTCATGGTCGCTCCGGCAGATGGAGTGCCAGAATATAAACCGAATGGTTCAGTTCCAAGGACTAAATGAATTTCTCCCCGGCAATCGCGGTTGTCGTCAGCCCGAAACGCCTTTAGAATCATTCTAAACTATGATGGACCCTTCGACATGCGCTTCTCGCTCAACCGCAAACGTTTCCGCGACCTCAGCGAACAGGAGGTGCTGGCGCTCGCCATCTCATCCGAAGAGGACGACGGGCGCATCTATCGCGGCTACGCGGAGAATCTGCGCGCCGACTTTCCCGACAGCGCTGCAATCTTCGACGGCATGGCAGAGGAAGAGGACGAGCACCGCCAGCGCCTGATCGACCTGCACGTCAAGCGCTTCGGCAAGACCATCCCGCTGATCCGCCGCGAGCACGTATCGGGCTACTACGCGCGCCGCCCGGTCTGGCTGACCCAGAACCTCGGGCTGGAGCGCATCCGCGCCGAGGCTGCGGCAATGGAGCAGGACGCGGAACACTTCTACCTCGCCGCCGCCGCCCGCACCACGGATGCGGACACCCGCAAACTGCTCGGCGATCTGGCCGCCGCAGAGGCGGGGCATCAGGCGAAGGCGGAAGACCTTTCCGACGCCCACCTCGACCCCGATACGGTGGCCGAGGAAGACAGCCGCGCGCACCGCCAGTTCATCCTGACATGGGTGCAACCGGGCCTTGCCGGCTTGATGGACGGCTCCGTCTCCACCCTCGCGCCGATCTTCGCCACGGCTTTTGCCACCCACAACACCTGGACGACGTTTCTGGTGGGTCTCGCCGCCTCCATCGGCGCGGGGATCTCGATGGGCTTTACGGAGGCCGCCTCCGATGACGGCGAACTCTCAGGGCGCGGCTCACCCATCAAGCGCGGCATCGCGGCGGGCGTGATGACGACCCTCGGAGGGCTCGGCCATGCCGTGCCCTACCTGATCCCGGATTTCTGGACCGCCACGATCACCGCCTTCGTGGTGGTATTCTTCGAACTCTGGGCCATTGCCTGGATCCAGAACCGCTACATGCAGACCCCGTTCTTCCGCGCCGCTTTCCAGGTGGTTCTGGGTGGAGCGCTGGTCTTTGCGACCGGAGTGCTGATCGGGTCAGGGTAGGGGGCGTCAGGCGAACAGATCCGCCGCCTGACTGATGTTTTTATCAGAGTGTCTTCGCATACTCGACAAGCTGATCGACAACGGTCCCCCAACCATCGAAGAAGCCCATCGCCTCGTGCTGTTCCTTCGCCTCGCTGCTGCGGTGCCGCGCCGTCGCGGTGTAGGTCGTCCCGCCCTTGCCGTCGTCGTCGATCTCGATGATGGCGGTCATGAAAGGGTCAGGCGCGGGCTTCCACCCCTCGCTGTAGGCATCTGTGAACACCAGCTTTTTACCGTCGACGATCTCCAGCCATACGCCGTTGTTCTTCATCACGTTGCCTTCGACGTTGAAGGTTGTGTTGAACCGTCCGCCCACCCGCAGGTCGATTTCGCAGTCGGTGACCTCATGCGGCTTGGGCACGAAGAAATGCTTGATGTGCCTGGGCGTGGTCCAGCATTCCCAGACGACGGCGGGCGGCACCGGAAGGGTTCTCGTGAAGGTCAGGTCCGTCTTGTCATTCAGTTCCATTTTCTCTCTCCTGCATGATGCTTTTGGCATAATCATCCAACCGGTCCAGCCTGCCGTTCCACAGATCGCGTTGCGCACTCAGCCAGTCCTGTGCGGGGGTCATCGCTTGCGGTGCCAACGCGCAAACCCGCGTCCGTCCCCTCTTGGTCGAGGTCATACGCCCCGCCGTTTCCAGCTTCTGTAGGTGGCCAAGAAACGACGGTAAGGCCATGTCGTGGGGTCCCGCAAGCTCACTCACACTTGCAGAACCCCGCGCCAGACGACTGAGAACCGCGCGCCGCGTCGGATCCCCGAGGGCGGTGAAAAGATGATCGAGGTTGGAATCATACTTAGCCATATCCCTATGTTTCCCCATGATGTGACCGCTTGCAAGGAAAAACTTAGGAAATCTCCTAACTGAGGAGATCCCACTGCTGTCCGGGCAATCAGCACTTGATGCCCACAAACGGTTGCACCGCACTCCATTGCTGGCTAACCCTGCGCCCATGCTCGCGATCTTCCTGAAAACCCTGCCCTTCTTTGCCCTGATCGCGGTCGGCTACTGGGCCGGGCGCACGAAGTTCTTCTCGCAGGAAGCGACGGCCTACCTCACCAAGTTCGTCTTCTACTTCGCCCTCTCCGCGATGCTCTTCCGCTTCTCCGCCAACCTCTCGCTGGCCGAGGTCTGGGACACACGCCTCGTTGCCGCCTACCTCTGGGGCACCACCTTCGTCTATGGCGTGGCGAGCCTCGTCGGCTTCCTGCGCGGCCTCGACGTCTCCACCAATGCGATCGAGGCGCAATGCGCCGCGATCGGCAACACCGGCTTCCTCGGCGTTCCGATGCTGGCCCTCCTCCTCGGCCCCGAGGCCGTGGGGCCTGTCCTGATCGCACTCGCCATCGACCTGGTGGTATTCTCCAGCCTCATCGTGATCCTGATCACCGGCGCGCGCGACGGACAGGTCAGCCTGCGGATGATCCGCACCATCGGGCTGGGCCTTGTAAGGAATCCGATGATCGTCGCCATCGTGCTGGGCTTTGTCTGGTCGGGTTTCCAGATCCCCATCCCCGCCCCGATGAACGACTTCCTCGCCATCCTCGGGGGTGCCGCGACTCCCGGCGCGCTCTTTGCCATCGGGGCCTCGCTGGCCAGCAAATCTGCCGAACGGCTCCAGATCGCCGCCTGGCTCAGCTTCTGCAAACTGGTCCTGCACCCGCTCTTCGTGGCCTTCGCCGCCCTGTTTCTCTTCGACGTCGACCCCTACAAGGCCGGGGTCGTGATCTGCGCCGCTGCCCTGCCCGTGGCGGGCAACGTCTACATGCTCGCGCAGCACTACGGCGTGGCCCCGCAAAGGGTCTCTGCCGCAATCCTGGTGTCCACAGCGCTCAGCATCGTTACAGTAAGCATTGTCGTCGCCTGGGTTTCCGCCCCATGATCTTCACCCTTTTCCAAATACCGGCCCTCGCCTGCCAAACCCGAAGGCCCCAGATATGAAAGACCACAGATGAAAACCGTATCCGAAAACGCCTGCTTCGGCGGCACCCAGGGGGTCTATTCCCACACCTCCGACGCCTGCGCCTGTGACATGACCTTCGGCCTCTTCCTGCCGGAGGAAGCGGCAGACGGCCCGGTGCCGGTGCTGTGGTATCTTTCAGGCCTCACCTGCACCCACGAGAACGCCATGACCAAGGCCGGGGCCCAGGGATGGGCCGCCGAACACGGGATCGCGCTGGTATTCCCGGACACCTCCCCCCGGGGCGAGGACGTGGCGGATGACGACGCCTATGACCTCGGCAAAGGTGCCGGCTTCTACGTCAACGCCACTGAAGGTCCGTGGAAGCCGCACTTCCGGATGTGGGATTACGTCGCCACCGAACTCCCCGCCCTGATCGGGGAACACTTCGCGGTGGATCTCACGCGACAGGCCATCACCGGCCACTCCATGGGCGGCCACGGCGCGCTGACGCTGGCGATGAACCTGCCCGGCCAGTACCTCTCGGTATCCGCCTTCGCGCCCATCGCCAACCCGACAGACAGCGACTGGGGCCGCAAGCAACTCACGGCCTATCTCGGCGACGATGAGGCGACATGGGCCCGACACGATGCCACCTTGTTGATGAGCGACAAGGGCTTCGACGGCCCCATCCTGATCGATCAGGGGGCAAGCGACCAGTTCCTCGATCTGCTGAAACCCGAAGCCCTCGCCGCCGTGATCGCCAAAAAACGCCAGCACGCCACCTTCCGGATGCAGCCGGGCTACGACCACAGCTACTTCTTCGTCTCGACCTTCATGGAAGATCACGTCGCATTCCATGCAGACGCGCTCTATGCGGGCTGAGGCATGACGGCGCTCTACATCGACGCCGACGCCTGCCCGGTAAAGGAAGAGGCCGAACGCGTCGCCACGCGCCACAAGGTGCACATGTTCGTCGTCTCCAACGGCGGGCTGCGCCCCTCGCGCAACCCGCTGGTGGAGATGGTGATCGTCCCCGACGGCCCCGACGTTGCCGACATTTGGATCGCGGAGCGTTGCGGGCCGGGCGACGTAGTGGTGACGGGTGACATCCCGCTGGCGGCGCGTTGTGTCGAGGCTGGCGCCCGGGTGCTGAAACACAACGGCGAGGCGCTTACGGCGGCCAATATCGGCAACGTTCTGGCGACCCGCGA
>JBBSJO010000138.1:0-11365 GCA_038257185.1 Rhodobacterales bacterium | reverse complement strand
TGCCCGCCACCCGCCGCGCCAGAGCCTCGAAGGTGTCCATCGTCTTGATCGGGCCCGCCGCAACCACGTCGATATCCGAACGGCCCGAGATGATCTCCTTCTGGATCGCGTCGATCTCCTCCTTCGAGGGTTCCGCCGTGAGGCTGTCTGCCTCGACGACCTCCGCGACTGCAGGGACGGACCGGGGCGGCATGTCGTCCTCGTCCGGGCCGTCCTCCCGTGCCAGCCGGAGCGCCAGCGCCTCGGCCTCCGCGCGGGCCTGCTCCGCCATCTCGCGCTCCAGCCGCTGTTCGCGCAGCAGACGGATTGCGCGGGCGCGGGCGAAGAAGCGTTCGATGAGGTAGTTGATCACACCGTAGACCACGATGATCGAGATCAGGATGCCGTACGCCCCGGCGATCAGGGGGATCGAACTGGGGTTCTCCAGCACGAGATCATAGGTCAGCTCGAACCAGGCGAAGATGACGTAAAGAAACACGATGGGTGCCCAGACACGGCACAGAAAGCGTGTCACGACACTGCACTGTTCCGGCGGCTTGCCGTGGCGCAGGGCGCGGTTGATGGCGCGGTGGTTGGCGATGACCAGAACCATGTTGGCCAGCACCAGGATGAGCGACAAGAGCGATGCGACCAGCGCGTATATGTCATAGTTCAGGCCAAGTTCGCCGATCCAGATCCCGAAGAGGATCGCGCAGATGTCGAAGCTGCCCATCATCCACATCCAGCGATGCAGGACCCGCGCATCGCGGTCGTTGAAAACCGGGATGCGGTACTGCGGCAGGAAGGGCGACAGGATCATCCGCCACAGCCCCGCGACGAAGCGGCAGGCGAAATAACCGATGTTGATCAGCGTGACGGTGAACTGCATGGCGGTGTCTTCGAGCCCGCCGAAAAGCGCGTATCCCAGCACATAGGCAACCGCCATCGACACCAGAATGCCGATGACCCCCATGAAGAAGCGATAGACAAGAAAGGGCATCTTCTCGGCATAACCCTTTGGGTTCTCGAGAACGCGGGCAGTGACCCAGCGCCGCGCAATCCGTTTGCCATAGATTTCGCGCTCCACCACGGCCCCGGCGGCAAACATCAGCAGACTGAGGCCAAGCGCACGGGCAAACGCCGCGATCGTGCCATCGGGACTGGCCGCGCGCAGGATGAACGTGACCTCGTTGTACGCCGCAGGCAACAGCGACAGGCGCTCGATCAAGGCCGCGCGAAACTGGTTCGCACGTTCCTGCGCCTGCATCAGGGGCGAGCTCTCCTCGACCTCGACATCGGTCAGCGTCTGGTCGGCACCGCCGACACCACCACGGGACGCCACCACATTGCCCTGGGTGTCCAGCACGATGACCTCGACACCGCTCTCGACCGCCTTGCGCAGCGTTTCGGCCAGGGCATCCTGAGGGTTGGCGGGCGTTTCGGTGCTGCCCTGACCCACGCCGGGGATGAGCGAGCCGAGACCTTGCGCGGCAACAGGTCCCCCGAAAAAGTAGAGAGCGACCAGCAGGGGGGCCAAAACCGAAATCAACCGCCGCATCAGCACCGTCCACTTTTCAAAATGCATTCGGAACACGCTATGCCTTTGGCCGGATCATTGCAATTGCGTCACACCCTCGCCCGATCAACTGCGGTTTTACATATCAACCGCTTGTGTGTCATCTCGCGATCATGGCCGCTTCGTGCCACCCTTTTTGCAAATCACGTCGGGGATCCCGCAATGGCTTGCGGACAGCAGAACGCGCTTGGCCCTGTGCCTGCCACCCCACTGCCCAAATACCGGGCCCGGTTCGAGCCATTCCATGTCATGCAGACAAGTCCTTCCTGCCACTCTATGACAGCGGGGAAATCTTTGCTAAGACATGCGACAATCTGAGCCTTCAGCCAATATCCGGGACAGGAATTCTTTATGGGGCATACCGGATCACGGTACTACCGCGCGGGCACCGCTTCGCGCCGGATCATGCTGTACAGTCACGACACTTTCGGCCTCGGCCACCTGCGACGCTCGCGTGCGCTGGCGACCGCCCTGACCGCTGGCGACGATCAGGCCAGTGCGATCATCCTCACCGGCTCCCCGATGGCGGGCCGCTTCACCTTTCCCGAACGGGTCGACCACATCCGCCTGCCCGGCGTGACCAAGCTTTATGACGGCTCCTACGTCAGCCAGACGCTGGGTCTCGACATCGACGATACCACCTCGCTGCGCGCGGGCCTGATCCAGACGGCGATCGAGCAGTACGAACCCGACCTGCTGATCGTGGACAAGGAACCGACCGGCTTTCGCGGCGAACTGCTGCCGACGCTGGAATGGCTGCGTCTGCGCGGGCGCACCCGCACGGTGCTCGGGCTGCGGGACGTACTGGACGAACCGGCGGTGCTGGCGACCGAATGGGCACGCAAGGGTGCCGTTCAGGCGATGGAACAGCTTTATGACGAGGTATGGGTCTACGGCGTGCGGGATGTCTATGATCCGACCGAGGGCCTGAAGCTGTCGGACAGCATCCGCGCGCGCATGACCTGGACAGGCTATCTGCGCCGCGAGTCGACCGATGCGGGCGAGGTTCCCGAACAGCCCTACATCCTGGTCACACCCGGCGGCGGGGGCGATGGGGCCGCGATGGTGTCGCTGGTGCTCGAAGCCTATGAAACCGACCCGACGCTGGAACCCCGCGCCGTGCTGATCTACGGACCCTTCCTGTCCGGCGACGTCCGCGATGCCTTCGACGCCCGTGTGGCCAAACTGGGCGGGCGCGTCACGGCCGTCGGGTTCGAGAGCCGTATCGAATCGCTCTATACCGGGGCGGAGGGCGTCGTCTGCATGGGCGGCTACAACACCTTCTGCGAGATCCTGTCCTTCGACAAACGCGCGGTCATCGTGCCGCGCACTGTACCCCGGCTGGAACAATGGATCAGGGCCAGCCGCGCCGAACAGCTGGGCCTCGTGCGGATGCTGGACGAAACCCGCGACGGCATGACTCCACAGGCAATGATAAAGGCCATCCGCAACCTGCCTGAGCAGGGCAAGCCATCGGACGCGGGGGCCAACGGGCTTCTGGACGGGCTCGACGTGGTTGTCAGCCGGGGCCGCGCCCTGATGGGCCAGGCGGAAGCGGCGGAATGACGGCACCCCGACTGGCCGTCGTCGTAAAGGGCTGGCCGCGTCTGTCCGAGACGTTCATCGCGCAGGAGCTGGTGGCGCTGGAGGAAGCGGGGCTCGACTTTGACATCTGGTCGCTGCGCCACCCCACCGACGTCAAGACGCATCCCCTGCACGACCGTTTGCACGCCGAGGTGCGCTACCTGCCCGAATACCTGCGCGACGAACCGCGCCGGGTGGGGATCGCCATGGGCGCCGCCACCGATATGCCGGGCTTCGACGCCGCCGCCGCCATCTACGCCGCCGACCTGGCCCGCGACGACACGCCCAACCGCCGCCGCCGATGGGGGCAGGCCTGCGTGCTGGCCCATGAGTTGCCGCAGGACGTCGGCGGGTTCTACGCGCATTTCCTGCACACGCCGTCCTCCGTCGCGCGCTATGCCGCGATCCTGCGGGGTCTGCCCTGGGGCTTCTCGGCCCATGCCAAGGACATCTGGACCTCCCCGGATTGGGAAATCCGGGAAAAGCTCTCGGCTGCCTCCCAGGGCGCGACCTTCGGGGCAACCTGCACGGCCATCGGCGCGGATCACCTGCGCGGGCTGGCGGACAATCCGGGCACTGTCGACCTCGTCTACCACGGCCTCGACCTCGCGCGTTTTCCTGCCCCACCGACGCGCGCGCCGCGCCGGGCAGACGCGCCGTTCAGGATGTTGTCAGTGGGTCGGCTGGTGGAGAAGAAGGGCTTCGACCGGCTGATCGCCGCGCTTGCCCTGTTGCCGGAGACGCTCGACTGGCACTGGACGCATATCGGCGGGGGCGATCTGGGCGACGACCTTTCCGCACAGGCCAAGGCAGCAGGCATCGCCGACCGGATCACATGGCGCGGGGCCTGCGACCAGCCCGAAGTAATCGACGCCATGCGCGCGGCAGACCTTTTCGTGCTGCCCTCACGGGTTGCGGCGGATGGTGACCGCGACGGGTTGCCCAACGTACTGATGGAAGCGGCGAGCCAGCTCCTACCGATACTGAGCACGCCGGTTTCCGCAATCCCGGAGTTCATCGAAAATGGCGTGCACGGCGTGCTGACAGACGATTCCCCACCCGCCATCGCCGCAGCGATGGAGCGTTTGGCACGTGATCCGGCGCTTGGCCCTGCCTATGCTGCCAAGGCGTTCGACCGCCTGAAGGCCGAGTTCACGATGGATCCGGGCATCGCCCACCTGCACCGCCGCCTCTCGCAGATGCTGGCGCACGCGGACTGATGCGGCTCGCCTTCTACGCACCGCTGAAAGATCCCGCCCACGCGGTGCCCTCTGGCGACCGCAACGTGGCGAGGGGTATCCTGGCCGCCCTCGCCCGGATCAGGGCGAAAGTCGATGTGGCCAGCACGCTGCGCACCCGAGACGGGGAAGGCAACAAGGAGCTTCAGACGCAGCTTCAGGCCAAATCGCAAACGGAGATCACCCGGATCGTCGCCGAGGGGCGCAAGGCCGGATGGCATGCCTGGCTTACCTATCATAACTACTACAAGGCCCCCGACCTGATCGGCCCGACTGTCGCTGCCGCCCTCGGTATCCCCTACCTCCAGATCGAATCGACCCGCGCCCGCAAGCGCCTGACGGGCCCCTGGGCCGCCTTCGCGGCGATCTCCGAGGCCGCGAGCGATGCGGCGGACGTGATCTTCTCCTTCACCGAGCGCGATGCCGAAACACTGCGCAGAGATGCGCCCGAAGGGCAGCGCCTGATCCACTTGCGCCCCTTCCTGAACAGCGAGTCCCTCCCGCAAGCGGGCATGGGCGATGGCCCGATGCTGGCTGTGGGCATGATGCGCGCGGGCGACAAGCTCGCCTCTTACCAGATCATCAGGGACACCCTCGCCTTGCTGCCCCCCGGCAGCTGGGCGCTCGATATTGCCGGAGATGGTCCGGCGCGAAGAGAGGTCGACGCGCTCATGTCCCGGCTCACGGGCAAGGTCCGCTTTCTGGGCGCGCTCGATGCAGCCGGGATGACGCAGGCCTATGCAGGTGCATCGCTGATGCTCTGGCCGGGGGTGAACGAGGCCTTCGGCATGGTCTACCTCGAAGCGCAGGCCGCCGGGGTTCCCGTCGTTGCACAGGACCGCCCCGGCGTGCGCGAAGTGCTGGCGCCGGGCACCTACCCCACCCCCGAAGACGGCCCCACAGCGCTTGCCGCGCAGCTGCAATGGCTGCTGGCGTCGTCCGACGCCCGCGCCCGTGCCGGGACCGCCGCACGGGAGTGCGTCGCCGCGCGACACCTCTTGCCACAAGCCGCCGCAACCCTGCGCGATGGCCTTGCCGCCGTCGGTGTCACGCCATGATCCGGCTGGCGCTCCTCCGGCACGGCCACACGGACTGGAACCGCGCGGGCCGCATACAGGGGCGCACCGATGTGCCGCTGGACGCCGAGGCGCGTGCGCAGCTTGCCACCCTTTGCCTGCCGCCCCCGTGGAATGTCGCCGACCTGTGGTCCAGCCCCCTCGTCCGTGCCGTGGAGACCGCCAGGATCGTCGCGGGGCAGGCGCCGCAGACGGACGCGGCACTTATGGAGATGAACTGGGGCGACTGGGAGGGCAAGCACGGTGCCGACCTCCGCGCGGACTCCACCTCGGGGTTCCGCGACATCGAGCACTGGGGATGGGAGTTCACACCCCCCGGCGGCGAGAGCCCCGCAGCGCTGCGCGCCCGGCTGACCCTCTGGGCCGAGGCGCTGACGGCAGACAGCCTCGCCGTCTGCCATATCGGGGTGATGCGGGTGCTCATGGCCCGCGCGATGGGCTGGGATTTCGCCGGGCCACCACCGTTCCGGATCAAGCGCAACCGCCTCTACGTCATCGAAATCGGTAAGGGAATATGGCACAGCGACGGGGCGGCAATACCCCTGACGGAGCGGAGGCCATGAAGGTCCTGATCGTTGTCACGCATCTGCTCGGCACTGGGCATCTGGCCCGCGCCTTGACGCTGGCCCGCGCGTTTCAGGCGGCGGGGCACAGTGTTACCCTCGCCTCCGGCGGCATGCCCGCACCGCAACTCCTTCGCGGCGACGTGCCGCTGCTGCAACTGCCGCCGGTCCGGTCGGACGGCGTCAACTTCGCAGTCTTGCTCGATGAAAAAGGTGCGCCCGCAGACGACACCCTTCTGCATGCGCGGACCGACGCGCTGCTGGACCATCTCCGCGGCGATCCACCAGACGTGCTGATCACCGAACTTTTCCCCTTCGGCCGTCGCATCCTGCGCGCCGAGTTCACCGCTCTGCTGGAAGCCGCACATGTGTTGCAGCACCCACCCCTCATCTGCGCCTCGATCCGCGACATCCTGGCACCCCCGTCCAAACCCGCGAAGGCCGCACTGGCTGACGACCTGATCGCTGCGTTCTACGATGCCGTGCTGGTCCATGCCGTTGGCACGGTTACTCCCCTCGACCTCAGCTGGCCGGTCTCCCCCGCCCTTGCGGCCAAGCTGCACTACACGGGCTTTGTTGCCCCGCCTGCCCCGGCACCGCACCCCGACCGGCTGGGCGCGGGTGAGATCATCGTCAGCGCTGGCGGCGGCGACGTCGGAGCAGAACTATTCGCCTGCTCCCGCGCAGCCGCTGCGATGGACCCCAAAAGGGTCTGGCGCGTGCTCCTGGGCGGATCGGATGCAGCAGCACGTGCTCGTGCAATGCAAGCAGAGGTCCCCGCGAACCTGATCGTGGAACCTGCCCGGCCCGACTTTCGCCAGATGCTGCATCACGCTGCGGCTTCGGTCTCGCTCTGTGGCTACAACACCGCGCTCGACATCCTGCAAACCGGCTGCCGCGCCGTCTTCGTGCCCTTCGACGCGGGCAGCGAAGTGGAACAGGGCATCCGCGCCGACGCCCTCGCCCGCTTGCCCGGAATCTCCGTTTTGCGCAATGCGGCGCTGAACCCCGCGCGCCTCCTCACCGCGCTGCAAGACGTGCAAGTCGCGCCCCTTCGCCCGCCGATGCAGGACGGTTTCGACGGAGCCGCCCGCAGCGTCGAGATCGTATCCGCCCTGCTGGAGGCGCGCCCATGACCTTTGACTTCACCCCCCTACAGGCGGAACTGGCGCTTTGGCGCGCTAAGGGCCGGCACCTGCCCCTGTGGTGGCGCGACGATGACGCGGTGGCGCAGACAGCCGCACTCGACCGCCTGACCGACCTCGCCGAAGCGCTGTCTTTGCCCGTCCATCTGGCCGTCATCCCCCAAGCCGCGACGGAGGGGCTGGCGCGGTTTTGCGCCTCGACGGCTTTCACCGTACCGCTGGTCCACGGCTGGGCGCATCAGGATCACGCACCGGAAGGTCAGAAGAAGGCCGAGTTCGGCCATCCGCGCCCCGACGCCGTGACGGAGACGCGACGGGCGCTCGACAGGATGCAGCATCTCTTCGGACCGCACCTCCTTCCGATGTTCGTCCCACCCTGGAACCGCATCGACGATACCGTCATTGCAGCGCTGCCCGCGCAGGGCTACACGGCGCTTTCCACTTACCTGCCCCGCCCCGCGCGGCTCGCCGCGCCGGGGCTGGTGCAGATCAACACCCACATCGACCCGATCCACTGGCGCGGCGGCGGCGGGCTTGTCCCGCCCGAGACGCAGATCGCCGCGCTGGTGGCACACCTTCAGGACCGCCGCACAGGACGCGCCGATGTAGCCGAACCGCTGGGGATCCTGACCCACCACCTCGTGCAGGACGCCGAGACATGGGCCTTCACCGAATCCCTCATCGCGACCCTGCTGAAAGGGGGCGCGACTCCCGTGACCCTGCGGACAGGAGACCTGCCATTAGCCGCCTCGAGTCCATGCGCCGCCGCATGACCGCCCAGATCGAGGGGCTGAACTGGGCGGCATCCGGAATCGCGCAGACTGCCGGTGATGTGCTGGAACTGGGGCTCGGCAACGGGCGCACCTACGATCACCTGCGCGAGCGCCTGCCCGACAGGCGCATCTGGGTGATCGACCGGGAATGCAACGCGCATCCTTCCTGCATCCCGCCCGCCGGGGATTTCCGGCAAGGCGAGGCAGCGCAGATGCTGGCGCGGCTGGCGGCAGAGGGGGTGCGTCTCGCATTGGCACATTACGAGCTGGGCCACGGCGACAAGGATGTGGACGTGGCGAACGCGCTGGCGCTCAGCCCGCTGATCGCGGCGCTGATGGTGCCGGGGGGCATCGTTGTCTCGCAGGAGCCGCTGGCCGGGATGGCGCAGGTACGCGGCCCCGAGAGTGTCGCGCCGGAGCGGTACCTGTTCTACCGCGTCTGACTCAGCCCGTTAGCCCGAAGCTGGCGAAGGGGACATAACGAACCGGATCGCCGGGGGCGATCTCACCGGCGTCTTCGGGCAGTTCCACCAGCCCCTCGGCCCAGCTCAACCCGCTGATGCGACCCGATCCTTCGGAGGCAAAAACCTCCGCGCGCCCCTGCCTGATGCGCGCGCGCAGGTATTCCCGTCGCCCGGCCTTCTTGCGCTTGGTGAACGCGGCAGGCACGTCGAAACCTTGCGGGGTCGACCAATCGCCCCCCGCCAGCAGTGCCATGGCAGGGCGCGCAAAAAGCAAGGTGCAGACCATCGCCGCGACCGGATTGCCGGGCAGGCCAAAGACCGGCACGCCCTGCCACATTCCGAGTGCAAGGGGCCGCCCCGGCTTGATCGCGATGCGCCAGAGCGTCATCGCCCCGGCCTGTGTCAACAGAGCCGACACATGATCCTCGTCCCCTGCGGAGGCACCACCGCTGGTCAGGATCACGTCGCTTTCCCCGGCCGCCCGGTCGAGCCGCGCGCGCAAAGCGCTTCGGTCGTCGCCCACGCGGCCCAGATCGACGGGTACATGGCCGAACTGGCTGATCAGACCGAGCAGCATGGGGCGATTGGCGTCGAATATCTGGCCGTCACGCGCAGCCTCCCCCGGCTCGACCAGCTCGTCCCCGGTGGAGATCACCGCGACCCGGAGCGGCTTGCGCACCGCCAGCTCCGACACGCCGGTCGCGGCCAGCAGCGCAAGGTCGGCGGGCGTGATCCTGCGACCCGGCAGGAGGACGGACTGCCCCGCGACGACATCCTCACCCGCCCTGCGCGTGTTCGCGCCGGGCTTGACGGGGCCAGAGAACCGAACCCGCCCCTCCGCTACGAGCGCGTCTTCCTGCAGGATCACCGTATCCACACCCTGCGGCAGGGCGGCGCCCGTCAGTACCCGGATCGCATGACTATCCGGCACCTGCCCCGGCACATCTCCTGCAGCGGCCCGGTGGGTTACCAGTGGCAAATCATGCGCGCCCGCCTCCCGACCACCGGAAAAGCCATAGCCGTCTACCGCCGTGTTGGGCAGGGGCGGATTGGCGCGCGTGGCGGTGACGTCGGTTGCGGCAATGCGGCCCAGTGCTTCGCTCAGCGGGACAGTTTCGGTGCCGGTCACCGGGACCAGCCGCGCGCGGAGCATGTCCAGGGCCTCGGCTACCGGGGTCCAGTGCACGCCCGGTGGCAGGGCGAAGCAATCGTTGCGTAGGGGCGGCGGCTGGGGTGCGGCACAGGCCAGTTGCGTCAGCGACACCCTGTCTGCCGCGCCCAGTATCCAGGCCTCCTCCGCAGCCTGGGGCGGCAGGTCGGTCATCATCCGCTGAAGCGCGACGTCGCGCAACCCGGCAAGGGCCGTGGCAAGCAGCCGAACCTGTTCACGGTCCCGTATCGCGCCCTCTCCCAGAATCGCTATCTCCTTCCTGACGGCTGCTTCGATCAGACCCGGCCAGATTTCGGCCAGTACGACCCCGGCATCCTGCCAAGACTGGAACGGCCAGACCGCGACACCCGGCATCCGCCTGAGACGGTTCAGGGTCGGCAACCCCATCATGATCTGCCCCCCGACCGTCGGCGGGAAGTTCATCTGGAAGCAGGACGAAGACGCCTGCGCCACAAGATCGCACCGCCGGCGCTCGGCGTGGTGATCATAGACGATCCCCTCCTTGCGATAGGGCAAATCGGGCCATCGGTCCCGGTCGCTCTTGCCCCAGAATGGCCCCGGCCCCGGCGTCATTCGGTTAAGCCGCTCCGCGACGTCGAAGCGGTTGTTGCTGCCATCCTCGTTGTCCACGATATGCGTCTCGAACCACGCCCAAAGCGCGAAAGGATCATCCGTTCCGGTCACCTGACGGGCGAAACCTGCGGGATAGCCGAACGGGAAATCGAAAGTGGCCAGCACTCTGCGCCCGGCCTGCTGCTCGGCCAGAAAAAATCGGGCCAGCCAAGCCTCTGCCTCGATGCGGGACCGAAAATAGACCGGCGCCTCAACGCGATCCGCCCGCGCGACACCGATCCAGATCGCATCCTTGGATGGCCTTGCCGGTGCACGTCTTGCCGCGGACCAATCCGCGACCAGAAAGGTGTCAAAGCTCACAGCCCCACCTCGGACAGGATGAAATCCGCGACTGCCAGAGTGTCATTAAGATCGAAGACGGGACGGTCAAGATCGAGCGGAACATCGCTGGCAACAGCGCGCACCGTCTCATCCTCCGGCGCGATCAGCGGATTGCCGGTCGCCGCGCGATGGGCTTCGACCTTGGGATGGGCGTCGCGCTTGTAGCCCTCCACCAGCACCAGATCGACCGGGGCCAGATGCGCCAGAAGCCCCGCGAGCGTCGGTTCGGCCGCGCCGCGCAGTTCGTGCATCAAGGCGAAACGGTTGCGCGAGGCCAGCAGCACCTCGGTCGCCCCCGCCACACGGTGGCGAAAGCTATCCTTGCCTGCGTGGTCCACGTCAAAAGAATGATGCGCGTGCTTGACGGTTGAGACGGTGAACCCGCGCCCGGTAATCTCCGTTACCAAGCGCTCCACCAACCCGGTCTTTCCGGCGTTCTTCCAGCCGACGATACCGTAGACCCTCACAGCATGGCCTCGGCGCGTTTCAGGTCCTCGGGTGTGTTGATGTTGAAGAACGCAGCCTCGTCCGGAAATGTCGCCTCGCGCCCGTCGTGCCGTCCGGTCCATTGCACGACCTTGCGCACGCCTTCTTCAAGAGATGCACGAAGATCATCGCGTAAGCCTACGGACCATAAGCCAAAAGTTGGATGACGCGCGCGGCCATGTTCGGCATCGGGGGTCGCTGCGAGGACAAGTGGTTTCGACATGCCCTCGCTCGCCAGCAGCAGTTGCGGCACCAGATCGCAGGGAAAGAACGGGGTGTCGGCGGCGGCCGTCACGATGGCGTCGGCGCCTTGTGCTGCGGCCCAGTCCAGCCCCGCCAGGACGCCGGCCAGTGGT
>JBBSJO010000137.1:0-11411 GCA_038257185.1 Rhodobacterales bacterium | reverse complement strand
GGTATTTGCAGGGCTGGCGGCGAAATCAAGTCCGCCGATGCCCCGGACGATCCCGAAGTTTGGCAATGCCGCCGATCTGATCGACTGGCTTGCCCTTCAGCGCAACGATCTGGAGTTACCGGCGACTGCGCTGGTCCCGGAAATCGGCGAGGTTCTGGCAGCGCTCCGCTTGCATGTGCTGCTGGCGCGGATGTCGGGTTCGGGCGGCACCTGTTTCGGTATCTGCGCCGACCCGGAGGCAGTAGCCGAAAGCCTGCGCCGCGACCATCCGGGCTGGTGGGTCGCCGCGACGAAGATGCTCTGATGGCTTGGCTCGGCGGGATCAACTGATCCGGCTGACCACATAGTCCGCCAGTTCGCCCAGCATGTCGCGGATATCGTGACCGGGCAGATGCGTCAAGGCAGCCTGCGCCTTCGCCGCCCATGCCCGCGCCTCGGTCTCCGTTTCTTCCATGGCGCCGTGTTTCTTCAGCAGCGCCAGCGCGTGCTCCAGATCGCCGTCCTCCTGCCGCCCCTTTTCGATGGTGCGGACCCAGAAGGCGCGCTCCTCGGCGTCGGCCCTGGCCACAGCCTTGATCACTGGTAACGTCAGCTTGCGTTCGCGGAAATCGTCGCCGACGTTCTTGCCTGTCGCCTTGGCCTCGCCCCGGTAATCGAGCAGGTCGTCCACAATCTGAAAGGCGATCCCCAGCGCGTCGCCGTAGTCGAAGAGCGCCTTCACCTGATCCTCGGGTGCATCCGCGATCACGCCCCCCACTTCCGTCGCGGCAGAAAACAGCGCTGCCGTCTTGCCGCGCACGACCTGGAGGTAGATCGCCTCATCTGTCGCCAGGTTCTGCGCTGCGGTCAGTTGCAACACCTCGCCCTCGGCGATGGTCGCGGCGGCGTTCGAGAGGATCTTCATCACCCGCATGGAACCGGGTTCGGTCATCAACTGGAAACTGCGGGCAAAGAGGTAGTCCCCCACCAGCACCGACGACTTGTTGTCCCAGAGCAGGTTCGCGGTTGGCCGCCCGCGCCGCTGGGCACTTTCGTCCACCACGTCGTCGTGCAACAGGGTTGCCGTGTGGATATACTCCACCGTGGCCGCCAGATGCACATGGTAGGGGCCATCGTAGCCACACAACCGCGCCGCCGCCAGCGTCAGCATCGGGCGCAGGCGCTTGCCTCCGGCACCCACCAGATGCGCCGTCACTTCCGGAATGCGGGGCGCATAACGCGAGGCCATGCGGTCCGTGATCAGTGCACCAACGGCGGCCATATCTGCCGCAAGATGGTCGGCCAGGCGGTCCAATGGCTTGCTCACGGCATCATCTTTCATCGGCGCGTCCCCATCCGCAGGCTCGACAAGGCACGCTTGCCGCCTTACATCCCTGATATGAAGGAACTTTTACGCAGCACCGACATCACGATCATCGCCTTTGCCACCGCCCTTCTCAGGGGGGAGGATATAGCCTGCTTCGAGCAGGACGTAAACATGAGCGTGCTCGAAGGCGGCATCGGTATCTTCCCCCGACGCCTGATGGTGCACCCTGACGATCACGCAGCGGCGCTGCTGGTGCTGCGGGACAACGACATTCCGCTGGGCATGTGACCGGGGCCGCGACAGACCTGACGTGCGATGCCTTTCTGGGCGGGCTCCTGCAACTCTGGCAGCCACGACAGGGCTATCGCGCGGGCACCGATCCGGTGCTTCTGGCGGCCTCGGTCCCTGCCGAAGCGGGCCAGAGCGTGCTTGAGCTGGGCTGTGGCGTGGGCACCGCGATCCTGTGTCTGGGCGCGCGGGTGCCGGGGCTGGCCCTGACCGGGGTGGAACTGAACCCCGACCTTGCCGCACTGGCCCGACGCAACGGAGGAGCCGGGCTTGAGGTGGTGACGTCTGATCTCACCGACATGCCGCTCGATCTGCGGCAGCGTCAGTTCGACCACGTGCTGGCCAATCCGCCGTTCCACGACCGCACCGCTTCCATCCAATCCACCGATCCGGTGCGCGAGGCAGCGCATGGCGAACATACGCCCCTGACCAAGTGGGTGCGTATCGCTGGAAAGCGACTCACTCCCAAGGGCCAGATGCATTTCATCCACCGCGCCGAGCGTCTGCCCGACTTGCTGACGGCCTTGGCGGGCGATCTCGGGTCGGTCGAGGTGCTGCCGCTGGCATCGCGCGTGGGCCGGATCGCGGAACGGGTGATTCTGCGGGCCCGCAAGAACGGAAGGGCGGCGTTCAGGCTGTACCCGGCGCTGGTTTTGCACGATGGCGCGCAGCATGACCGGGACGGCGACAGTTTCGTGCCCGCAATCCGCGCCGTGCTGCGCGACGGGGCCGCGCTGAGTTTCTAGGCTAAGTTGTGCCGATCTGGCGGATTGTATCTACTTTGTGACAAGGCCGCGTGACTTGAAGGGCAGTTTGTGTTTCACTTTCCCTACACGCATCATCAAGGAGGATTACATGGCATTCGACGCACATCTGGAGACTCTTAGACGCAAGCACAAGGCAATGAGCGAGGCGGTCGAACACGCCCAGCGGTCGCCCGGTGTGGATGATCTGCAAGTCGCGACGATGAAGAAGGAAAAACTCCGCCTGAAAGAGGAAATAACGCGCCTGTCGAGCTGACGGATTACCTTGACGACCCGGCGCGTGCCGCCACATAGGCACCGCCGGTGATCAGGAGCGCGGCCCAGAGCAGCCCAAGGCTGGGGGCCGCGACACCGAAGACAACCAACAGAACGGTAGACAACAGTGGCGCTGCATAGGACGCGGTACCCAGAAGCTGGATGTCGCCGCGCTTGACCCCGATATCCCAGACATAGAAGGCCAGACCCACAGGGCCCAGGCCAAGACCCGCGACCGCCGCCCAGCCCAAGAACCCGACCGGCCAGATCGTTTCCTCGAACATCAGGTGGAGCGGCAGGGACAGCGCCGCAGTCGCAAGGCAAAAGACCGCGACGCTGGCCGTCGGCGTCTGCCCCAGCCTACGCGACAGGACTGAATAGCTGGCCCATGTCAGCGCGCAGAGCAGGGCAAGGGCGTACCCCGGCAGGTACTGTGTGGAAAACCCCGTCCCGCCGCCGGTGATGATCAATGCGGCTCCGGCAAGGCTGAGGCCCGCGCCGATCAGGTGGCCGGGTTGCAGACGCTCTCCTGGCAGGAGGCCCGACAAGACCACGATCAGCAGCGGCCACAGATAGGCGATCAGCCCCGCCTGTGCCGCAGGGGCCAGCCGCAGCGCCGAGAAATAGAGCGCGTGGTAGCCGAAAAGGCCAATTGTGCCAAAGGCATAGACCCGCAAGGGCACGCGTGTCAGGGCGGGTAGGGACCCCGTGGCAATCGCCCAGACGATCCCCAAAATACCGCCGATGGCAAAGCAGAGCGTGTTGAGCAGGAGGGGCGGCACCGGGGCGGAGCCGACGGTGAAGAGTGCGAGCAGGGACCAAAGCAGCACGGCAATGAAGCCGATGGCGGTGGCACGGGCGCGGGGGGTCATGGGGCAGGCTCCAACAGAGTCATGGCCTCTGCAATATGCGAGGTTTTGCCGATCTCGCGGAGAATCCAGTCGCGGAATGCGGCGACCTGGGGTCGCGCCTCCGCCCCATTGGGGCAAAGAAAACGGAAACGCGCACCAGTCGGCAAGGCCTGCGGGAAGGGCGCGACCAGCCGCCCCTCGGCCAGATCCTTGATCACCAGTGCGCGCCGCCCCAGCGCCACCCCGACGCCGGCAAGTGTCGCATCGATGGCGTGATCCGCCTGACTGAACAGCGGGCCGAAATGCGGGGTGCCGGTCACTCCCATGGCGCGGAACCACGCGGCCCAGTCGGCAGGTGGGTCAAGGAAATCGACCGAACTGTCCACGATCAGCACCGCGTTGATCAGGCTTTGCGGCGTGGGATAGCGCGCGGCGAGGTCCGGCGTCATGACCGGCACCACCCATTCATCTGCCAGCGGCAGGGAGTAGAGATCCGGATCGGGGCCATACCCGAAGCGAATCGCCACATCGACGTTGTCGCGGGCGAAATCCATGACCCGAAGACTGGCGGAGAACCGCAATTCGATCTCCGGATGGCTTTGGGCGAAGTCGAAGAGGCGCGGGGCGAGCCACTTGGCGGTGAAGGCTGGCCCGGCCGTCACGGTTAATGACTGGTGGTCCTGCGTGCGTTGCGCCGCGCGCCATCCGGTCGCAAGAGTCTGGAATCCATCTGCGGCGTAGGGGGCCAGGGTACGGCCCGCCTCGGTCAGCTCCACCGCACGGTTGAGGCGGATGAAGAGGGGTGCGGCGAGGTGTTCCTCCAGCGACTTGATCTGGAAGCTGAGTGCGGCGGGCGTGACGTTCAATTCCGCCGCCGCCTTCGCGAAAGACATATGGCGTGCGGCGGCATCGAAGGCGCGCAAGGCGGTGAGGGGAGGCAGTCGGTCACTCATTTCCAGTCAAGTACAGCTTAACTGACGAAATGAAAAGTCTCGTTTGTGCCCTGTGGTGGGCGAGGTCATATTCAAGTCAGTTCAACAACGCTGATGCAGCACCTGAAAGGAAACATCATGTTCGAGGCCACCACGAACCCGCGCGCCCGGAGCGCCATCGAAGCCGCTCACACCGAACGGTCCCGCGCGCTTGCCGCCGTCTGGGCATGGCTGTTCGATAGCACCTCGCGCTGATCAGGCGCGTCGGGTCTTACCGCATGAAGGGCCGGATCCTGTGATCCGGCCCTTTCGTGCAACTGCTCAGGAGCGTGTCTCAGACGAAGAATTGCGCCCCGTTGGCCGAAATCGTCGACCCGTTGATGAATCCCGCGTCATCCGCGACGAGGAATTTCACCGCCCGCGCGATTTCTTCCGGCTCCCCCAGACGCCCGGCGGGGATCTGCGCGATGATGCTCTCGCGGACCTTCTCGGGCACGGCCATCACCATGTCGGTACCGATGTAGCCGGGGCAGATTGCGTTGGCGGTGATGCCCGCACGCGCGCCTTCCTGAGCCAGCGACTTGATGATGCCCAGATCGCCCGCCTTGGTCGCGGCATAATTCACTTGGGCGAACTGACCCTTCTGACCGTTGATGGAGGAGATCACGACGATCCGCCCGAACTTGCGCTCACGCATCCCCGGCCAGATCGGGTGGATCGTGTTGAAGACGCCCGACAGATTGGTGTCGATGACCTCTTTCCATTGCTGCGGCGTCATCTTGTGGAACGGCGCGTCGCGGGTGATGCCCGCGTTGGCGACGATGACCTCGATGGGGCCGAGATCGGATTCGACCTTATCGATGCCCGCCTTTGACTCGTCGTAGTCGGCCACGTTCCACTTGTAGGTCTTGATGCCGGTTTCCTTGGTAAAGGCGGCGGCCGCCTCGTCATTGCCGGCATAGGTCGCGGCGACGGAATAGCCTGCTTCTTTGAGTTCCTTGGAGATGGCTGCACCGATTCCTCGGCTGCCTCCGGTGACGAGTGCGACACGCGACATGTAGTTCCTCCTGGCGGGTAATGTTATTGCTTTTTGGTTTCTGGGCGCGCAATTTAGTTGCGCGCCCTTTTAGGTTAGGGCCGCTCAAGGCACATGGCAACACCCATACCGCCGCCGATGCAAAGGGTGGCGAGACCTTTCTTGGCCCCGCGGCGCTGCATTTCGAACAGAAGCGTGTTCAGGATACGTGCACCGGAAGCGCCGATCGGGTGACCGATGGCAATGGCACCGCCGTTCACGTTCACGATCGCCGGATCCCAGCCCATATCCTTGTTCACGGCGCAGGCCTGTGCGGCGAAGGCTTCGTTGGCTTCGACCAGATCGAGGTCTTCAGCCTTCCAGCCGGCCTTTTCGAGCGCCTTGCGCGAGGCATAGATCGGCCCGACGCCCATGATCGCGGGGTCGAGACCTGCCGTGGCGTAGGAGGCGATGCGCGCGAGCGGGGTGATGCCGCGCTTTTCGGCCTCATCCGCGCTCATCAGCAGGGCGCCGGCGGCACCATCGTTGAGGCCGGAGGCGTTCGCGGCGGTAACCGATCCATCCTTGGTGAAGGCGGGGCGCAGTTTCTGCATCGCTTCCATGGTAGCGCCGTGGCGGATATATTCATCGCTGTCCACGATGGTGTCGCCCTTGCGGCCCTTTACGGTGTAGGCGACGATCTCGTCCTTGAACTTGCCGGCCTTCTGCGCGGCTTCGGCCTTGTTCTGGGACCCTACAGCGAATTCGTCCTGCTGGTCGCGGCTGATCTGCCACTTTTCTGCGACGTTTTCGGCGGTCTGGCCCATGTGATAGCCATTGAACGCGTCCCAGAGGCCGTCCTTGATCATCGTGTCGATGAATTGCAGATCACCCATCTTCTGGCCCGCGCGCAGGTTTTGCGCGTGCGGCGACATGGTCATGTTTTCCTGACCGCCCGCCGCGACGATGGCGGCATCGCCAAGCTGGATGTGCTGGGCGGCAAGCGCCACGGCGCGCAGTCCGGAGCCGCAGACCTGATTGATCGACCAGGCGGCGGATTCCTGCGGGAGCCCTGCGTTGATATGGGCCTGACGGGCGGGGTTCTGGCCTTGGGCAGCGGTCAGAACCTGTCCGAGAATGGTTTCGCTGACTTCGGAAGGATCGACGCCCGCGCGGGCCACGATTTCGCGGAGCATGGCGGCACCCAGATCGTGCGCCGGAACGTTGGCGAAGGATCCGCCAAAACTGCCCACGGCGGTGCGGGCGGCGGATGCGATGACGACATTGGTCATGAAATGATGTTCCTCTACCTGGTTGGCCGAGGATGACTTGTCGTGCCGTGTCCATGTTGACCCGCGCCGACTCCCCCGCCTTCTGAGGCTGTCATACCCCATGCGCCGGACGGCGACAACTCGGGCGCTGCGGACTAACCGGCGGCGCGCCCGTCCTGCGCCTGCGTCCAATAGGGGCGGGTCGTGGGGGCGGCGAAGTGATAACCTTGCAGGCAATCGACGCCGAGCTGCGTGAGGACGGCAGCATCGGCGGCATTCTCGACGCATTCGGCAACTGTCAGCATGTCGAAATGCCGTGCGATGGAGATCAGCGCGCTGGTCAGCACGCGGTTGTCCGGATCATGGGCGATGCCCCGGATGAACTGCCCGTCGATCTTGAGCATGTCGAAGTCGAAGTCCTTGAAGTAGCGGATCGCTGTCTGCCCCGCCCCGAAGTCATCCATGGCAAAGCAGACACCGTGCTCTTGCAGGTCGGTCATGAAATCGGCGACGAGGTCCGGCACCGTCATGACCGAATCCTCCGTGATCTCGAGGATGAGGCGTTCGCCGACGGTGGGATTGCGGGACAGCCCGCGGCGCAGGGTCTGGTTCCACGCCTTGTAACCGATGGAGCGCGCCGACATGTTGATCGACAGGCGCAGGCCCGGATTGGTCTGAAGGGCCTGCAAACCCATGCGCAGGGCCAGCACGTCGATCTCGCGACCCGTTTCGGTGTTTTCGACCTGGGGCATGAATTCGCGGGCGGGAATCACGCGGCCTGATGCATCCAGAACGCGGATCAACCCTTCGTAGAAGCCGACCCGGCCGTCGGTGGTACGGATGACGGGCTGGAAGGCCAGCAACGTCTGTCTGTGGTCAATCGCCTCGCGCACCATGGCGATGGTCGTGGCATCGCGCTGAGTGACGGCAAAACTGATCGGATCCTGCGAGCCCGGCGGCACGTCTGCGAAACGGTGTTTTCTCTGGCTGACGACCACGGTTGACTCCTCGCTGACCCTGCGGTCGATATTGCGTCGGAAATCATAACGCCGTCTTAAAGCTGGCATTTGTCGTGCATTTGATCGAGGGGAACGGGATTGGAAAAGGCACGATGCGGCTGGGCGGGGACGGAGCCGATCTATGTCGACTATCACGACACCGAATGGGGCGTGCCGGAATACGACAGCCGCGCGCTGTGGGAAAAGCTGATCCTCGACGGATTTCAGGCGGGGTTGAGCTGGATCACGATACTGAAGAAGCGCGACAATTTCCGCGCGGCTTTCGAAGGGTTCGACCCGCATGTGATCGCGGAGTGGGGCGAGGCGGAAGTGCTGCGCCTGCTGGCTGATCCCGGCATCATCAGGCATCGCGGCAAGATCGAAGCGACGATTGCAAACGCGCGCGCCTGGCAGAAGATGGAGGGGCAGGGCGGCTTTGATGCGTTCATGTGGCGCTATGTGAACGGGGCGCCTTTGCAGAACCGCTTTGCGACGCAGGCAGAGGTGCCGCCGCAGACACCGTTGTCAGTGCAGGTCTCAAAGGACCTCAAGAAGGCGGGGTTCAAGTTCTGCGGCCCCACGATCGTCTATGCCTGGATGGAGGCCTGCGGGTTGGCTAACGATCATATCACAAGCTGCCACCGGCACGCGGAGGTGGCCCAGATGGCGATGCCAGGTGCTGGGGCGTGACTTCTAGAGCTTGCGCAACGCCTGTGCGATCTCATCGGGAGCTGAGGGTTTTGACACAATGGGTGCGTCGAAACCCGTGACCAACTCGCCGCGCCGCTCCAGATCGCCGGTATGCAGCAGGAATGGCACGCCGAGCGCACGCAGGCGCTCGGCGACGGGTTCGCAGGTCCGCCCGTGGCCCAGGTTCACATCCAGCACCGCGGCATGCGGCGCCTGCTCCTCGATCAACTCGAGTGCCCGCTCCACGGTATTGGCAATGACGGGCTCGAAGCCCTCGTCCTGAAGCGAGAATTCGAGGTCCATCAGGATGATTGCCTCGTCGTCGAGCACGAGAACCCTTTTCGGGCCCCCGATCACAGTCGCAGATGTGTCTGACATCGGTATTCCTAATTCAAAAGGGGCAGGGTGACGCGGGCGCGCAGGCCATCTGGGTGCCAATCGTATTCAATGGCACCGTCGGCGGTGCGCAGCATCGCTTCGACGATGCTATGCCCGGTACCGCTTTGGGAAGGTCGCGAGGCGGAAACGGGGCCACCGCTCTCGAGCCACGCGATAATCATGCTGCGACGCCGGGTGCCGACGGCCTCCCGTACGTCCCAGCGGATGTCGATAGTGCCCGTGTCGGTCGACAGTGCGCCGTATTTGACGGCATTCGTCGCCATCTCGTGCAGGACGAGACCAAGAATGGAGATGACATTCGATTCCGCCCGCAGGCCGTTGCCGGCGAAGACAAAGCGGACGCCTTCCGGGTCGTAGGGCTGCAGGACGGAGCGGACCGCATGGGCGACCTCGATCGACCCGAGTGTGGCGTCGTCCAAAGTCGGCTCGTAGGCGCGGCCCAGAGCACGGATGCGGGCATTTATCGCACCCGCGATGTCAGCGTTGCCTTCCATCCGCCCCGTCACGTTGACGATGGAGGCGATGACAGAGAACATGTTCTTCATCCGGTGCGAAAGTTCGCGTGACATCGCCTTTGCGTGGGCTTCGTCCGCCCGGGCGGCATGAACGTCAGAGACATCCCACTGGCTGCCGAAATAATAAAGCAGGTTGTCGTTGTCGTCGTAGATCGGACCAAGGTGCAGCGCGTTCCAGAAACGGGTCCCGTCCTTGCGGTAATTCACGAGCTCGACCACGACGACGGATTCGTTATCCAGCGCAGTCCTGATCTTTTCAACGGATTTTGGGTCGGTATCTGGCCCCTGAAGGAAGCGGCAATTGCGCCCGACAATCTCGTCCTCGTCGTACCCCGTCAGGTCGATGAACGCTCGGTTGGCAAAAACGATGGGTTGGTCCTTGGCGTTGGGGTCCGACAGGCAGACCGCCATCCGCGTCTGACCCATCGCCTGCTCGAAAAGCACGCCTGAAGCGCCTGAAAAGCGATCCTGGCCAAGGCCGTCCCTGAAACGTTGAGGGCTGTCATCGTAAGCGCGCAGCACCTGACGCTGCTTTTCGTCTTCACTCATTACTCATCTGCCGCGAAACCATTGGTAGCATGACAACCCTGTCTGGCTGCCGATTTGTGATGAATTAGGCAGATCGCGCTGTTCGTCAAGGCGAGACGGTACATGGTCGGCAACTCAGTGCCGCGGCAGCAGGTGACGACGCGCAAAAGCGCAGTCTTCGCGCATTGACTTCGCCCCACAGCCCCGTATAAGCGCGGCTTCATTGGTGTTGGTGGGCCCTGCAAGGGGATTCCTGTCGGGGGTTCGCCCCAGAGGACAACGCCCTTTACCGCCCTCCGGGGCTACATAAAGGAGAACAGCCGTGACGAAACGCACCGCTGCCAAGCACAAACTCGACCGCCGCATGGGCGAAAACATCTGGGGCCGTCCGAAATCCCCCGTCAACCGCCGCGAATACGGCCCCGGCCAGCACGGTCAGCGCCGCAAGGCGAAGATCTCCGACTTCGGCATTCAGCTGCGCGCCAAGCAGAAGCTCAAGGGCTACTACGGCGACCTGACCGAAAAGCAGTTCCGCCGCATCTACGGCGAAGCCGAGCGGGTCAAGGGCGACACCGGTGAGAACCTGATCGGCCTGCTGGAGCGCCGGTTGGACGCTGTCGTCTACCGTGCCAAGTTCGTGGCAACTGTTTTCGCCGCGCGCCAGTTCGTGAACCACGGCCACGTCCGGGTGAACGGCAAGAAGGTCAACATCCCCTCCTACCGCGTGAAGGAAGGCGACGTGATCGAGGTCCGCGACCGTTCCAAGCAGATGGCCGCCCTTCTAGAAGCCACCCAGCTGGCCGAGCGCGACGTGCCCGATTACATCGAGGCCGACCACTCCAAGATGACCGCGACCTTCGTGCGCACGCCGCACCTGGGCGACGTGCCCTATCCGGTGATGATGGAACCGAACCTGGTCGTGGAATTCTACGCCAAGAACTGATCCGGGATCATATCCCGCGATGCAGGGCCGCTCCTTCGGGGGCGGCCTTTTGCGTGGCGGAGCCTCGTTGGACCGAAAGCGCATGTTCCTTCCGCCCGGGCCAAAAGACGGCAGAACCCGCCGCGGGTCATCGAACTGCGACCCAAGCGGTGGCCTCCGTGGCCGGCGATCCCAAGACCCCGAAGAACCACAATGCCCCGATCACCATGGCTTTCAGGTATGATGTCGCGCTTGATGATCTGGCAAGGTGAACGACAGACTGCGCCCGCCCCCACTGGTAATGCCGCCCGTGAAGGTCTATGTCGCGGGCACGTGAGAAGGGGATGCTGCGATGACATTTGAAAAGCCGGGACCGGTCGAGGCGGAATTGGCGGGTGCCATCGCCCCTATCGAGGAAATCATCGAGGAGGCGCGACAGGGCCGGATGTTCATTCTCGTGGACCACGAGGACCGCGAGAACGAAGGCGACCTCGTGATCCCGGCCGAGTTCGCGGATGCCGAGGCGATCAACTTCATGGCGACCCACGGGCGCGGGCTGATCTGCCTGCCGATGACGTCGCAGCGGATCGACCACCTTGGCCTGCCGATGATGGCGATCAACAATTCCGCCCGTCACGAAACCGCCTTCACCGTCAGCATCGAGGCGCGCGAGGGCG
>JBBSJO010000136.1:0-11424 GCA_038257185.1 Rhodobacterales bacterium | reverse complement strand
CAGTGCAGCAGCAGTTTTCCATCGTGGGCGTTGACCGTCAGCGCGTTCTGATCCTTGCGACGGGCGGACTGGCAGACCGGGCAGGGTGCCACGCCGTAGCTGCGGTGCCACTGGCCCCCGAGGTCCTGGGCGAGGGTGACGGGGTCGATTGTGCAAGTCATGCTGCTGCCCTCCAAATCTGATCGTGAAGCGCGCGGGCGTCAGCCTCGGCGACGGTTTCAACGGTCCTGCTGTCAAAGGTGAGTGTGTCGGCCTGGAACACGCCAAGTTGCCACGGCAGCAAGGGCTGGGGTTCCACACAGACGACTTCGGCCACATTGGGGACCACGGTAATCTTGCGGTAGTGCAGGCGATCCTTATCCAGCCGCCACCAGATTGCGAAGCCGTGCGGGCCGTCGTGGTCTGCAAAGCTGTCGATGGTCGCCTGACCTTCGCCTGGCCAGAGACGAAGGCCGATGGTCGCGTACCGTTCGGCGAGGGTGGTGCCCAAATCCGCCAACGTGGCGGGTTTAAGCCCTGAGCGATGCAGCAGCATGTAGCGCTGCGCGCTGCGTTCGGGGATAAATGCGGCGTTGAGCCACCCGCTCCACTGACCATGCCTGCACAGAGCCTTGGCCTCGGTCAGTGCCTCACCGAGAAGGAGCGCATTCTCGGCGGCACTGGACTGATGCTCCAAGAGCTGCTGGTGCAGCGAAACGACTTCGTTGCTGAGAATGGGGAGACGGTTGCTCATGCCGCCACCTCCGCCTTCAAGGCGCTGAGCGCGTCCACGACCTCCGGCAGAAGGGCCGCGCGGAACGCGACCCCCTGCTTGCCGGGTTTCATTTCACCGTCGCCTGCGTCGTAGAAGACGCGGACGTTGACCATGTCGTGGCCCTTGAACTCCCCACGGGTCACGCGGATCGCTTCGCGGCTGTTCTTGATGATGTCAGTCACGCGGCCCCCTCCCCGTAGTAGAGGCCAGCGACAAGCCGAGCCTGGGTTGCGGTTAGGCCGTAGAGGCGCTGCAGACGTGCAACCTGGAGTTTAAAAGCCATAATCACACTGCACCCCCGTCCAGGCGGCGCACGATGCCGTCGAGAAAGTACACGCCGAACCGCATCCGGTCGGTGGCCGGGTCGTTGAGGTACATCTTCTTGGTGATCGGCACGCCGTAGTCGCGGCGCAAGACACACACCCGGTCGGAAATACGAACCGGGCTGGCGCAGTAGACGGGCTGGTTGATCATGGCATCGAGGATGATCCGGTTGCCCTTTGCCAAGGTGATCGTCTTGGTGGTGCCATCGTCGGCAATGACTTCGTACCGGGCGGGCGATTTGGCCGTGGGCATATCGCTCCAGCGGTCTACCCGCAGAGCGTTCGCCGGTGGGCGTTCGGTGGTGATGTTGGTTTGGTTGGTCATGGTCCGCGTTCCTTTCGGATTGAAAGGCCGTGGCATCTGCGCTATATTCTGTTCACCGCTGAAAGAAATACCGCCTCTGCCCGTGCCTTGCGGGTGGGGGTTTTCTTTTAGGCGGCAGTCTGTTCGCGGTTGGCCTCGGCCTTTGCAATGACTGCTTCGATTTCACTTTTGCGCCAGCGGCTCAGCCCGCCAATTTTGATGGGTCGGGCGATCATGCCCTCTTGGACGCGTCGCCAGAAAGTTGAGACCGATGCGCCAATCATGGCAGCGGCTTCACGGTCACGGATAAGGGGGTCTGTGGGGTGCATCTGTAGGCCCTCGGCTTGATTGCGATGGGCTAACGTTAGGTGCTACTCCGGTTCTGGTCACAGGGGCAAAAGTCTGAAAAATTTAGAGTTTCACCCCCCCCTACTTAACTGGTGCGAAGGGAGTGCCTTCGTATCCTCCTCTCCTTATGTAGCGGTCGAGCGCTCGGCTATCCGCACGCTCAGCGTCCGGATAGGACTTCGAGAACTTTTCTAAAAATACGCGAAAGGAGGGTCGGGAAGAGTTGGCGTCATACGTGATCGGGCCTTTATATGCGGTTCTGTAAATGTCCGCAGCTTGCCGTGCGATGTATTTTGCAACCCAGTTCGAAGGTCTGCCATCTTTGACTTTGCCGGACTTCCCAGAAAAATCTTTATGCAATTTTTTTTGGAACTTCAGTTGCGATTGAAGGGTCCCCAGCGCTGCGCCGACGCCGATGCTCATTTGGGCATGGGCGATATTCAACTCCTCTGGCGCAAACTCTGAGAACGCTGACTGTTTGAGGAATTCAAGTATTGATGGATGAATTTCCGATAGGTCATCCGCCGCGCTCGTTAGCTTTTGGAGGGCCTTTTCGAGGCTCCCAATTGCGTAACTGATGTCGCCGTGAAGAAGTGTATCCCGACACAATGCTTCAATTCTCAGTATTTTGCAGAATGTCCCATGCAATCCAGCATCCATGACGGGAGGAAAAGGCATTCTCTTCTGCCCGATCAACCATTCGACGGCCTTAAATTGCGGCGTTTCCCACACATAGACTGTTCGGCCTCGCCGGTGGAGTTCTGTAGTGAGGAAGTCGACATCTTCAGTAATTTCCCAATGCCATCCAAAGAGTCGTGCCGGGTGCTGAGATGTCTGGCGAACTGCCCCTACGAAAATAGAAGTCCGGGGCAAGCCCGACGTGAAATCAGGAATTTTTTCAGTACTGCTCAAGATGTCTTGCTCAGGGACAGCGGTGTGACTTTTTCGTCAACATGGCGCATGTGTTCGTGGCCAAAATCTTGGATCTCACAAAGGACTTCATGCCAATCATCAATGACTTTGCGCCGCCCATCGCTGTTCTTGGCGCGGTTGTATATCCGCGCTACCGCGCTTGGCGCTGATGATACCGCCGCATGGTTCATGATGCGGTCTACGATGATTTCATCTGAACCCGCTTCGCACATCACAGTGGCGAACCCGGTCCTCAAATCATGGAATGTCCAATGCTCCATTCCCTGGCCAAGTGCTTCATCCAATCGTGCCTTAAACTTGGAATAGCCGGATGGTGGCGTGTTCCCTGTGGTCGTGAAGATATATCGGTCGTTCAGCCCTTCAACGCCCCATCGGGCCGAAGCGGCATCCTTCATACTCCGCAATTCTTGGATGCAAAGGCTTGGGAGGTGGACAAAATGGTTCCACTCGTTGTTTTTGGTTCGGCCTGCTCCAAAATTGATCTGTTTCTCCTCGAAGTCGATTTCACGCCACTTCAAGTTGCCGATTTGGTGCCGCCGTTGCGCAGTCGCAATGAGTAGCCTCAGCAGCGGCCCCCAGATAGGACCCATTCCAAAGGAGACACGTTGAATCGCTTGCATCTCCCCCAGGGTCAGCACTCGGTCGCGGGGGACTTCCTTCGTGGGTTTTTCGAGGCCGTGTCCGATGTGGGCGGTCTGATAGCCGCGCTGCCAAGCGAACTTTGAAAACTTGCTGAGATATGCTGCGATCCTGTTTGCCTGAACTGGTGCGCCGGATCTGGCCTTCTTATCCACGATGGATTGCAGGGCCGACCTATCCAAGTCTTCAAGCCTTTCATCCAAGTATGGAGCAAGGGCTTCATTCAGGCAGCGCATCCGCTCCTTGGCCGATTTCAGGGTCGAGCAGTGCACTTCGTCGTGGATCTGCAGCACCTCACGCACGGTCTTCTGGGTGGTCAAGGCGCGTGTTTTTTGCTTCGCGGCCTCTTGTGCATCAAGGATCCGGTCAATGCCGCGCTCTGCCTCCAGCTGAAGTTCAAGCGCAACGTCCCGCGCTTCTTTGATGGACATGCCGGGGTACGTTCCCAATGTGTGCTTGCGCTTCGCCCCGCCGCGAATTCTTTTCTCATACATCCAGGTGCGTCGCCCAGAGGGCAGAACCCGCAGCCGCAGCCCTTGGCGGAGCGTGTCCGAATATTCGTCTCGTCCCTCGGTCGGGGGCTTTACCTTGCGCAGAAATGCGTCTGTGAGCGCCTGGGGCATTTCATCTCCTTGGGACAGTGCTTCCCTTGGGGGACATCTGGGGGACACGCAGCTAGCGAAGCCCTGACACCGATTGAGATACAATAAGCTGCCTTGAGACTCCAGATCAAACCCTAAAAACAAGGATGTGGTCGGTTATCCACATTTATTGATCACGTATGACATGTGGTGACATTGTACGCGAAACTGAAAGCAACTGACTTTTAATCAGTAGGTCTCGGGTTCGAACCCCGACGGGCTCACCACTTTTATATTTGGATCAATGGGTACATCAGGTCGGGGCATCGCTAATCCTTGTCGGAAATCCTGTGTCCGTCTGGTGCCCGATCTCCCGCCCTCCGTGGCACTTGAGGGATCACAGATACCCGACATGGCGGTCCGCACGCCGGAGCGAAGCCTGGCAATCGTGGCCGCCAACCGCATGGTAAAACGAAACGAAGCGATCACTGATGTCTTGATCGGCGCTACTGCGGGGTTCATTCTTCTTGGTCTGTCCGTCGTGCAGGAACTCTTCGCGCAGTCCGGAGGCACCTTTGAACTGGAGACGCCGAAAGGCGGGAAGATGCGGGGATTCAGGGCAACCCTGACCTGTCATTCAAGATGATGCGCGGTCGATGGGCGGGCAGCTTGGGACCCACAGAGCCGGTACAATGAAAATAACCGCGCGGGGGGAGCCGCGCGGCTTTCACTCGTTAAATACTCAGAACAGCTGTTTCAGGGACAGAGGAAGACAGCGTTACCAATCAAGTCACTTGTTAATAAAGGAAAGCAAAAGCCAACACTCCCAAGACCGGCAGGGCAAAGCCGGCCAACAGGCAGGTCTGATACGCCTTCGCGGCCTTTCTGGCTGCCAGAAGTTCGGGCGATACCTTCAGGCTGATGCCGTTTCCGGACAACGTGTCCTTGTCGGCGTTGGAATAGGTTGCTGAGCGCATCACGTTTGGGTTCTCTTGCTTGTAATCAGGTCCCGGCATCTCCCGGTTCAGGGCTTCGCAGGGCTTGGCGGTTTCGATGGGCTTGTTTTCGCCTTAAATGGGATTTGACTCAATTGATTGAATAAGTTGCACTTACTGCAAAAAAATGAACGGTTGAGGGGTGATTAGATTACCCTTTTTACGGGAAACAGTGATCCGCGGCAAAACAGAAATTTCTGCGCATTGTCGACCCTGACGCAATTGGGAATGGAATCCGTCAGAAATATGGCACCATTGTGGCGATCCTGTTGTTCAGAAGGCCCTGCGGAGAGTGGCGACAATGAGGCCGTCGGACACCGAATCTTCCCCTTGACCTTGCCGGTTCCGCGATGATTCTACCCGGCGACAACGGCTAGAAGGTCGAAGATCGGCAGCAGCACCGACATAACGATCACCAACACAACCGCCCCCACCAGCATCGCGCTGCATTGCGTCACCGGCGCCAGTCGGATGGAGGTCTCCGCGGCCTGAATAGGCTGGCGCGCGACGGGTCGTGTATGGCGCATCGGGCCGGTTGCCGACGGGTGGCCGAATTTGACGAGAGCTGTCGCCTTGCGACTCCCTAGAACCGCTTCAGTTTAATCCCCGCCGCCTCCAGCGAGGCGCGGACGGAACCGGCGATCTGGACCGCTTCGGGGGTGTCGCCGTGCAGGCAGATGGTGTCGATCCGCGTCGGAATGTGCTTGCCGCTTTCAGTGATGATCGCGCCGGCCTTGACCATCTCCACCATCCGCCGACCCGCAAGCTCGGCATCGTGAATCACCGCACCGGGCTTGGACCGGTCCACCAGCGTCGCGTCGTCGTTATAGGCGCGGTCGGCAAAGATCTCGGCGGCGTAGGGGCAGCCGATCGCCTCTGCCGCGCGTTGCTGGGCGGTGGCGGCCAGCACCATCACGGTCATGTCGGGGTCCACGCTCAGCGCCGCCTCATAGAGGTCGCGGGCCATCTGTTCGTCCTCGGAGGTCATGTTACCGATGGCGCCGTGCAGTTTCAGGTGGCGCACCTTCGCGCCGATGCTGCGGGCCATGCCGACGCTGGCGGCGACCTGATAGCGGATCTGGTTCTGCAGCGTCTTGCGGGGCATGGAAATGCGGTTGCGGCCGAAACCCGCGATGTCCATGAAACCGGGGTGCGCACCGATGCCAACGTCGTTTTCTACGGCCATCTTCATCGTCGCGGCCATGACGTCGGCGTCGCCTGCGTGCCCGCCGCAGGCGATATTGGCGGAGGTGATGATTTTCAGCAGCGCGGCATCGTCGCCCATCTTCCAGGGGCCAAAGCTCTCGCCCATATCGGCGTTCAGATCGACGGATGGCATGTCAGTATTCCTTCTCGAAGGGATCGGCATCGGCAGAGATCGCGCCGCCGACCAGTTGATAGCTTAGAAGATCGCGCAGGGTCGCGGGGTCGCGCACCAACGGCGTGACCAGTCCTGGCAGCGCCTTCAACTGCGCGGTGTGGCGCGCTTGCAGGGCGATGGCTTGTTTCAGTGTCACGAACTCGAACCGGAAGGCCGCGCCGGGGGCGGCCTGCGCCACGCGCGGCAGGTCGCAGGGCAGGACGGTGCCGATGCGCGGATAGCCCCCGGTGGTCTGGCTCTCGCACATCAGCACGTAGGGCGCGCCATCGCCGGTAATCTGGATGTCGCCGGGCACGATGACCTCGGACACGATGGACAACTGGCTTTCGGTGGAGAATCCCTCCCCGTCGTGATCCATCCGCACGCCCTGCCGGTTGGCGCGGGCATCGCGTTTGAAACTGGTGCCTCCAAAGCGCGCGCGGCTCTCGGGGGTGAAATCCTCCGTCTGCATGGAGGCGACGACGCGCACGTTTCCTCCTGAGAACCGGTTGTCCTGGGGCAGCTTCATCGAGGTTTCGGTACGGGCGTCCTTGCCGACGGGCAAAGTGTCGCCCGCCTTGAGGCCTGCGCCGATCCCGGCGCTTTGCTGGGTAGCGCGTGAGCCCATGGTTGGATCGGTGGCAAACCCGCCGCCGACGTGGAGGTAGCCGTAGGTGCCGCCCGTCGCCCCGCCAATGGTCAGCACTGCCCCGGCGCGCAACAGGTGGCTGGCGTTCCACGTCAGTGCCGCCCCGTCGATATTCGCAGTCATCGCGGCCCCGGTCAGCGCGATGCGGATGTCCGCATCACTGACAAAAGTGCCGCCGCTGCCGGCCATCTCGATGGCGGCGTGGCTGGGCGGCTGGCGCAGCAGGGCGGCGCCTTCGTGCAGGGCGTCCCGGTCTGCGGCGCCGCCCACGGTCAGGCCCTGCGCGCGGTATCCGGGGCGGCCGAAGTCCTGGAGGCTCATCGCTGGGCCTGCGGATTTCACCGTTAGGGTCGCGGTCATGCCAGCACCTCCGTCTCCGCGCCGCCGTTGCCGGAGGTGTCCAGGGCCCTGATCTTCTCCAGCGCCTTCGGTGTGACGGGGGGAAAGAACAGCTCGTCCCCCGGCGACAGGGCAAAGGGCACCTCCGCCTGCGGGCGGAAGGTCCGGAACGCCGTCTGCCCGACGTGCCGCCAGCCGGTGGGCGTGTCGTTGGTGAAGACGACCAACTGGCGCACCGCGACGACCAGTGCGCCGGAAGGTATGGACTTGGACAGCGCCTGCTGGCGGGGGATGTTCCAGTGCGCGGGCAGTTCCCCGAGATAGGGCTGCCCGGGTGCGAAACCGATGGTCAGCACCCGCACCCGCGTCTCCGACAGTTCCTTTATCGCCGTGTCCACGTCGAGCCCCGCCGCCTTTGCCGCCTCTTCCAGTTGCGGGGCAAGGTCGGTGCCATAGACGGTCGGCACATGCCACAGCGTGCGGCCCTCGGGGAGGGGGGCCTCCAGCCAATTGCGGGTGGCGAGCAAGTCTTCGAGGCGCTCTGTCATCGCATCCACCGGAGTCGCGGCGAGATCGACCTGCAGGAAGGCCGAGACAAGGGATGTGCTCGTTTCGCTCACCTCGGGCCAGTCCGCCGCTTCCACCGCCGCGCGAAAGGCCAGCGCCGCGCGGTTCGCGGGTTCGGACATGCGGTCGGCGAAGGTGATCAGCAGGCCGGACAGGCCCACGGTGCGGATACGGGGACTATCGGTCATCGCGCAGCGTTCTCCGGTAGAGCCACGGCAGCAGCAGGGGAGTGAGGTACATGGGCAGTTGCCAGCAGCCGATGAAGATCATCAGTGGGAGCAGGATGTCGGGCGGCAGGGCCACGAGAAACAGCGCGATGTTGCGGTTGCCCGCCGCCAACGCAATCGGCCCCGCGACCAGCCGCAGGGCGCTGCGGCGCAGGGTCAGAAGGGTCGACAGTTGCAGCAGATAGCTGACCGCGAAGGCCAGCAGCGCCCAAAGCGCCACGGCTCCCGGATCGTTCCGCAGGGCGGGGTTGACTGCGGCCATCAGGCCCACAACCATCAGCGAGAAGGCCAGCACCGAAGCCCCGTCCAGCGCCTTGACCTGGCGCTCGGTCGGACGCGGGAAGAACCACAGGCGCAGGGCGAAGCCAAGGACGGTGGCCAGGACGATGACCACAAGCAGTTTCAACGCGGACCCGATGACCGCTGCTGCGGGCCCAAGCTGCGGCAGGAAGGCCAGTACCGGCAGGACCGTTAGCGGAAAAGCGGCTGTGCCAAGCACCATGATCTGCATCATCCGCCCCGCATCCAGTCGCAGCAGCAGCGCGAGGTTCACGCTCCCGGTAATCGCCGGAGCAGAGGCGGTCAGCACCATCGCGAGTGCCGCGGGCGTATCCTGCAATCCCGCCAGCGACAAGGCCGCCAGCATCGTCAGGGGCACGGCGATCTGCAGGACTGCCACGGCCCCCAGTCCCCAACGCAGATCGCGCGCTACACCCAGTGCCGCGCGATGCCCGATACGAAGCGCTGTCAGCGTGAGCAGCAGCGCCACCATCTGCGGCAGCCACGGCACCATGACCCGCGACACTCCGGGCAGCAGCAGCCCCGCCGCGATGCCCGCCATCAGGCAGGCGCGGGCATGGGTCGATGCGAGGTGGAGCAGATATTGCATCGTCAGTCATGCCTAGACCGGTCCCTTGCGCAAGTTGTCGGGCAGCCAGGTGGCAATCTCCGGGAACCAGATCAGCACGAAGACCATCAGCACCATGATCGCGAACATCGGCAGCGCAGCCTTGGTGATATAGCCCATCTCGTGATCGGTCATGCCCTGCAATACAAAGAGGTTGAACCCGATGGGGGGTGTGATCTGCGCCATCTCCACCACGACGACGACGAAGATGCCGAACCAGATGAGGTCGATGCCCGCGCCCCGCACCATGGGCTCCACAACTGCCATCGTCAGAACCACCGAGGAGATGCCGTCAAGGAACATGCCCAGCACGATGTAGAAGACCAGCAGCGCCATCAGCAGCTGGAAGCGCGTCAGCTCCATTGCCGCGATCCCGTCGGCCAGCGCGCGGGGCAGGCCGGTGAACCCCATCGACAGCTTCAGGAACGCCGCCCCTGCGAGGATCAGCGCAATCATCGCAGAGGTCCGCATCGCCCCCATCAGGCTTTCGCGGAAGCTGTCCCAGTTCAGCGATCCCTGAAACAGCGCCAGCGTCAGCGCTCCGATGACGCCGATGGCGGCTGCTTCGGTTGCGGTGGCAAAGCCGAGGTACATCGACCCGATCACCACGGTGATGAGCGCAAAGACCGGCAGCAAAAAGCGCGAGTTGGCGAGCTTTTCGCCGAAGCTCAGGTTGGGTTCGGGGGTGGGCTTCCAGTCCTTCGACACCATGCTGACGACGGCGACGTAGCCCATGAACATGACGGCAAGGATCAGCCCCGGCATGACGCCTGCGAAGAACAGCTTGGTGATGCTTTCGTTCACCGTGACGCCATAGACAATCAGCGCCAGCGACGGCGGGATCATCAGACCCAATGTCGCGGCCCCCGCCAGCGTGCCGATGATCATCTTCTCGGGATATTTGCGCGACCGCAGTTCGGGGATCGACATCTTGCCCACGGTCGTCAGGGTTGCGGCAGAAGACCCTGACACAGCGGCAAAAACCGTGCATCCGACGATATTGGTGTGCACCAGCCCCCCCGGCAGGTGCGCGAGCCACGGCGCAAGGCCCTTGAACATGTCTTCGGAAAGGCGCGTCCGATAGAGGATCTCACCCATCCAGATAAACAAGGGCAGCGCCGTCAGCGTCCAGCTTGACGACGACGCCCAGATGGTCGTGATCATCGTGTCGCCCACGGGGCGCGTGGTGAAAAGCTCCATCCCGACCCAGGCGACGCCCATCAGCGCAAGGCCGACCCAGACACCGGTACCCAGAAGGAAGAACAGCACGAAGAGGAAAATCGTGATGGCATAGACTTCGGTCATCGCGTCACTCCCCGAAGCTCTGGTCGACCAGATCGCGGGTGATCCGGTGCTGGCCTGTGAAAATGACGTAAAGCAGGTTGTCGATCAGCGCGATACTCAGGATCGCGCCGCCAATCACCATGACCGACTGCGGCATCCATAAAAGCGTGGCGTCCTGGTCCTGAGAGACTTCCTTGAACTTCCACGACCAGTACACGAACCAATAGGCGTAGTAGGTGAAATAGACGGCAATCGCGGCGGCAAGCGCGAAGCACCAGATCTCCAGCAGTCGTTTCGGTCCCGCCGACAGCGCATTCAACAGGATCGACACCCTGATGTGCGCGCCCCGGTTCAGCGCGTTGGCGAAGGCAAGGAAACTGGCCCCGGCCATGGCGTATCCGGCATAGCTTGCGGCCCCCGGAAACACCGCCCCGGTCCAGCGCGCGACCATCTGCGCCACGATCAGCAGCAGGATGGCGACCAGACATACGGCGGCAACGGCACCCGCCCCCATATAGATGCCGTCCAGCAACTTGCGCAGTACCTGCATGCGATCCGCCTCTCCTGAATGTATGTCGCGGCCCGATTGCCCGGGCCGCAACGGTCAATGGATCACTGCATCGCCTTGAAGTCGTCGACCATCGCCTTGCCGTCGTCGCCCGCAGCATCAAGCCATTCGTCGGTCATCACCACGCCGACTTCGCGCAGACCCGACATCAGCTCCTCCCCGGCCGGCTGAACGATCATGCCACCTTCTTCCAGACCATCATAGGTGAACTGCGTGTAGTCCTTGGCCGCCTGCAATCCGTCCTTCTCGGCCTGCATCGCGCAGCTGTCGATGATGCCCTTGTTGGCGTCCGACACGGCTTCCCACACGTCGCCGTTCACCAGCACGTAGTTGCGCGGCAGCCAGGCGTCGACCTCGTAGAAGTGCGTCAGGCTTTCCCAGACCTTCTGGTCATAGCCCGTGGCACCCGACGAGATCATCGATTCCGCCACGCCCGTCGCGAAGGCCTGGCTGACCTCCGCCGCCTCGATGGTGACGGGTGCCATGCCGGTCAGCTCCGCCAGACGCGCGGTGGTGTTGTTGTAGGACCGGAACTTGACGCCCTTCATGTCCTCGACGGAGTTCACTTCCTTCTTGAAGTACAGCCCCTGCGGCGGCCACGGCACGTTGTAGAGCAGGTGCAGGTCCTGCTCTTCCAGCGCAGCCT
>JBBSJO010000135.1:0-11533 GCA_038257185.1 Rhodobacterales bacterium | reverse complement strand
TCAAGGGGTCCGCCCCGTTCCTGGTCGCCATGCTGGTCATGATCGGCCTGCTCATTCTCTTTCCGCAGCTCGCGCTCTGGCTGCCGACTATCGTCAATCCAAAACCCGGCGGATAACGCCGTTCAACCCCAGGGAGACTACCATGAAGACACTGATATCCGCTACTCTGGCCGGCCTGCTGGCCGTGCCCGCGCTGGCACAGGACATGCCCGCGACCGAGTTCAACGTCGTGGGGTCCATCGGGGGCCTGTCGATGTATACCGACAAGGAGCTGCCGTTCTGGACCGAACAGGTGCCCTCAGAAACAGGTGGCAAGATCACCGCGAACGTGAAGCCCTTCACGGAGCTTGGGTTCAAGGGCGGCGAGATCTTCCGGCTGGTGAGCAACGGCACGCTGCAGATGGCGACCACCGTGCTGGCCTACAACTCGGGCGAGGTGCCGCGCAATGAATCCACCGATCTGGTGGGCGTGATCGGCAGCGTGGAGGAACTGGCAGCGGCGGTCGAAAGCTGGCGGTCGTCCTACGCCGATTTCCTCGAGAAAGAGCACAACATCAAGCTGCTGGGTTTCGGTACCTATCAGGCGCAGGTGATCTATTGCCGCGATGAATTCACCGCGCTTGCCGATCTGAAGGGCCGAAAGGTCCGCGCGTCGGGCGCGTCGCAGCAGGCCTTCGTCAGCCACCTTGGCGGCTCGCCCCTGTCGATTGCCTTTGCCGAGGTGCAGCCCGCGCTGGCCAGTGGCGTGGTCGATTGCGCGATCACCGGGGCGCTGTCGGGATACAAGGCGAAGTGGAACGAATCCGCGCGCTTCATCTCTCCGATGCCCGTCAACTTCGGTCTGGCGGCGCAGCTTGCCAATCTCGACTGGTGGAACGGCCTCGATGCGAGCGTGCAGGAGTATCTGACGACCAGCCTGCGCGGGCTCGAGACCTCGATCTTTGAACTCGCGGCGACGGAGACGGAAACCGGATTGGCCTGCAACACCTCCGGCCCTTGCCCGCATGGCGACGCGGCGGGCATGACGTTGGTGCCGATGACCGAAGCCGACGACGCGCTGCGCGCCGAGGCCGTCAAGGCGGCGATCCTGCCCGAGTTCGCGGATCGCTGCGGCGCTGACTGTGTGACCTCGTGGAACGACAGCATCGGCAAGACCATCGGCATGACAATCGAATGAGCGACACGGGGCGGCGGGTTTCCTGCCGCCCCGACCTTACCCGACGTCGGGCTTTGCGCTGTGGGATTGCAGGAACGCGATGGTCCCGTCCTCGAAATAGGCCTGTGCCACGCCGGGGCCCTTTGCCTCCAGGCGGAACACATGGCGCTTGCCGTCCCTGAAAGTCTCGTAGCGGGTCCAGTAGGTGTCGCCCTCGAAACCGTAGACCCCCGGATCGGTTTCACCGTCCACGAAGCGGGCCATGCAGGTGCCGTCGGTGCCATAGTCGATGCAGGCCACGACCTCGCGCGTTTGGGGGTCGATCCCGTAGACGCTGCGGCCTTCGATAAATTCCCTCACTTCAGTGGCGTCCATCTTGCGTACTCCCTTGGGTTTTCGGCACTGTCATGCAGAATGTTCGCTTCCGCAACGCCGTTACACGCTGACGCGGACGTCCTGCCGTCGCGAGAGGACATGATGCAGACCGATCAGTGCCAGACCCGCGACGATGCCGAACCACATGACCGGGTCTGTCTTCCACATCACAAGCACGGCGAGCAGCAGGCGCAGGGCCATTTCCGGCGGTCTGACGGCCCCCCGGTCGAACCGGGCCAGGGCGGAGGCCGTGAGGTAGAGGGCAAGGATCAGCCTGAGCGAGAGCAGGCCGAGGGCCACCAGATCGACCTCGCCGGTATAACCTTCGATCAACGCCTTGCGGCCGGTGTCGTCGGTGATCGTGACCGCTTCGGGGATCAGCAGGAGTTCGGGATACCAGGCGAAGATGAAGGGGATCGTGAACATCACGATGCCGACACGTACGGCGGCGAAGCTGGTCGCCATGGGTTCGGTGCGGGTGATGGAGGCGGCGGCGAAGGCGGCGATGGCGACGGGCGGCGTGATGGCGGAGGCGACGGCGAAGTAGAAGACGAACATGTGTGCCGTGAAGAAGCTGACGCCGAGGTTTGCGAGCAACGGGCCCATCAGGAGGGCGACGGTCACATAGGCCGGCACGGTCGGCATGCCCATGCCGAGGATGATCGCGCAGACCATGGCGCAGGTGAGCGCCAGCATGAGGTAGACTCCGCCGACCACGGGGATTTCCGTTCCGAAGATGCGGATGACCTGCGCCCGCTCAAGCCATGAGGTGACGGCGCGCGTCAGTTCTCCGGTCAGGCCGCTTTCGTTGAGGAAGGCGGCAATGATTGACACGGCAAAAAGCAGCAGGAACAGGCGCGAAATGAGGATGCCGCCTTCGGCCAGAGAGGCAAGTATCTTGGAGGGTTTTGCGCGTGTTTCGGGATCGAGGAACAGCAGCGGCACCAGCACTGCGACGGCCCACCAGCCGGCGGAGACGGCGTCGCCTGTCGCGTTGGTGATTGTCTGGAGGATGCCCGGGGGCAGGACGCTGGCGAGAAATCCGGTGCCGATGGTGTCCTTGCTGCCCAGAAGCAGGAAGAGGATGGTGAGGATCGGCACGACGATGATGACGAGGTTCAGCCAGTCCTGCCGGTGCATGACGAGGTCTTCGGGGATCTCGCGCATCGCCTCGACCCGCTCGCGCCGGGCCTGGAACATCACCGCAAGGAAGATCGAGAAGAAGAAGAACATCGCGGGCAGGAAGGCCGCCGTGATGACATTGGTATAGGGCACCGCCGTCAGGGCCACGAGGACGAAGGCGGCGACGCCCATGACAGGGGGCATGATCTGCCCGCCGGAAGAGGCGGCCGCCTCCACCCCGCCGGCGAACTGGGGCGAGAAGCCGTTGCGGCGCATCATCGGGATGGTCAGGCGCCCGGTGGAGAGAACATTGGTCACGGGGCCGCCCGTGATGGTGCCGAACATGGCCGAGGATACGATGGCGGCATGGGCGGGGCCGCCGCGCAGGTGGCGGGTGGCGCGGACGGCGAGCTTGATCAGGGAGGTGCCGCCCGCCGAGGTGCCGAAGAGCGCGCCGAGGATCACGTAGGGAAAGACCTGATTGACCACGATGTCCATGAAGCGGCCCATGAAGCCGTCAGGGGTCACGAAGACATTGGTGGCCTTCTGGATCGCGGCGGCGCGCACGTCGCCGTTGTCGGCACCCAGCTTGGTCAGCAGGAAACTGTTGTCGGACAGGTCGTAGACCCAGATCAGCGCCGTGCCGAGGGTATAGAGAACCACGACGCTGGCCACCGCCACCAGCGGCAGGCCCCAGACGCGGATGTTGTAGAGGAAGAAGAGCGTGATGATGGTGAGGAGCAGCGGCAGGATCCAGATGCCGAAGCGGGCCTGACAGGCCGGGACCTCTGCATCGAAGGTGATGCCGGGGATCACACCCGCCGAACGCTCCGCCGCGTCCTGCATGAGCCGGGCGCGTTCTCCGGTGATCTGGTCGATGAGGCAGATCGAGTCGATCTCCACCAGATATCCGAAGGCGGCGAGGAAGGCGGCGAGGATCAGCCCTGCATCCAGCAGGAGGCCCAGCCAGGTCAGATTCGGTTTTTCGGTTTTCCACGCGCGATAGACGCTGGCATCAAGCGCCACGATGACCATCATCAGCAGGAACACGGGCGGATAGAAGTATTCCGGCGCAAAGTTGGAGATGCGGAAGTACGGTTGCCCGGTAAGATCGCGCGCGAGTTCCTGCAGCCCGGCAATCTCGGGCATGGTATTGGCGAGGCCCACGAAGACCAGCACCAGCGCGAGGACCATTGCGACCCGCTGGCCTAACGATGGGTGAAGGGTCTGCGTGGTCATGGGGCGATGATCCTCAGGGAGAGGCCGCTGCGGCCTCTCCTTTAGCCGGTATTAGGGGCGCAGGCAGTCCGCGACCGTGTGACCGGCATCTTCGAAAGCGCGGATGGCGCCGGGGTGCATCCTGATCTGCACGGCGCCGCAGGCGCCTTGCGTCACACCATCCAGATCGCCGAAGCTGAGCTTGGAAAACGGCCCCCGCGGCGAGCCTTCGATGAAGCGGGATTCGCTTTCGAGGTAGGCCTTGGTGATGGCATAGACGAGGTCTTCGTCCATCGAGGCCCGCACGATCTGGCCGAAGGCCGTGGCGAAGCTGTCGAAGGTGTCGTCATCCGTCACCACCGTGATGTCATTGCCCGCGTAGGCCGCGCGAAAATCCTCGACCGGAACCGAATAGGGCGCGTGGCCGGGGGCGGCGACGATCTGCTGGCCGAGCTCGCTGGCCAGAAGGTCCGAGGGCACGTCATAGATCGTGATCCCCCCTGCCGCTGCGATGGAAATCTCGCGGCCCGAGGGCAGTCCTTCGGGAATCGTCCAGGCGTCCGCGCCGCCGCCGGTGATTGTGGACACGGTATCGGGCCAGGGCGTCTGGACGCCTTCGTAACCTTCACCGTCCTTTAGGCCCGACAGCAACTGGATCATCGCACGTCCCGAGGTCAGCGCGGCACCGCGCGGCGGGCCGTTCCAGATCCGCTTGCCCTTGAGGTCGCGGACGTCGGCGATGGGATTGTTGTTGTAAAAGCCGAACATCTGGGCGGAACCGGAGTTCCAGAAGATCACCCGCAGGTTCGATGCAAGCTCGGCGCCCCTTTCCGCGCCGACGCCGCTGTAGGGGCCGATGCCCTTGGACAGCAGGAACGGCAGGATCAGCGGCGCGGGGGCCATGTCGAGCCGCCCTTCGGCGACCGCCTGAACCGAGTTCGTGAGCGTCGCACCTTCGGTGATCTGCATGGTCGCGATGCCCTGGCTGTCAAGAATCGCGGCCAGCGTGGTGTCGATGTAATGCGGGGTCGAACCGGGCCCCGTCGTTTCTGCCGTGAGGTTCGCCTGAGCGAGTGCTGCCAGCGGTGCGAGTGCAATGACGGCACCGAAAATGGATGTTCTGATCATGTTGTCCTCCCTGGATCCCGCGCCTTCCTCCAAAGCCACGGCGGCCCGTTTTCCGGGCGTGTGTTCAGGGTCGCAAAATTTATATGACTTGTCACGTAAAATTTTTCCAGTCATGATCGGAAGCAGGGGAGGAGCAGGGATGGCTCAGCAAATGAAGGTCGATGCCGGACAGATACGCGCCCGTATGGAGCGTGAGGGTCTGAACATCTTTGCGCGCCTGCCTGCGGTCTATGCCGCATCGCGCACCCAAAGCCGCAAGTTTCTCGAGATCGGCGGGGGCCTGTCGGTGGTGGAGTGGCGCACCCTCTGGGATCTTCACGAAGCGGGGCCGCTGACCATCCGCGACCTTTCCGCGATCCAGCGGGCGGATCATTCGCTGCTCAGCCGTGCGTTGCCCGATATGTGCCACAAGGGTTTCGTCACCATGCACCGCGACACGGAAGACGGACGGCAAACCATCGTTCAGGCGACCGCAAAGGGCAGGGAAGCCTACGAAAAGGCGGCACCCGTGATGGCCCGACGGCGCGCGGCACTGAGGGAGGTCTTTTCGGAAGAGGAAATCCGCACCTTTGCGGGGTTCCTTGATCGGCTGGAGGATTTTCTCCGCAGGCCCGTCAGCGAAATTCTCGATAAGGAAGTGCAGGAATGACGAAACGCCCCAACGTGTTGTGGATCATGGCCGACCAGCTTCGGTTCGATTACCTGAGCTGCTACGGCCATCCGCATCTGGACACGCCGCATATCGATGCGCTTGCCGCGCGGGGGGTGCGCTTTACCAATGCCTACGTGCAATCCCCTGTCTGCGGCCCGTCGCGCATGTCCGCCTATACTGGGCGGTATGTGCGCAGTCACGGCTCCACCTGGAACGGGATGCCCTTGCGGATCGGGGAGCCGACGCTGGGCGATCACCTGCGCGAGGTTGGAGCGCGGGCAGTGCTGGTTGGCAAGACCCATATGACAGCCGATGCGGAAGGGATGGCGTGGCTCGGCATTGATCCGGCCAGCGAGATCGGGGTGCGGGTCGCTGAATGCGGCTTCGAACCCTTCGAGCGGGACGATGGACTGCACCCCGACAGCGCGCGGCAGAACTGGTCTGCCTATGACGACTACCTCGTCTCAAAAGGCTACACGTCCGATAACCCCTGGGGGGATTTCGCCAATTCCGGCCTCGGTGACGACGGCGAAAGGTTGTCCGCCTGGCTGCTCAAGAACTCCCGCCTGCCTGCCGACGTGCCCGAGGAGCATTCCGAGACCGCCTATATGACCGACCGCGCCATCGCCTTCATGCAGGAGGCAGAGGCGGATGGCCGCCCGTGGATGTGCCACCTTTCCTACATCAAGCCGCATTGGCCCTATATCGTCCCTGCGCCCTATCATGACATGTATGACGAAACCCACATCGTCCCGCCGATCCGGTCGGAGGCCGAAAAGGACACCGACCACCCCCTGATGCAGGCCTATCTCAAGTCCCGGGTCAGCCAGAGCTTCGCGCGCGACGAGGTGCGCGAACACGTGTTGCCCGCCTACATGGGGCTGATCAAGCAACTCGACGACAACCTCGGGCGGCTCTTTGCATGGATGGCGGAGGCGGGGCTGAGCGAGAACACCATCATCGCTGTCACCTCCGATCATGGCGACTACATGGGCGACCACTGGATGGGCGACAAGGATTTCTATCACGAGACAGCGGTGAAGGTGCCTCTGATCATCGCCGATCCGAGGCCGGAGGCGGAGAGCACTCGCGGCCGCGTCTCACATGCGTTGGTAGAGATGATCGACCTCGCCCCCACCTTCATGAACGCGCTGGGGTGCGCGCCGAAGCCGCATGTCATCGAAGGCCGCGACCTGACGCCGATCCTGCACGGCACGGAGGGCTTTTCCCGCAGCTACGCGATCAGCCAGCACGACTACCACTGGTCAGACATGGCGCGCCTGCTGGATCAGCCGCAGGAGGATGCGCATACCACGATGATCTTCGACGGGCGGTGGAAATACATCCGCTGCGAAGGGTTCCGGCCTGTGCTTTTCGATCTGGAGACGGACCCGCAGGAACTGTCGGATATCGGGGCGTCGGAGGCTGAGGAACATGCAAAAGTGCGCGCCAGAATGGAAAGTGCCCTGCTCGACTGGGGGATGCGCCATCACACCCGGATCACCGCCACGCCTGCCGTTCTCGCACGTCAGAAGGTCGCCGCGAAGAGCGGTATCCTGATCGGCTTCTGGGACGAAGCGGAATACGAAGCGGAGACGGGCATTGCCTTCGACAGTCTGAAATCTGTCGGGCGGCGATAGGCGTCACAGCGTCGGCAGGTTGGATGCCTCAGAGGCGACGGTGTCTCTGAGGCATTCGGCGAGGTTCATTTCGCCTTGTCTGCCGACTCCGCGTTCACTTGGCCGAAGCCCGCCGCGCCGAGGGTATCGTAGAGGTGCAACTGGGTTTCGAGGAAGTCGATGTGGCCTTCCTCGTCCTTGATCAGGTCCTCGAAGAGGTTCTTGCTGACGAAATCCGCAACGCTGTCGCAGTGGTTGCGCGCCTCGATATAGAGCGTGCGCGCGTCGTGTTCGGCGGCCAGATCGGCTTCCAGCGTTTCCTTCAGGTCCTGCCCGATGCGCAGCGGGTCGAGCTTCTGCAGGTTGGGATGCCCTTCGAGAAAGATGATCCGTTCGATCAGCCGGTCGGCGTGGTTCATCTCCTCGATGCTTTCCTCGCGGGACTTGGCGGCGATCTTTCCGAAACCCCAATCATCCTGAAGGCGGTAATGCAGCCAGTACTGGCTGACCGCCGTCAGTTCACTGCGCAATGCGCTGTTGAGATATTCGATGATCTTCGTGTCGCCCTTCATGGTGCTTTCCCTGTGTGGTGGCGCGGCGCAGTCCGCGCAGATGCATGGGTACTTCGAGGCTATGACATGCCCGCATGGTGTCAAGGAAGAGCGGCAGGCATCCGCCACAATCCGCGCGCTTGCCAAGCGCGCGGTAGATCGTGCCGGGGGTGATGATCGTCCCGGGGTCCGCTGCGCGCATCCAGTCGACGGTCGCGCGGATGTCGTGATCCGAGATGCCGTTGCAATGGCAGATCATCATGCCCCTAACCTCCGAACGGAATGACCAGCGACACGCCCAGGGCGGTCGATTTGACATCGCCGATGTCGTAGAAGCCGATCCCGCCGCCCAGTTCGAACCCGTTGGCAAAGGCGTAATCGACGCCGACGGCGATCATGTCGTCATGGCCAGCCGCAGAGTTGTCGATGCCCGTGAAGGAGGCGGAATAGCTCCACGGCCCGGTGGTGTAGCTGCCGCCGAGTGTCGCGTAGGTCGCGTCGTCCCCGGTGCCTGCGAAGCCGTTGAAATGCGCGACCTCCCCGATCACGGTGAAACCGTTGCCGAAGCCCTGGCTGATCCCGAAGACTGCACCAGTCTCGTCCGAGACGTCGCCGGTGCCTGCCTTGAGGTGGCGGACGCCGACCCAATAGGCGGTGTCGCCCGTTTCGCGGCGCCATTGCAGGGAGAGGTTGTCGAGTTTGCCGGTATTGCCGGCACCGCCCGCCGCCGTGGTGTTGCGCCCCCGCTTGGTGCCGAGCGAGTCGCTCAAGACCGAGTCGTCGGCATAGAAGAGGGCGAAGGACAGGGTGCCGCCCGTTTCGCCCAGCTCGTAGTCGAGCGTGCCACCGATGACCTCGGAGAGTTCGTAGTCCTCGGCCAGCGAAGTGCCGTAGAAACCCGGCGTTTCGTCCCAGGCGTAGGCGAAGGAAGGGCTGACCTTGCCGATGGAAAGGGTGGCGGGCGACAGGTCGAAGCGCAGGCCCAGTTCGCTGATGTAGATCCCCATGTCGTCGAACTGGCGCGAGACCAGCGGATCGGTCACGGATTCGAGCGTCAGGCCACCGAAAAGTGTGATCCGTTCCGTTATTGCGGCTTCGAAGGCGGCTTCGAGGATGCCGTAGGTGTCGGTGATCTCCGCCGTCGGATCGTCCGAGGACAGGGTGCTGTCCAAGCCGATTTCGAGGCTGCCTTCCCAGGTGAAGCCGCTTTCCTGGGCCGAGGCCGCGCCTGCCGTCAGCAGGAGGAGAAAGGTCGATGCGGCCCGGTTGATGGTTGTCATGTGATGGGTTCCTGACTGGTATTTGGTGTTACTGGAAAATGGCATTCGGATCGTCGAGACTGTCGGAACCTTCGACGGTGACACCGCCCAGATCGAGCGCTGTGACGGCGCGTTCGATGGAGCGGGTCTGGGTGACGAGCGCGTCGACGGCGCCGAGGATCAGCGCCTCGCCTTCCGCATTGTCCCGCGCCAGCATCTGATCATAGGCCATGCCGCTCTCTGCCGCATCGCGGACCGCGGCAAGGGCCGCGACGGAGGCGTCAAGTTCGGTGCGCAGTTGCGCGTCTACCTCGGGGGCCTTTTCGGCCACCAGCTCGGACAGGGAGGGGCCCGAGACTGTGCTGCCGTCGGGGCGCGTATAGCTGGCGAGATAGACGTTCCGGATGCCCAACCCGTCATAGTAGTGGCTCATATGGGTGTTGTCGGAGAAGCAGTCGTGTTCCTCCTCCGGGTCGTTGAGCATCACGCCAAGCTTCATCCGCTCGCCCGCGAGTTCGCCGTAAGACAGCGAGCCCATGCCGGTCAGGATGGTTGAGATGCCCGCCGTCTCGTCCGCCATCAGCGCGGTACGCGCGGGGCCACCGTCAGCCCAGGCGTCGGCCATTTCCTGCAGATCGGTCGTCAGCAGCGCCGTGGCCGCGCGCAGATAATCCGCGCGGCGGTCGCAGTTGCCGTTGGGGCAGTCAGCACCCTTGGCAAAGTCCGTCCAGGGCCGGTCGCCCGCGCCCGCATCCGTGCCGTTTAGGTCCTGACCCCAAAGCAGGAATTCGACCGCGTGGTAGCCCGTGGCCACGTTCGCCTCGACGCCGTCGGCCTCCTGCAGGGTGTCCTCCAGCAGGGCGGGCGTGATCTTGGTGGCGTCGATGTCCTGCCCGGAGAGCGCGAAGGTCGGGTTGGCGATGACGTCGAGGGCGGCGTAGGCGTTCTCGTCCGTGGCACCGCCATAGACGGGGTCAACGTAGTCGATCAGCCCCTCGTCCAGCGGCCATGCGTTCACCCGGCCCTCCCAGTCGTCGACGATGGCGTTGCCGAAGCGGAAGGCCTCTGTCTGCATATAGGGGACCCGCGCTGCGCGCCATGCGGTGCGGGCGGCCTCAAGCCCCTCTTGGGATGGCTCGGCCAGGAAGGTCTCCACCGCGTCCTGCAAGGTCTGCGCAGTGGACAGGCTGTCGGCATAGGCAGCGGCGGCAATGTCGGCGTAGGTGTCCAGCACCGCGGCCTTCTCGACGGCAATGGCAGGCAGGGCAGTCAGGGTCGTGGTGGCGCATGCGGCAAGGAGTGTGCGTTTCATCGGGTCGGTGTCCTCTCAGTGTTCGTAGAAGGTCTGCTTGGGGATGTGGGTGGGCGCGGGCGTGGTCCGGGGCCGGCGGGCGAGCCGCAGAAACACCTGCCCCAGCCGCAGCGCCAGATGTACGACGGCCCAGGCGTGCTGGCCCGGCATCAGGGTGCCGGCAAAGAGCAGCGCATCGTCGCTGTCCTGCCCGGCGGCGGCGGCGATCATCTGGGCGAAGGCGCTCTCGTCCCCGCCGAAGCATCTGCAGCCTATCCCGTGGCGCATGACCGGACGGCGGGAACTGCCCACGAGCGCCCGCATCAGGGTGTCGAAATCCTCCACCGCCTCGGCGGCGGCGGCATCGCCCGTGACGCGGTGGAAATCCCTTGCGATCATCGCGCAGTGAAGGCCGCCCTCGCACCAGGCGCGGAAGTAGAGGACTGCGGCCAGTTCGACGGGCGGCAGTTCCTGAAGGACGCCGACGGGGGCTGCACCGCGCTGCGGGGATGCGGGCGGTGTGGCGTCGGGGAATGAAAAGCGCATCTTCATTTGGTCAGGATCAGCTTGCCTGCGCGGGTGATGCGCAGGGTATAGACCTGACCGTCCAGCACGATCCGCGCCAGATCGCCGCCTTCCATCAACGACCGCGCATCGTAGGCCGGCAAGGTATCGCGCCCGGGATCGATACTGGAGGACATCGGATTCGGCAGGGTCATGACACGGGCTCGATCCGGTCTAGAAGATGTTCGAGCCGCCAGTCGGCGGGAAAGCCCCCGTCCATCGCCAGCCGGACAAGCGAGCGCCGACAAAAGCCGGGGTCGCGGTCAGGCGGGCTGTCGCTTGGGTGAACATCTGCAGGCTTCGTTTCGAGGACGGTCAATGCGGACATGCGGGCGCTCCGAGGGTAAGTGACATCCGGGCTGCCCGCAGGGTGGCTGGGATCTTTCGCAATAACTGACTGAAAGAATAAGGTATGTCAACGGGAGTAGGTGATTATATTAGTAAGGTAAGTATAATGAGGGTTTCGGCCCGGAACTTCCTGATGCCGACATGTGCTGTTCTGCCACGATCCGGCAAGCGCCGCGCCGTGCTGCAATTGCGGATTCGCCTCCGAACCGCCTACCGCCACAGCCGCTGCCCGGAAATGAGGCAGACTGCT
>JBBSJO010000134.1:0-11629 GCA_038257185.1 Rhodobacterales bacterium | reverse complement strand
GCAAAGGAAGTTGGCGCCGGGTGACGGCGGCGACCGGCCGGGGGTGGCTTTGCCTCCCCCGGACCCCCTCCAGAGTTTATCTGGCAAAGTGAATGGGGGAAGAGGTCAGGCGACGAGTGTCGGGGCAGGTTTGAGCGTTCCGGTGAAGAGATCGCGACGGTTCAGGATCGGAGCGTTCATCCGTTTGAGGGTCGCGGGGTGGTTGGCATCGAGTGCGCCGAGGCCCACGAGGATTGCGGCGATGGCGCATTCGGCGGCGCGGGTCGTGCCGCAGGCGGCCTTGAGGGCGATGCCCATTTTCCGCTCTGGCAGGATGGCGATAAAGTAGCCTTCCGCCCCGGTCTTGAGCGCGACCTTGCCGTCCATTGCGCGCATCAGTTCGGTGCAGGCGCGGCCTTCGCCCGCCACGAGGTCGGGGTGCAGGCGCATCGCCTGATGCAGGCGCGCTTCGGGCGATCCTTCTGGGCTGGCCGCGAAACGGGCCATGGCGCGGGCCATGCCGTGCAGGGTGCAGGCGAAGTTCGGTGCGGAGCAGCCGTCGATGCCGTAGCCGGGTGAGGTTCCCTGAGTGGTCTCTTCGAAGGCGTCGAGGCAGGCGCGTTGCACCGGGTGGGCAGGGTCGATGTAATCGGCATTGCCGCCGAGGTGCTTGTTGAGCGTGAGGAATCCCGCATGCTTGCCCGAACAGTTGTTGTGGATCTGGCAGGGGTTCTCGTGTGCGCGGATCAGCGCGTTACGGGCCTCGCGGTCGTCGGGCTCCTGCGGGCCGCAGCGGAAGTCGTCATCGCCAAGGCCCAGCGTATCGAGCCATTTGCCAACGCGTTCGGTGTGGATCGCGGCACCATTGTGCGAGGCGCAGGCGAGCGCAAGGTGCTCGGTCCCGAGGCGTGCCGCATCGGCAGCGCCTGAGGTGATCAACGGCAGGGCCTGAAGCATCTTGGAGGAAGAGCGGGGCAGGACCACGGCATCCGGATCGCCCCAGGACTGGACGATCTGGCCGCTCTCGTCGCAGACCACTGCATGACCCGAATGGACACTTTCCAGGAAGGGTCCGCGCCAGATTTCCGCGAAGGGGGCAGCTTTGGTCATGTTTCATCCTTTCCGTTGGCGAAAACCTGCCAATCAGGCTTTCGTTGGTCGCGTATTTGAGGCTATTATGCTTGTTGTCGAGAAGTTGACAGGCCCTTGCATGAGAGCGGCTGCCCGAACGGCTGCCAGGAGGGTCTGGTGAATATTGAGGTCAAGGACGGCTGGAGGCTGGACAGATGCAAATTGCGAAGACGATGGGGATTGCGGCGGGGATCGCCGCACTGTTGACGGTGGGTGCCTCCGCCCAGGAGCAGAGCACGAACCGGGTGGCGGCCAAGACCGACTGGTCCGTGTTTGTCGAGGATAATCCGACCGAATGCTGGGGCGTCTCCACGCCGAAGGAAACCGTGAATTCGCGCGATGGCCGCGTGGTTGCCGTGAACCGGGGACAGACCCTGCTGATGGTGTTCTACCGTCCCGCCGCCGGGGCCAAGGGGCAGGTCGCTTTCACCGGTGGGTATCCCTTCGCACCGGGATCGACCGTGAACCTGAATGTCTCGGGCGCGAGTTTCGAGCTTTTCACAGAGGGCGAGTGGGCCTGGCCCGCGACAGCCGAGGACGACGCGCAGATCATCACGGCGATGAAACGTGGCTCGGATGCCGTTGCGACCGGCCAATCCGGGCGAGGAACGCAGACCAAGGACACCTTTTCGCTGCTGGGCTTCACCGCCGCGGTCGAGGATGCGGCAAATCGCTGCGGCGGCTGATCTTTCGCGCGAAAGCGGTCGACGACACCGTGACGCAGAGATGACAGGTGCATGTTCCGCGCGTTTCTGTATAGAGGCGCTTCATCCTTATTGATTCCGAATCGCGAGCCATGTCCGCCTCTACACCCATCACGCAAGACGTCATGACGATCCCCCGCAAGCTGCCGGAGGGGCCGGTGAACCTCGTCGGCCTCACACGCGACGCGATGCGCGAGGTGCTGATCGCCAATGGCACGCCGGAAAAGCAGGCCAGGATGCGCGTCGGGCAGATCTGGCAATGGATCTACCAGTGGGGCGTACGTGATTTCGAGGTGATGACGAACCTCTCGAAGTCCTTCCGCGCCGAACTGGCCGAGACGTTCGTGATCGAGATTCCGCAGGTCGTGACCCGGCAAGTCAGCGAGGACGGGACGCGCAAGTATCTGGTCCGCATCGCCGGTGGCCACGAGGTGGAGGTTGTCTATATCCCCGAAGAGGGGCGCGGGACGCTTTGCGTGTCGTCCCAGGTGGGTTGCACGCTGACCTGCTCCTTTTGCCATACCGGCACCCAGAAGCTGGTGCGCAACCTGACAGCGGCGGAGATCGTCGGTCAGGTCATGGTGGCCCGCGACGATCTGGGCGAATGGCCGGTGCCGGGTGCGGTAAACGACGAGACGCGGTTGTTGTCGAATATCGTGCTGATGGGCATGGGCGAGCCGCTTTATAACTTCGAGAACGTGCGTGACGCGATGAAGATCGCGATGGACCCCGAGGGCATCCAGCTGTCGCGCCGCCGCATCACGCTCAGCACGTCCGGCGTCGTACCCGAGATCGCGCGCACCGCGCAGGAGATCGGGTGTCAGCTCGCCGTGTCTTTCCACGCCACAACGGACGAGGTGCGCGACAAGCTGGTGCCGATCAACAAGCGCTGGAACATCGCCGAATTGCTCGACGTGCTCCGGACCTATCCCAAGGTGTCCAATTCCGAGCGCATCACGTTTGAATATGTGATGTTGCAGGGCGTGAATGACAGTGACGAGGATGCGCACCGGCTGGTCAAGCTGATCGAGGGCATTCCGGCCAAGATCAACCTCATTCCCTTCAACGAATGGCCCGGCGCGCCCTACAAGCGGTCGTCCAACAACCGCATCCGCGCCTTCGCCGAGATCATCTACAAGGCGGGCTACGCGTCGCCCGTGCGCAAGCCGCGGGGCGAGGATATCATGGCGGCCTGCGGGCAGTTGAAGTCCGCAACCGAGCGGGCTCGCAAGTCCCGCAAGCAGATCGAGGCGGAAGCCGGGCTCGGCTGAGGGCGGGCGGGATCGCTGCGCCATTTTGCGTGAGAATTTTCCTGTTTGAGCAACGGGTGCCGGAATTAGGCGCGTTCAGGTGCTTAGCGCTGTTGAACAAGAAGGGGCTTATGTCTTTGAATTTAGAATATTAATTGATGACTATGCCTTGCGGCATACCGTCATGCGCCATCTTGAAATGACCTTCTTTGCGCCGCAAACACGGTCAATTCCCGCCATGGTTCGCTCACAGATTGTCTTCTGTAGATACATATCTGGAGACGACGAAATGTCCGTCATGTTCAACGACGACCCATTCAAGACTGCCAAGTTGATCGACTTTGTCCTGCGGGAACGTGAGATGGCCCTCTCGGCACGCGAGTGGAAGCACCGCCTGGCCGGCTACGGCTATGCGATCAGGGACACCGATCACGGTCAGGTGGTCGAGACGCTGCCGCATCATGTCGAAGTGGCCGTGCTGCCGCAGGCAGAGCCGATCCAACACGCAAGCTGACCGGCCTGCCGCAGCGTTAGTCCGCGCCCGCCCGGCCCGGCACCTCTTCGCGGGGCGGCTCGGTCGTCCAGTTCTCGATCAGGTCCATCGCCTCTGCCGCCGTTTCCACGAAACGGAACAGGTCGAGATCTTCGGCCGAGATCGTACCGGCTTCGGCCAGCGCATCCCAGTTGATGATCTTTTCCCAGAAGGCGCGCCCGAAAAGCAGGAAGGGTACGCGCTTCATGCGGCCCGTCTGGATCAGCGTCAGCGCCTCGAACATTTCGTCCATGGTGCCGAACCCGCCGGGGAACACGCAAATCGCCGTCGCCCGCATCAGGAAGTGCATCTTGCGGATCGCGAAGTAGTGGAAGTTGAAGCAGAGCTCCGGCGTGACGTATTCGTTCGGGGCCTGCTCGAAGGGCAGCACGATGTTGAGCCCGATGGACTGCCCGCCCGCATCGACGGCACCACGGTTGCCCGCCTCCATCACGCCGGGACCGCCGCCCGTCACGATGACATTTTCCTTGCCGTCGCCGGCCAATGATTTCAGCGTCATCAGGCGCGCGAATTCGCGGGTCTCGTCGTAGAACCGCGACAGGTCCGCCAAAGTCTTTGTTCGCGCGGTGTGTTTCTGTGCGGGTTCGGGGATACGCGCGCCGCCAAACAACACGATGGTCGATTTGATCCCATGCGCATCCAGCGCCAATTCCGGTTTGAGCAACTCAAGCTGCAACCGCACGGGCCGCAATTCCTCGCGCGACAGGAAGTCGTCGTCATTGAAGGCAAGCCGGTAGGCCGGGGCCCGCGTCTGTGGGGTGTCCGGCGCTTGCTCCGCCTTGGCGCGGTCTGTCGTGGCATCCCGCAGGGGATGATTGGCGGCGTCTTTCATGTCTGTCTCCGGCAAGGTGTCGGGGCAGGGTGGCCCGTTTGCCTGCAGCATGCAATGTGGGGCGAGGATTGACCACAGGGATGTGACGCCTCGACCGGTCGCTTGCGCAGGCTAGGGACCAGAGGCGCAGGTTCCGCCGTGGGCCGTTCGATCAATCGGCGCTGGGCGATTGCGCCAGGACCTGCGCGCGGCTATAGCGCGGTGACACTTTGATCAGGAGCCCCCGATGTCCAACGCCCACCTTGAGACCGCCATCGAACATGCCTGGGACACCCGTGACCAGATCACCTCCGCCACGACCGGCGAAACGCGCGAGGCGATCGAGGATACGCTGAACGCCCTGGATTCCGGCAAGCTCCGCGTTGCGGAAAAGCAGGCGGACGGGACGTGGCACGTGAACCAATGGGCAAAGAAAGCGGTCCTGCTGGGTTTCCGTATCAAGGATATGGAGCATCAGGAAGGCGGCCCGCAGGGGGCAGGCTGGTGGGACAAGGTCGACAGCAAGTTCAAGGGTTGGGGCGACAACCAGTGGAAAGCCGCCGGATTCCGCGCCGTGCCGAACTGCGTCGTGCGCCGCTCGGCCTATATCGCGCCGAATGTGGTGCTGATGCCCTCCTTCGTGAACATCGGCGCCTATGTGGACAGCGGCACGATGGTCGATACCTGGGCCACGGTCGGCTCCTGCGCGCAGATCGGCAAGAACGTGCACCTTTCGGGCGGCGTCGGGATCGGCGGCGTGCTGGAACCCATGCAGGCAGGTCCGACGATCATCGAGGACAACTGCTTTATAGGCGCACGCTCGGAGGTGGTCGAGGGCTGCATCGTGCGCGAAGGCTCGGTTCTGGGCATGGGGGTCTTCATCGGCCAGTCCACCAAGATCGTGGACCGCGAGACCGGCGAAGTGATGTACGGCGAGGTGCCCGCAGGGTCCGTCGTTGTGGCGGGTTCGATGCCCAGCAAGAACGGTGTTCACCTTTATTGCGCGGTGATCGTCAAACGGGTGGATGAACGCACGCGCTCGAAGACTTCCATCAACGAACTGCTAAGGGATTAGTCACGATTTGGCATCAATCGTTTCGGATTGAAGCGACTGTTTCCGAACCTGGAAAGGCAATTCTCGCGTTGATTGAATACGGGAGCAATCAAGCGCCAAACCTCAATCTTCTTTGCAAATTTCGGCGATAAAGAGTAATCTGAGCGCTGGTTGAAATGCTATTCTTGAGGATACAAAATGAAGCGTAAATTGTTTGCAGCGGCTTTGGGTGCGACCCTTGCCTTTTCCGGCGGCGCTCAGGCCGGGACTATTTTTGAAGAAGATTTTTCGGGTGACCTGGCGAATGCGGGCGGTTCTGTCTTGAACTACGCTGCCTTCAATCAGTTCAGTGTGTCGGGCGGTACTGTCGATCTGATCCAGAGCGGCGGCTTCGGCATCACTTGCGACACGGGCGGCGCTTGCGTCGACCTTGACGGGTCGACCGGCAATGCCGGCTTCTTTTCGTCCGTCGTGCTGAACTTTGTTGCCGGTGTTACCTACACGTTCGAGTTCGCCTTGAGCGGCAACCAGCGCACTACCGCGACCGATACCGGCAGCTTCGGGATCACGGGCGGCATCTTCAATGGCCTGTATTCGGTCGCGGGCAGCGACGCGTTCCAAACGCTTTCCGGCACGTTCACCGTTGCTTCCAATACCACGGGATCGGTGTTCTTTCAGGACGACGGCAACGACAACATCGGCGCTGTTCTGGACTTCGTCCGGGTGACCGACGACGCCGTTTCTGCCGTGCCGCTGCCTGCCACTGCGCTTCTGCTGCTGGCCGGTCTGGGCGGTATGGGGGCGATCCGCCGCAAGCGCGGCTGATACCCTCCGGCGATCCTGTGATTTTCGCCGTCGTCCAGAAACCTGGGCGGCGGTTTGCTTTTGGGAACCTTTGCTGTGTCGCGCGGGTTCATCACCTGAAATTGATCAACAGGAGAAATACTATGACAGGTTTGGGGTGGTTCGCCGCCATTATCGTGGGCGGCCTTGCCGGCTGGATTGCAGAGAAAATCATGAATCGGGATGATAGTCTTCTGATGAATGTCATCCTCGGCATTCTTGGAGCGGTCATTTTCAACTTCATTCTGGTGTTCATCTTCGGCTCCACGCTGGGCGGATGGATCGGCCAGCTTTTCGTGGGCGTCGTGGGCGCCTGTCTGCTGATCGCGGTCGTGAGCATGATCCGGGGTCGTCGCGCCTGACCCTTTTCAGGACGGCATGAACAGGATAGGGCTGCCGCATTCCAATGCGGCGGCCTCTTTCATGTCCGAGACCAAGAAACCCAAGAAACCGTCACGCCAGCAGGTCTATACCCTTCTGGTGGAGATCGGACGCAAGACCGGCGACGGGTTACCCGAGGGGGCGACTGGTGCCGCACTGATGTGCTTTGCCTCTGGCGTCGACGAAGCGGAAGCGGTCCGCGAGACAGTCGCGATCCTCAAGCAAGCGGATACCAACCCACTTGATGTCACGGGCTACGGCACGCTGGCCGAGCGTGAAGAGGACGGTCAGGAAATCGACGACGAGGAACGTGCCCTGATGCAGCGCGCGCTTGAGGAGAATTCGGTGATCATCGCACAGATGACGCCGTTTTTCGACTAGGACACACTGGAATACCGGAAAGGGCGACAGGCATGAGCGGTGAAATGGATCTTCAGACGCTTCTGCGGGGGATGTCCGCGTCGATGGTCGAGGGAACCTTTGTCTTTGTTACCCTTCCCGAGGTTGCCCTGCCCACTGACCTGCGCCCGCGCATGATGTTCCGCGAGGCGGAGGGGATGACGCTGATCCTGCTGCGGCAGGAGGCGGAGGCGGCAGGACTCGCCTTCGAGTTTCCCTGCCGCATGATCACGCTCAACGTCCATTCGTCTCTTGCAGCAGTGGGCTTCATCGCGCGGATCGCGGGCGCGCTGGCCGCGCGGGGCATGGGGGTCAATCCCGTTGCGGGATTCCATCACGACCACCTCTTTGTACCCGAGGCGCGCGCAGGCGAAGCGATGCAGGTGCTTGATCAGTTGTCCAAGGGAGATGGCTGAGGAGAGCCCGGTCCAGGCCGCGCCTCAGGCGGCCCGTTGGCGCGCAAGATGGATGGCATCGTACCAGCGCAGCACGTGATGGGCGGGGCGGCCATGCTCCGGCAGGGTGTTGCGATCGAGGTGATGCAGGATGCTGCTGCCCAGATGCGTGGGTTTGCGCCGGATACGCCCGATATAGAGGCTTTCCAGGCCCGTCCCCGCCGCCAGCAGCGTTTCATGTCCGGGCAAGAGCAATTGGGTGTAGCGGATCGTCGGCCCGCAGGGTTCCTGCAGGGCGGCGAACCCGTTCACGAGATGTCGGGCGGGGACCAGAACGGCCTCCTGGCCGAACAGATATTCGACCTCTGGCCCGTCGATGATAAGGCGCTGATCGGGAGAGACGATGATGTCCTGCTGCAAGCCGAAGTAGGGGGCGCGCAGGCGCACGGGCGCGTAGCTGCCGCGTGCGGGCATGATCCGTGACAGGCGATGCAGAACCGGCACCACGCCCGCGCTGCGGGTGAGCACGGTATCACCGCGCTTGAGCTGTGATGCGGGCTTGTAGCCCCAGGGTGTCGCCAGCGGGGTGTCGGGCAGCAGGGTCGGCATCGGGCCGATGGGCTCGATCTGGTCTGAACAGGCGGCAAAGATCATGTCGGGGGCGAAGGTCTGGCCGTTGCGGCCCAGCATCAGGTCGCGGATATCGTCGAGCGAAAGCGGGCGGGGGTTGGCCACCGCCACGCTCGTGACGTGGGTTTCCTCCGGCCGCTCCAGCGTCATGCGGCCCCATTTCGCCGTCGTGTCCCAAGAGTAGGTGATGCGTGCCACGTCGGTGCGCCCGGCCTCCTTGTGCTGGATGGCGGCATGGGTAATGGCCTTGCCCTGCACCTGCACCATGGCAATGCCCCCGCCGGGGATCGCCTGAAAGGTGAGGCTGCGCAGCCAGGGATGGGTGTTCTTGTAGCCGAACAGCACCTGCGGGCGGCCATCGGCCGAGAGGCGCGTTTCGAACAGGATGGTGCCGCGCGTCAGCAGTGTGCGGGAGTCGTCCGCGAAAAGCGGGGTGTCCTTCTTGTCCGCCCCCAGACCGCGCAGGGACAGGCGGCGGTCGTTGTGGTCGGTAAGCGCCAGCCAGGTCATCTCAGGCGGCCTTGACGGCGCGCAGCAGGTCCGCCTCGAAACGTTTCAGGGTACGGCGCGCGGCAGGGGAATATCCCGCGCCGGTTTCGGGGTCGATTTCCGGGAACAGGGCGCAGATTTCGTCCACCACCTCGTGTTCGAAATTGCGGGTGGTTTGCGGGCCGGGCAGGAAGCTTTCGGTTTCCAGCCCCTTGGAGAAGACAACCTGATGGCGGTCGAACAGCAGGTGAACGTATGTGACCTCGCCCCCCCGTGCGCCGGGTGACGGAGCGGTCGTTGAGCAGATCGCGCGCGGCCACGAGTACCTCGGTTTCCCCAAAGAGCAATTCCGCGAGGTTGTCGCGGATCAGCAAGCGGTGCAGGGGCGAGACCAGCAGATCACGGTGGCGTCCGAAGGTATCGGCGCGGATATGGATCGGGGCGAAGTCGCCGGTGGCCGCCACCTTGCGCGTGCCGAGCCAGCGCAGCGGTTGCGGGCCGTCGTCCTTGGTCAGAACCAGATCGCCGGGCACGAGGCTTTCCGCCGGACGCTCCCCGTCCGAGGTGGCGATCAGGGTGCCCGCGACGAAACAGGGGACGCCGGTGGCGTTGACGAAGCCCACGTCGATGTCGGCGCCGTTGGTGACGGTATAGGTGAAGTTGAAGCTCTCGACATCCCCGTCGCCGGTGACTGTGAAGGTGCCGTTTGCATTGAGGCTGACGGTCTGACCCGTGGGCAGGGTGATGATATCGCCCGCCGACACCCCGACGCCGTTGATATGCGTGATCGTCAGCGTGCCGCCGCCGTGGTTGATGTCGTTGCCCAGAACGTCGATCACCTTGTCGCCGTCGGGGAACAGGTTGATGTCGTCGGAAATCGCGACCAAATCGGTCTGTATCGAATTGCCCGCGATCAGCAGGTTGGAATCGTAGTTGCTGTCTGACACGTCGGCGATGGCGATGCGCATGGAATTCACCACGCCCGGATTGACAAACATCGTCAGTGTCAGCGTGATGGTGAAGCCGTCCATCTCGGTGTTGAATTCGTCATTCTGGTTGTTGACGTACATGTTGATGTTGTTGATCGTGTTGAAGTTGCCGGGGTCGACATCGCCATTTCCCACGTCCATCGGCACCAGTGAGCCGTTGATCCAGACGCCGACGAAATCCTGATAGATCGAATTCTCGAACTCCGGGTATTCTTCGGAAGAGAAGACGAACTGCATCGTCATGACGGCGTGGTCGGGCACAAAATCGACATCGAGGGTCACCGCGTCGTAGGTGCGGGCGCCAGCCACGGAATTGTAGGGGCTGTAGTTGTTGGTCCCGGAGGTGTCGGTCGAGGTATTGGCGCGCTGGTTTGACTGACCGCTGGCGTTCGTGAAGCTCTCGGCATTGCCGGTTGACAGGATGACCCCGGTGTTGCCGGGCGTCACACCCGGCGCGAGGGTGTCGCCGTTCGAATAGATCCCTGCAGAGTCGTTGTCGCCGTAGTAGGTGGCGTTGACCACTGACACGCCGTCCCCGAAGATCGTTTGCGCCATCTGGTTGGCGTTGGCTCCTTCGCGGACCGTCTGAATCGGAAGTTTCGACGCTTTAACCACAGCTCTGCCCCACACCTTCGGCCGAGGCATGGACGGTCAGCACGGCACGGACAAAGCCCGTGCGCCTATCGTCGTGAGAGATGGAAAGCCCTGTTTTCAGGTGCTGTCCGGACTGCTGCTACCCTGCCTCGGGTCATATTATTAACACATTGTTAACACCTTTTCCGAATTCGTCCAAAGGTTTCGTGTCGGCTCCCCCTTGGCACCGCAGCTTTTTCGCCACAAAAGTGAGGGGTTAGCCGATACATCCCAACAAGGAGCCTGCCCATGTCCGGCCTCGACCCCGCCGACCTCACCGCCCAACTCGTCCGATGCGCCTCTGTCACTCCGGCGGACGAAGGGGCCCTGGATATTCTGTACGGTGTGCTGACCGATGCGGGTTTCGACTGTGCCTGGGCGGACCGGGGCGGCATCCGCAACCTCTTTGCGCGCTGGGGTACCAAGGGCAACCGCAGGTCCTTCGGCTTCAACGGACATACCGATGTGGTGCCGGTGGGGGACGAGGCGGCCTGGACGCATCCCCCCTTCGGGGCGGAGGTGCATGACGGGATCATGTACGGGCGCGGCACTACGGATATGAAATCGGGCGTTGCGGCCTTTGTCGCGGCGGCGGTGGATTTCGTGAAGGACACGCCCCCCGACGGGTCGGTCGTGATTGCCATCACCGGGGACGAGGAAGCAGATGCTCTGGACGGCACGACCGCCCTGCTCGACTACATGAACGCGCAGGGCGAGCGGATGGACGTCTGCCTTGTGGGGGAGCCGACCTGCCCCGACACCATGGGCGAGATGATGAAGATCGGGCGGCGCGGGTCGATGACGGCAAAGTTCCGGGTGGTGGGAAAGCAGGGGCACTCCGCCTATCCGCACCGGGCGAACAACCCGCTGAACGCCATGGTGCGGCTGATGGATCGGCTGGCCTCGCACGAGTTGGATGCAGGGACAGAGCATTTCGACCCTTCGACGCTGGCCGTCGTAACGGTGGACACCGGCAATCCCGCGACAAATGTGATCCCGGCGGCCTGCACCGCGACGATCAATATCCGCTTCAACGACACCCATTCGGGGGCGAGCCTGACGGACTGGCTGGAAACGGAAGCGGCGCGGGTGCGCGAGGCCTTTGGCGTGAAGGTGGAGTTGGCGGTGAAGATCTCGGGCGAAAGCTTCTTCACGCCGCCGGGTGCCTTGTCCGACCTCGTGGCGCGGTCGGTAGAGGCGGAGACCGGCGTGAAGCCGGTGCTTTCTACGACAGGCGGCACCTCGGACGCCCGTTTCGTCAAGGCGCATTGCCCGGTGGTGGAATTCGGGCTGGTGGGCCAGTCGATGCACCAGGTGGACGAACACGTGCGGGTGGAGCACATCCACCAGCTCAAGGCGATCTACGGACGCATCCTGCGCGACTATTT